>JBAYVI010000301.1:0-2505 GCA_041674625.1 Melioribacteraceae bacterium | reverse complement strand
GCAGGAGAGTTGACGGTTCGCATCGTCTTAATGACAGACCAGTTATTGAAGAAATAACACCTACTAATCACAGAAGTTCAAATAATTAGCCCGAGATGAAGGAATCTGAATTGTACCCATTCAATTACTTGGTTTTAACTTTGGTTTTAATGGTTTTATGCCTTGCACCAAAAAGCCAGAAATAGCTATATCTGGCTAAATTTTGCCTGACGTATTATGAAATGAGTTGTTCCATTGCAAACTCCGGAAAGTCACCTTTTTGGAATAAGGAAAGGCTATATCATTCAAAAGGAATTAAATTATATGGCACAGTGACAATGCCAGAAACAATTGTTGGAAAGTCGGAGAAAAGTAGAATGAATGTGCTCCAGGAATCGAACTTTAAGGGGCATTAATCAATTATCTATTGACGTTTTAAACAGTATTTGTTTTCTGATCGGAATTAGAACGTTTTAGCGTCAGGCTATTGAGGTATAATTAGGATTGAATCGATTACGACTATTCCATTGCCAAAGGCTTCAACAAAGTATTTCTGTGTAAAGAATACCGGGCCGGTATATAAAACAGCAGATCTCATCAAATTACCATTAATTCTAATGGAATCAGCATTGGAACAAGCTATTCTTATTTTAACTGAATCGCCTGGCAATGGATGATTATTCGGTATAGGCCATAAACTTACAATTGGCTCTGGATCAGGTATCAAAGATTGAATCTCCTCAATATTTTTTTCGCAACCCGACAAAAGGAAAAACAGCAATATAAAGCCGACCTTAAAAAATAAATAACTAGATTTCATTAAACTATTAATTTTTAATCATTTATATAAGTCTTGCAATACACTATACCTTCAATAATTATCAAAGGTATCTAAAATAATTAATCTGGACTTGTCTGCTGATTTTTTTAAAGAATCTTACATTGTCAATCCAAACCACCATACTGCATAGGCAAAATGTATAACTGCAAGGTAATAGGAGAATTATAACCTCTTTTTAATACATTTGTGACAATTACTTAATGAAGATCAAAATGATTAACCGGCTGGTATTTATCCTGTTCCTCACCTGTCAATTCGTTGCAATGGGTTTGGGATATGGACAAGATAAGCAATCCATCAACGTGCTGGAAAAATCGCTCGACACCGATTTAAACGACACCACCCGGTTAAACACGCTTATTGCCCTTGCTGACTATTATAAAAACCCGAAAACTACCCTGTTGGTAGCAAAGGATTATTCACAAAGGGCCTTTGAGTTAGCAGACAAAAAAAAGCTAAAGGTCCCGTACAAATTAATTTGGATAAAAGCGGAGCTTTTAACCGCGTCCGATATGCCCAACAAGGCCATTGATGAGATGAAGCCTGTAATTGAAGAGCTTAAAAAGCTGAATTGCTTTCAGGAAATTGCTGAAGCGCAAAACTTTATTGCCTACTCCACCTTTTATTCCGGGCAGTTTCGACAGGGCATCGAAATATACCACAACAACATTGAATACGCCAGAAAAAACCAGTTAAAACAAATTATCCCTCAAGCCTGGCTGGGGATAGCCACAATATACAATCAGCTCAAGAATAAGGAAGAGGAAAAAGCAGCGCTTAAAATGTATTTGGAAGAATCGAAAACAGCGGGTGATTCGAATATCATCGCCAAAGCCTACCGGCGACTCGGGCTTTTCTATTCAAGTGTCGATAGCAACTTCGTAGCGAGTATCGATTGCCTTAAAAATTCACTTGGTATATATAAATCTCAAAACGATTCTTCTCAAATTCAGTTGCTGTCAAACAGTGTAGCCTGGAACTTTTACCTGAATAAGCAGTTTGATTCATCGCTTTTCTACTATAAACAATCCCTGGACTTTGCTACCTCTGATAACCCCACGAGAATGGCCAATACCTATGGAAATATTGCCACTGTTTACCGGAATAAAAAAGACTACGACCAGGCGCAGCACTTTTATGGGCTGGCCGAGGAATATTGTATAAAAACCCACGATTTATACGACCTCTCCTGGATAAATAAGGATATGAGTGACATGTACATCACCATGGGTGATTACAAAAAAGCATATCAGCACTATGTTTTATTCAAAAATTACAGCGATTCGCTGGTTAACACAAAATATGACGCCGGTCTGGCCGATGCCCGAACCAGGTACGAAACCGAAACCAAGGAAAAGACATTGGAATTGCTCAACCTGAAATTGGCACAACATGAATATTTAATCTACGGGTTTGGTGCTTTCATCGGATTCGCGCTTATCATCGGGCTCCTGTTTTTCCGTCAGGCAAGAGTGAATTCCAAACGTAAAATGAGCGAAATGAGCCTCAGGTTATCCGAAATTACCCAAGCCAATCTGCGCCAGCAAATGAACCCACACTTCATTTTCAACACATTGAATTCGATTCAATACTATATGTATCAGCACGATAAACTGGCCACCAACAACTACCTGACCAAGTTTTCAAGTTTGATCCGAAAAATCCTCGAAAACTCTCAGGTAATG
>JBAYVI010000300.1:0-2507 GCA_041674625.1 Melioribacteraceae bacterium | reverse complement strand
TACAGTAGTCCTAAGGAAAGGATATGTAGGAATTTTTACTGTATTAACAAAAGAAATGGGATATGTAGTCCTAGACCAAACGTGAGCGTAATTGACATTAAGTACAAGAGAATTAAATGGTTCAGGCAGCCATAATAGATTACTCTGCCATTCAAATTCTAAACCGTAAACTTCTGTTTTTCTCGGATTATTTTCAGGCGAATTAAGAATTAGACCTTTCCAATTTGCAGGGAAACCCTCTTTAGTGGCATCTAATATTTTATGTCCGCTACGCATATAGATCAGGTCTTTAATATCTTTATAAAAAGCACCACCGGAAAGAAGACCGATTTTATTACTATAAAACGATAAATAGGCATCGAAGTTATGAGATATCTGCGGTTTAAGATCGGGTCTGCCGATATCGACAGTATTACTTGTACCATCGATCTTAACGTTAGGCAGCATCCATTCAAGACGAGGTCTTGAAATAGATTGAGTATAAGCAAGACGAAGATCAGCCCAAGGAACGGGATTAAATTTCACTTGGAACATTGGATACCAATTTATATATGATGCTACTCCTAATGTATCATTGACCGGATTATCTTTATAATCGAGTTCCACAACATCATTCGGAACAATTCCCTTTCTTCCGGTAAGGTAAGCATAAGTATGTTCAAATCTTATACCGGGGAGAATAGTAATAAAGTTGCCATAATTAAGTTCAGTCATAGCATAAGCGGCGCCTATATTTTCTTCCACTTCATAATTATTAAGTGAAGCATTTCTTTGATATGTCATAGAAGAATCTAAGATATATTTATTCATTAAGTAATCGAGTGTATATTCATTAAGTCCTTGAGCAAAATTATAATCCCCTTTCATAAAATTACCCGGATCAAAATATGGATCGAGATAATTCAAGATAGATGCTCTTCCACCTGTACCGGGAACTAACTGAAAAACAAAACCTTCTTTACCATAATCGGGATGGTAAATCGCAGTTTTAGTACTGTAATAGGTGTACATACTTCTAAAAGAAGATGTATTAACTCGATCACGAGTATTATGATTGAACTTAGCACCTAATTTCAAGTAACCGACAAAATTTAGAACCGAATAAGGGAGTTTAAAATCAATTTTATAAGAAGCACTATTTTCCGATGCACTTCTCCCTGTTCTATCAATTCTATTAAAGAAAGCCGATGTTAGGTCTTTAGTTGAGGCAGCTAAAGCATCATTTGGTGTAGGATTATTAGGTAATAATTTTAGATCAAAAGCACCTGCTTGACTGAATGAATATGAATTAGCATAAGGAGTAAGAGATTCGGAAGATGAAAATGATACTGACCAATTAATATCTAAGAAATCTAAATTATGAATACCCTCTAAAGCAGATGAAAGAATCTCGACACTTGATTGCGAATTTTCTAATGTTCTTCCAATCGATGCATCATTAAGGTTATAACTTATTCTTTGAGTGGATATTTTATCTTGCCTTCTGCTGATAAATGAATTTAGAGAAATAGAACCTTTGGGGATTACAAAATCAATAAGAGTACTAAAACCATATCTTCTACGGTCATTATTTTGATATTGAAGACCAAGACTTGAGGGAGTCATTGGAGCAAATTCTTCACCTTCTCTTCTTTCTCTAAGGAGAGACCAATTGGCAGTATAACGATCATTACCTCTTTGAGTACGTTCTACATTTGAAGTAACAATAATTCCTAATTTTTCATCAAAGAAACGGTCGCTAAGAATAAAACTTGTTTTAAAATTGCCATAATCGTTTCTAAGATCATTATATCCGCCTTGAATACGGGCATTAGAATAGAAACCGCCTTTACGGGCAGTAGCGAGACGGAAATCAACAATACCGCCGAATGCATCGGCATCTTTATCCGCCGTGAGAGCTTTAGTAACTTCAATACCGGCAAGGATTTCAGAAGAGATCATACTTAGATCCACACTTCGATCGCTTACATCGGTAGAAGGGACTTTAACACCGCCAATAGCAATAGAATTATAAGCAGGTGAAAGACCACGAATGACAACTTTATTCCCTTCACCACCGCTCCTTATAAGCGAAATACCGGGAAGTCTTCCTACCGATTCTGCGGCATTAGCATCGGGTAATTCGAGAATCTTTTCGGAAGAAACAACATTTTTGATTGTATTGGATGTGAGCTGTTGATTGATTGCGGCGGCTTGTCCTACTGCTTGTCCAGTAACAATAACTTCCTGACCTTGGACAACGGCAGTTGACATCCTGAAATTTAAATTCATTGTTTTATTATCAAGAACGGTTACATCAATCTCGATTGTCTTATAACCTACATATTGAACTTTAAGAGTATAAGAACCGGCAGGGATATTATAGATACTGTAATCACCTTTAAACCCGGTGGCACTTCCATATCCTGTGCCCTTAATAAAAACAGATGCGCCATAAAGGGGTTCACCGCTGGTCGAATCGGTAATTGTACCTTTAATTATTCCCGATGCAAAGATCGAATTATTTA
>JBAYVI010000299.1:0-2569 GCA_041674625.1 Melioribacteraceae bacterium | reverse complement strand
CGGCGATGGTCAGTCTCTGAACGACTTGTATTTCCCGACTCTATTGAAAGATCAAGAATTTTTAAAATTATTTAGCCAACTTAGAACTGTTGTCCCAATTGAAAAGCGGGTAACAGAAACATCAAATTTAATTTAGGGGTTTATCATGAATAAGTTTTTTTACAGAAAGTGGTGGTCTATTGTAGTTTTTATAACAATGTCAGCAACTTTAATCTCTTGTAGTTCGGACGAATCCGAATTGTATGAAATAGCAATTAAGGATATTAAGACAAACTTGATATCGCCATCTAGTGCTAAGTTTAAAGATTTCGAGAAATCTTTTGTGTATATTAAAGACTCTTCTGGCACAGACAACCCCATGCTCAATGCAGTAAACCCTTCTAATTTCACAACAAAAGAAGAAATGAGTGAATTTATGAAAAGCATCGAAAAATACAGCAACACACCTTATTCATTAGCTATCGTTACCGTGAATTATGAAGCTCAAAATAAATTAGGTGTTTTTATACAAGATACTAAAAAATTAACTTATCAAAAATATAATTATAAGGATGGCACGAAAGGCGAATGGAAATTAGTTGAGTAGTACAAATATAGATTGCGGAGATGCAAATAAATATTATTGTTATTAAGGATTAACAATGGGACCAGGTAAACATATAGGAACAGATCAGGAGTGGATCTTTCGTGACGGAGTACGTAAGTGGTATGTTCGTAAATTAGAAATCAAGGATAATGCAACTGTTTATTACCATGCTTTTCCAATGTACCAAGGTATTTGGAGGACGATGCACCCGGTATGGATACCAGTATTCACATTTGGTTGCAACTAATCAATATGAAGGCGTAATTATGAAATACCTAATCATATTAATTCTTTTAACGTGCTCAGCGTCAGCTGAAAGCCTTGACGTAATTATTCAACGTGGCTTCGATAAAGCTACACTACAAGACTTCGACGGTGCTATGGTCGAGTTCCAAACGGCTTACGAAATATCACCTAATGACCCTAAAATAATTGCCTACATAGCTAACATTCTTATGATACAAGGCAAACTTGATTCTGCCTTAGTGATGTATAACCGAAGCATAGAGATTTATTCAACTTTCTCATCTGCAATTAATAACCGTGGGCTTATTTACCAAAAAAAGAATGAACACTTGAAAGCAATTGCAGACTTTACCTTAGCAATCAGTTATGAGGATTTCGCCGCCTTTTACTACAACCGTGCTATTTCATATTTAGCACTCGGGCAAAAAGACGAAGCCTGTAAAGACTGGCAAACTGCTTACGAATACAACAGCAATGATGCTTATTTTATGATATTAAAACATTGTAAGGGAAAAGATGAATCTAATCCCTAAGATGTTGATGAAAAGCTGACCTCAGTAGTACTTAGGTCAGACACAAAGATTACGATATTTCGCAGTATGTTTTGACAGGAGAATTTGTAGGATGTCGTGAAACACGACGCCCTTTGATAGGAATGATTATTCTTAAATTAATACCGTCGGTATTACCGAGAGAACTATTTGTAAATGGGATTTATTATTTTTTTTATTGGAGCTAAGAAATATGCAAATGCAAATTTTTAAATACGCCGACGATGAGGAACATTTGAACGATTTAACTACAATCGAAATTGAGGGCGAAGTATGGTTCTCTGCTTCTGAAGTATGTAAATTGCTTGATATTAAAAATTCTCGTGACGCCGTTTCCCGGCTTGACGATGATGAAAAGCTGATGTCGGTAATACCGACAGCAGGTCAAAATAGAAATGTAACCTTTATATCTGAAAGTGGTTTATACGCATTGGTTTTTAAAAGTAACAAGCCATCAGCAAAAAAATTCAGGAAATGGGTTACTAAAGAGGTTATTCCGGCTATTAGAAAAACAGGTAGTTTTGGAATAAATAGACTTGAAACCCCAAACTTTGTTGTAAGATTTAATGATAATTGGGATAGAACTGAGAAGGGTTATTTTTCCGTTATCAGCGAACTGTTTATAAGATTACACGGCCGATTTGAACGTGTTGGTTATCAAATCCCCAATAAAGCATTTAACGGAAAAGAGATAAGACCTGATGTAAGTGTGGGTTTATTATTCTCCAAATATTTAAAAAGATATCATCCTGAGTATTCCGATAATTACAAAATGTATAATCATTTATTCCAAAATGGTTTAGAAATTCCTGCTCGTCAATATAAAAACGAAATTTTACCTATTTTTATAAAGTTTATCGATGATCATTGGATTAATGATAATGCTATGAATTATTTTAAAGAGCGTGACCCATTAGCTTTAGATTATTTACCCAAATTATTAGATAAAGGGCAATCAAATTGAAATATATATATTTATTACTCCTAATACCTTTTACTGCTTTTAGCAATCCGATCCATACGGAACTTGGACAGCCTCTCGGTGAATCAACTCTAAATGTCGTTGAACGCTTCGAGTTCACAAGCGGTGTCAAATGTGATTACGGTGTGCCTCTATGGGTTTCCTATAATCTCAACAAAGATTGGTTCGGAGAAACACCTCGTTTCACAGGTAACTTCATCGTTG
>JBAYVI010000298.1:0-2624 GCA_041674625.1 Melioribacteraceae bacterium | reverse complement strand
TGGTATATTTGGGTTGTATTTTTTGTTTACGGGAAAGCTTAAGTATTTTTTGATTTTTAGTTTATTTTTTATTATGCCTTGGGTGATATTATTTGCTTTGCCAAATGCGCCTCCTTTTTTTGAAAGCATGAGTAGTTGGGAACAATTTATGAAAAAATGGGAGTTTAATAGCCTTTTTTATGACTCATTTCATCGAATGAATAAATTTATTTTCATCGGTTCATTATTATTTTTAGTTTTACTAAATCCAAGTATCAAATCCCAATCCTTAAAACTCGACTTTCTTGTCGAGTCCGGAATTTTAAAACTATGTTTTAGTTTTGCTTGGGAATTATAGAGAAGTAAAGAGCGCCTAAACCCGGAATGACTCTGATTTTATTGATGGATTTATTGGAGATGAACCAAATTTTTCTCTCTGGATCTATTAACTGAGAATTTATTTCGGCGGAAGAATTGCAAAAAATGGTACACGAAAAATTATTTCTGCGGCAGAAATGACACATAAGAGAAGAGAAGATAATAGAAAAGAAGAGAAGAGAAAAGAAGAGAAGAGAAAAGATAAGAGTGTGAGAGAAGAAAGGAGAGGGGAGAAAATATTTAATTAAATCTTTTACCTAACTGTTTTTGGGTGGGTTAATTTTGATACAGACAATTCCTGATTAAGTCAATTCAATTAACATCCATTTTTACCAATACTTTATACCACTTGAGATATTTGTTCAGTTTCTCTAATTCTTTTTCAGTCAAAACATTATACCTCTTTACATCGAGATTATCAGTAAGGTCATTAATCTTTACTTTTATTGCAAGTGAATTAGTCTGAACTCGCTTTATAAAATCTTCGTATGGTTCGTCATCATTGATTTTAGTAACACATTTTAAAGCAGCAACAATATGCTTTGGAAAACCTTTTGCTTCGAGCTTCTCGAAAGACCAATCATCAGGATGATCTTCAACTACATCATGCAACACTCCACAGATTTTTTCATCAAGAGTTGAACCCATATTCATAACACGAAAAACGTGAGTTAAGTAAGGTACATTATTTTTGTCCTTCTGATCCTTGTGTGCTTCCATAGCAATTTTAATTGCTTCGTTTAATAATAATTCCTTTTCCATAAATTCCTCAATAGGTATTGTTCTTAAATAGTTGTAAATATTTTTTAAATACAAAAACTCTATTTCGTTTATCTCCTGATATTTTTTCTAATATTCCTTTATCAATAAAATCATTGATTAATGAATTGGCGGTAGTAGGAGTTATCCCTAATTCTGCCGATGCAGTAGAACAATTTATATATGGCTTTTTATATAATTGCATCATCAATTTAGAAGCTAATATGGTTTTCTTTCCAAAGTTGGGAAGCACCTCTTTTTCGAATTCCTTCTTAAGTTCCAAAATTGATTGAAAAGTTTTTATTCCATGAGTTGCCGTTTTGATAACAGATTCGAGGAAAAATATTATCCATTGAGCTAAATCATTTTTCTCTCTAGCCATCGTTTGAAAATTGAAATAATGAAATCTGTTTTTTTCAAAATAGGAGGAAAGATATAAAGTCGGCTTGGCGAGCAGTCCGCTATATTCTAAATAGAAAGTAATTAATAATCTTCCGATTCTACCATTTCCGTCTAGATAAGGTTGGATAGTTTCGAACTGATAATGAGCAATTGCAATCCTAATTAAGTCGGGAATTTCTAAATAGTTATTGTGAATAAAATTTTCCAAATCGCCCATTAATCCCGAAATCTCTCCATGAATTGGAGGAATAAAAAGAGCTTCCTTTAGAGAAGAGCCGCCGACCCAATTCTGACTTTTTCTAAATTCGCCAGGTGTTTTCTTTTCCCCTCTTGGGCTATCTAAAAGTATTTCATGTGCCATATTTAGAATTCGTGAAGATAATGGAATGTTTTTCATCTCTTCAATGGATTCGTTCATAGCAATTATATAGTTTTGAATTTCTTTCCAATCATTTGTTTTTGCAGGGTCAATATCCGTTTCTTTCATCATCACTTCATCAATTTCTATTTTACTTCCTTCTAGCCTGCTTGAAGAAACTGATTCTTTGATAATGAGCATTTTTATAAATAAATCAATATCCGAGACGAAAAGCGAAAAGGCATTTAGCTCCCCTAATTTCCTATTAGCTTCCGATAATAAAACATTAATTTTTGGGTCATCCCATCTAAAAGAGTGATTTATCCTTTCAGGAATAAAACTCTTGTATTGATATTGTTGTATTTTTGTACCTGCTACAAAATCTTCAATTTTCATTTCTACCTAAAAAAATTTTTTATATTATTCTAATTTATGATGAGAACTTAGAATAAGCAATCTTGTTATTTTAATAAAATAGCTTTTGTTGGAATAAGGATTTAATCCATTCAGATAGAAAACTAACCAATTATCATAATTCATGACAACCTATACAATAACCTATTTACTTTTACCACGAAAACAAAATGGAGTTGTTATGAAAACAATTTTTAGATCAATTATAGTAATTTTTATTTCTTTATTTTTTTCTATTCAATCTTATGGACAGAGCAAATTAATAGGCGATTGGGAAGGTCTATTAAATATCGGTTCAAAAAAAATCCGAATTCTTATTCACATAAATTCCGAT
>JBAYVI010000297.1:0-2648 GCA_041674625.1 Melioribacteraceae bacterium | reverse complement strand
TTGGTTATTTATGGAAGAAATAGAACTTATTTCATCAAATAATGGTGATACTTTCAACAAACAATTGCTAAACTTTAGTGAAAAGTACAACATAAAAAAAGAAAAAAACACAAAAAGAATTTCGGAATGGCGTAAAAATCAAGAAGATAAAGAAAATGTAACGTGTTACGAACGTGTTAGTAACACTACTAAAGTAAAGGAAAGTAAAGTAAATGAAAGTAAAATAACTAATAGTATTCCCGAAATTCCTTTAGAATTTCCGGTAAAAATTGAAAAAGAAGAAATTTTTATCACAAAGAAAAAAAGAGAATTAAAGGGTAAGAGGCTTGAAACATTTAAAGTGTTTTGGGATAAGTTCAACAAGAAAAAAGGAAAGGCTGAAGCTGCCGACTCGTGGCTAGATATTCCACAACTAACAGAAAAACTTTGCGCTAAAATTTATCTGGCTGCTGAATCAGAAGCAAAACAAAGAATTAATCTTGAATCAAAAGGATTAACCCCAATTTGGGCGCAAGGGTGGATAACAGCGAGAAGATGGGAAGATGAGAGCCTTCAGCCAAAAGAAAAACCTAAAAATTCAGAAAACAAATGGTAACAGATCAAGATATGTATGGCAAAATTCCGCCACAGGCCATTGATTTAGAGGAAGCTGTTTTGGGTGGTTTGATTTTAGAAAATGATGCTTACGATAAAATAAGCGATATTTTAAGCGTAAAATCATTTTATAAACAAGAACACCAGATTATTTTTAACGAAATAGAACTACTACATAAGTTGGATAAAAGAACCGACTTAATGATTATTACAAACGAATTAAGAAATAAAAATTTACTTGATTCGATTGGTGGTATTATGGAGATAATGAAATTATCTTCTGTCGTTGCAAATGCTGCTCACATAGAATTTCATGCAAGGATCATAAAACAGAAATTTATTCAACGTGAAATTATTAGGATTTCGACACAAATTCAAACACTGGCCTATGATGATACTCAGGACGTGGATGATTTACTCACTTTAATGGATTCTGAATTAGATTTATTGAATAATGGTATGAATGGTTCATCAGAGGGAAAAACATCAAAAGAAGTGGCTAAAAGTACGCTCATAGAAATTAGGGATGACTATCAAAAATCGCAAAATAAACAATTGTCAGGTATTCCAACTGGATTTTATGAATTGGATAAAGCAACTGGCGGATGGAAATCACCAAACTTAATTATTGTAGCTGCAAGACCAGGAGTTGGTAAGACATCATTAATGTTGAAATTTATTATAGTTGCTGCAAAAGCTGGATTTTGGTGCAATGTTTATGGCTATGAAATGCTTTCTGAAGATTTATTTAGGATTGTAATTTCTGGAGAGGCAGATGTTAATCGCACAAATCTTCGTGACGGAAATTTATCGAATGAAGATTGGATTAAAATAAATAATGCGGTCGGAGTTCTTGAAAAACTACCAATAATTTGGTATGATAAATCTGATATTAAATCAGGAAAAATAAAGTCTAATACTAAGAAAAATGTAAAAGACGGAAAATGCTCAATGGTTTTCGCTGACTATTTGCAGATTATTCCACCTGAAGAAGAAAAAATGAATAGAGAGCAGCAGATAAGTAAAATAAGCCGAAATTTAAAACAAATAACAACTCAATGCAAGATTCCAGTAATGGCACTTGCTCAGTTAAATAGAGATATAGAAAAAAGAAGTAGTCAGGAGCCAGTACTTGGTGACTTGAGAGAGTCTGGAAGCTTAGAACAAGATGCTGACATAGTAATATTTCCTTTTATTGACGGAGACGAATACAATAAAGAATTTTGGCTTAAATTTGGAAAACACAGGCGTGGACGATGTGGTAAATTTGAAATTAAAGCGAATGACGATATGACTAGATTCTGGGATGAATCAATTTATTCAGAACAAATTATTACATCCAATACAGGACAGTTCACCCCGAACACATCATTTTATGAACCTGAAAAAGAAGATATAATACCGTTCTAAATATTAATTTTAACCCTTAAAAAATAAAACTATGAAACCAAATTTAGAAATTACCTTGAAGTTTTTTGCTTTAATGCTTGTATTTTTTGCAATAGTGTTGTCAATTCCTATATCTCATTATATACTAGGAGATACTCTAATAAACAATCATATTAAATTATATGGATTTTTACTTGGTGCTTCAGTTGTATTATTAATTTGTTGTATTGATTTACTTTTGCGTAATTCAGAACTTAAATCAAAGCTCAAAAAAGAAGCGTTTTTAAGCAATGTATCTGTTCAGACGGTTAATGACTACGAAGAACAGATAAAGTGTCAGGAAAGCCAAATTATTGATATAAAACAGGCTTTTAGTGATGCAGTCGAGGAGATAAAATACGCATCAAATCAGATTGAAAATTATATAATGAAAATTGGAAGAATTGAAAATCATAATTCTGTCTTGTCTGATGAATTAAAAATTGCATACGAACGTATTGAAGCATTAAGTCATGGTAATAAAGTACTTTTAGAAAGCCGTAATTACTGGAAAGAACGAGCCTCACATCAGAAGCATACTAAAAAAGTAGTTGAGTCTGAATTATGGGAATGTATTAACTCTGAGTATTGGCCTAAATTTAAGGTTGATGAAAAATACAGTTACG
>JBAYVI010000296.1:0-2658 GCA_041674625.1 Melioribacteraceae bacterium | reverse complement strand
AAGTGTGCGTTGGCAAAAAAGTCCTCATAGCAATCGGAATTTGATAGTAAAGACCTGCCTGCATAAGCCTCGGCACAGGCAGGGACAGTTCCAGGGATGGGCTGGAAAACTAATGCTTTGTGCGTTGACGTTGCTTCATTTTTCTTTTTTGATTGCGGTAAAATTTACTTATTCTGTTCTCATTTCAAGCTGGAATGTAATGGTAGAGGCTTGCTGCTGCCGGGCGAATCGAAGCTGTTTCCTGTCTTAATACAATGAAATTTAATAAAAGAACTGCACAGTTCAAAAACACTGCTGCCCCGCTTGCAGCAAGCCATTGTTATGTGTTTTTGACAGTTACATTATTCTTTCATACGCATAGATATTTTTAAAATTTCTATGTAGGTATGAACCTACAGAAGCTGCAGTTTTTAAATTTTCAAATTCAAATTGGGGAACTCCTTTATAAATATAAATAGTCCCATTTAAAAACTGAACAAAAACAGTTAATGTCGCATCTTCATAACCTACAGACGCAACATTAGAAGATTGTACTGGTGTCATTTCAGGTAATTTCATCATTAATTTCCTCCATTTTAAATTGTTGATTTCTCCATAAATTTACTAAGGTTTTATATTCATTCTCTGCATCTTTTTTTACTAACTTCCATTTCTCAGAGGCTTTTGGGTCAGAACCTTTTGGGGCATTTGATGATTTGTAGAATTTTACTCTTGATGGAATTTTTACTGCTTCACCAGAAATAATTCCTTCACCTGTTCTAAGGCTTGGTAATAAATCAACAATAGTTTGGAGTTCATCTTGAATAGCTGATTTAATATGCCCTCTATCTTTTGAATTATTCATTCTTAATGCAATCATTGTCCCACACTGGCTTAATACAGTTTCATCTAATTCAGAAGGTCTTTGAGTAACCAGCATTAGCCCGACACCATATTTTCTGCCTTCTTTGGCAATATTTTGTACTGTCTTGGATGATATTGAATCTTCGCCTGCTTTTAAATAACTATGCGCTTCTTCAAGAACAATAAGCAATGGTTGTTCTTTTCCTCCGATATTCAAATTTTGTCCCCAAAATAATGAATCAAAAATTAACTTTAATAAGGTACCGGAAATAGTTTGCGTTATTTCTGGTGGAACACCAGATAAATCAAGAATCGTAATTGGCTTTTTACCATCAAACCATTCAAATAAAAGGTCATTTAAATCTTTAGCACATTTGCCTTCAGAATCTGGCTTATATTCCTTGGGATTAAATAAAAAATTATACCGATTATCTTTTAATTTATTCCTCATTATATCCGTGAAATATAAAATTCCTTTTCTCTGAGAATTAAAAAATGGTCGAGTATTTGTCGTCGAAGCTTGCTCATATTCATTACCTATTAGATTTCCAAAATCTCCAGCTTTAGTAAGACATTTTGTTATTCTGTCCGCTTCAAACGTTGTTTTTTCAAAATCATCCAGTTCACCCCAAAGCTTATTTATACTAAATGGAATTGGAGTATCTGCAGAAATAGCCCATTCATTAATGTTTAAATTGTTTATTCCATTGCTTTCAAGTTTTGAATTCAATATTTTTTGTCTTATATAATCCTCATTTGTATCAAGCAATTTTTTTGAAAAAATTTCTAATAACTGTTCAAAAGGAAATGCCCAAAAAGGAATAAATAATGAATTCTCTTCTTCAGTTGCATTTATTTTATACACCTTACATTTATCTTTTAAAGCAACTGAATATTCACCATGTGGGTCAATAACTAAAATCCTCGCACTATTAAACCCCTTTTCCGCTAAGGAATTCAATAATACAGCAACACAATTGGATTTACCACTTCCTGTGGAACCAAGTACCGCACAATGACGAGAAATTAATTTATCAATTTCGATGCGAGCTGGAAGATTTTCAGAAGCACTAATATTCCCTACTACAATAGAATTCGACTCACTAAAACCTCCATAAATTATTTCAAGGTCTTTAGCAGTTACTAAATGAACAATGTCTCCTGGCGTTGGGAATTGAGTAATTCCTCTTTCAAATTTTCTTCCAATTTGTTCGCCCACTAATACAATTGAAAGCCATTGTTGATTTTTATAATTTGAAAAATCTTGAGCGATTATTTCTTTTAAATTTTTTGGAATAGCGTCTGCACCTACTTGGGTTACAATTCCAAACAAATTTGTATAACCTAATGGTATTTTTAGAAATGAACCTAATTGACCTACTTTATATACTATTCCTTCAATAATTGGAATATTTGATTTTATATTATCAGCCATTTTAACGGAAACAATATTTCCATTAATTGAATCTACAAGTCCTATTTCAGTTTGTTTACTTAAGCCCATCTTTAACCGAATTACTTAATGTGTTTTCTACAATCATTGAATTTAAAAATTTGACAAATTTTGAAAAATCCGGTAATATAAATTTTCCTTCACCTGTCCATTTCTCTTCTCCTTTTGCTTCCTTATTTATTTCTTCTTTATTATTGGTATATCCATCCTCATCAAAATAATCATTAACCTGCGGTGTTTCATCTTTATCAGGTTCTTTTCTTAATTTCCATTTTCCTAATTGCTTTCCTATTATTGCAGACTTTAAGCCTAAAGCTGAAATTTTACTATTAGAAATAGCAAGTTTATGTAATGGAGAATTT
>JBAYVI010000295.1:0-2659 GCA_041674625.1 Melioribacteraceae bacterium | reverse complement strand
AGCCTGGATAGTTAATCCAGGCTTACAATTCAGCTTTCTCAATAATCTTTTTCAATCAAAATTCAGTTTTCTGAAACCAACATATTGACTAAGTTGCCTTTTATGAAACCATAATGCTTCAAGTTATTTGTCTTGGATATTAAAACCGGAGAGGTACTCATTTCTATATGGTTTTTTGACAACCTTCAGTCGTTTGTTTAGAGATTGTTGGTTTTCGGGTTCACGAAAAGAGGTGCTAGAAGATTTTTCCATCAGCTTGGGGTGAAAAATAGGAACAGGACGATTTCACAAAATATCTGATAGCTGAAAGTAATAGAAAACTATTTTCCTAAAATATTAAGGGTCAATATAAATCCGATAAATATTTTCCCTAGTTTTACACTCAACAATACCCGATTAGCAATACTCTTATGATAACTAATGTAATCGGGACCGTTTTTAACCATTTAAAAGCGATTAATATATTGGTAATAAGAGATAAAATAATAACAACTGATCTTTGAACTTAAACCTTTATAATAAGCATAAACACAATTGTGTTTATGCAGACGTTGTATGTAAGGCTAAAAAAGACTGCGAAATAACTTAACAGATATGAAAGATATAGACCTAGTAATTAAAGATTTAGCAAAAGACTCCTATCAAAGAGAAGACAATTATATATCTGTTATTCATCCAGATAATTTAGATATTACATTTGAACTAGATATTGAAACTAAAGGAAAGCAAAAATTGATTGATGAAAAAAAACTTTCACAATTTCTGTCTGTAAAATATATTACTGGTAAGTTTCTAATTAGGAAAGATTACTTTGAAGCGGTTGTAGATTTTACAAATCTATTTGATTATTATGACGATAAATCAACAACGATAGAACCTAATGGAGTTGACTATCAAAATAAGTGCCATTACGAAATTGGTGAAGTTTCAGATGAGTTTGGTGTATTCCTAAATCAAACGATTCATTGGGACAATTTTTCGACTGAATATTATCAATCGATAAAGCTTTACAACCTAAGCAAATTGATTTCAGACGATTATAAAAGTGATGCGTTTTTAGATAAAACTAAGGATTTTCTATCTGCAATATTTTTTCAATTAATATCAAAGTATGACTTAAGAATCCGTTTACTTGACCTTGATGACTATGATAAGTTTGAACCAGAATTGGATGAAGTAGATACATCAATGATTGAGTCAACCATAATAGAACCAAATAATTATGATATGGATTTAGTTAATTATTATAACAGTGCCATTCATATGACAGATAGCTCTTTTAAATATTTAGCCTTTTTCCAAGTTATTGAGTGTTTGTTTGACGAGGTGTATAGAGATGAAACAATTCAAGATGCTAAATCAGTTATTAATTCTAATTGGTTTAATTCTCAGAATTCTGATGATATACTAAAACTCATTAAGCTTATTGACAAGTTTAGTAAAGAACAAAATGACAGAAATAAAATTAGGCTTGTTCTTGAGAAGTATTTCAAAATGAACCTACATGATGAAGCATATTTCTTAGCTTATTCTGACATTTCAGATAAGCTTATTGCCTTAAAGTTAATAAAGGATAGTAGTGAGATAAAGGATTTACAGAAAGTTGGAAGTATTATTTATGATATAAGGTGCGAGTATACACACTCAAATAGAAATTTTCCAAAACGAAACCAAACTCAAATTGACGAAAAAGAATTAATTGAACACATCAGTTTAATAAAAATGTTTTCGCGAGTAATAATTGAAAACTATAGAAAACGATAAAGCCCAACACCCAACAATGTATAAAAATAATAGCCGGTTCAGTAGTAAAATCAAGGGTTGTAGCCCGCTTCAACTTTCTTGTAACTTGACAGGAAAGTGCCACGCAGTAGGCTACTATTCTTATACGAAACGTTATGGGCAAATGTAAATCACTAAATTAAACCAAAAACATTATGACATTTGATTCAAAACTGACAATTGATGGGCTTTTAACAGGAATTGCTGCTTTCGGAGCATTTTTGGGTTATTCAATTAATCTAATCGTGAATCATTTCTCTAAAAAGAAAAATGAAAGAATGCGTGCTGATCGTTTGACAATTATGGAAATCCTAGAAGACGATCTTAAGTATGGCTTAACAGAGGAACAAGTAATCGAAGCATTTAATTCAAATAGAACTAAAGAATTTAGAGAAAATGCTGGTGCATCAAATCCCAAAAAAATAACTCAAGTTGATTTCAGCAAATATTTAAGAGATTTACAATGGAGTTCAATGATTGAACAAGTCGGACAAGACAAATATAGACTTCGGGTTTATCCGGTTGAGGTCCAATCTGTTTAATTTTATAAAAAACGAAAACAGATAATATCCGTCCAAGAACGAAATGATTTACTACAAACTAAAATTGAAAAGCATGAGAAGAAACATCGGCCCATAACTGCATATACTTTATGGCGGGTTACGTTATGAAAATGAGTATTTTAGTTTCAAATATAAATCGTCGTGGTCAGAAAGATTTGTCTTTTAAAGTCCGCCATAAAGCATAGTGTGCTAAGAATCAACCACGGCAATAAAATGGTTGAATGCTGTAAGTAAGATGATAGTAGGTCTATCAGAGTCGTTGTATAGGCAAGGGCTCTAAACCACCTAAAGGTGCTGCGGTAAAGAGTCGTGGT
>JBAYVI010000294.1:0-2669 GCA_041674625.1 Melioribacteraceae bacterium | reverse complement strand
TCCAATCACACCAATTGTTTTATCAATAAGGGTTTCTTTAAAATGAGAAAGGGTCTGGGTGTCAATAACATTATTCTTTTTAATAGTATATATAATGTCGAGTGTAATTTGATCTAATAAAGCAGAGTTAAAAATGATAAATTCGTTCATTGACAGCAGCTTATAAAATTCCGCCGACTCAGAATTAACACAATTTAATACTGTGACATTTGCATTAAAGCCGTTTGTAAGAATATCTGTCAAATAGTCTAATTTGTCATCTGTCCTTAAAATGCCAATGGTTTTCTCTTCTAATAATTTCGAGGGGATAACCTCGTCTAATGTTCTACCGCCAAATTCTCCATAATATTTTAATGATCTCCCGATTTTATGAAATTGATGAGAGAATTTTCCTTTTCTCGTGTTTTTCTCATTAATGAATGCTTTTCTGTAATGTGTAAAAAGTTTGAGAAGTGCCCCAAATGCAAAATCTTCTTTGGTCTGTGCCTTCTGATCTGTTATCTTATTTCTTTCTATTAATTCAATCAGCATGTTGAATTCTAATTCTGCTACAGAGTCGGTACCATAATCATCAACACAAGCAGTAAATATACCTTTCTCGCTGGCTTTTTTCACATTCAACCGGTGTTCATATTCGTGGGTCCAGGAAAGTATTGCCTTTGGATTAATATTTTCTAAAACCAAATCGGTAATAGTTGTCCAGCAAGTGATGATACAATCCGCATCTTTTATCCTATTCAGTAAATTCTGGGCAGGAATATTTTCTCGTAAACTTTCTTCCACATAACAATACCCGGTTCTTAACTTTTCATGAATTTTCAGATTGATTCCATCAAAAGTCTCAGGTATTGAGGATGGCCAAATAATTATGTTAGCATCTATTGGCATAGTATAATCGTCAGGGAGTTCCCATTCTCTCTTCCCTTGATTATATACCAAAGGGACTCGCTCTATTTTGGGATTACATACAAGTTCTTTGAGAATAATTTCATGTTCTGGATAAAATATTACCGTATCTAAAACCACGATTTTCGTGAATTTATTATGTATCATGGATTTTCGAATATATTATTAATAATTTCAATTTGTACTTTAAATGAACGATTCACCGCCGAAAAACGGAGTAGCTGCGGAAATTATTTCAATTTCACCATAGAGTAGCATGAAATAACCCCAACTGAGATTAAAGGCAAAAATATGTGCATGGGTATTATCCTTAATTATCCTGTTTTGTTAAAAAGCTGGAAATCTCTTCTCTTTGTGGCAGCTTTAACGACCAGAAAAAAGTGGTCAGGACATAGCCTGACCGCTGGATCATTAGATGGAATCGAAGGGTTAAAGGTGATCTTGTTCTCTACTTCGGTGATGCTAGCATCGAACGATGATTTGAGAAAATCAATGACCTTCTTTATCCCCGGGAGTGAAGCTGATTATGAAGACATACACATCTTAGCCATTCATCCTTATGGTTTGGCACAAAGTTTCTAAATTAATATAAGCTGCTTGTTCTTCTTTCATATTTAGCAAATTAACACTAGTAAGTATAGAATAATATTTTGAAACACCGATCATATCCGAAAAATAATCTTTCCGATAAAAATCAATACCTCTGTAATTCTTGTACATCTCCTTTACTTTCATTTCAAATTTTGAAAGCTCCATGTTGAAATTTTATTTAATGTTAATTTTCGATTTCACGGTATTGGGCGCAATATCTAAAATTTTTGCAGTTCTTACTAAATTCTTCTCGCACATTTGATAAACAGAATTGACATGTAGTGCAATTACATCCTGTAATTTTAATGAATGTTCTTTTTCACCGTATCGAAGGTTTTTAGGCAGAATGTCTTCGGTTATCGAATCCTCCATTGTAGCATAAATTCGTTCAATTAAATTCTCCAACTCTCTTATGTTTCCAGGAAATGGATAATTAAAAATAATTTTTCTTATATCAGCGGGAATTTTGGGCGGTACTGTCTTGAAATCATTACTTTTTAAATTAAGAATAAAATCAAAAAGCTCTTCTGTCTCACTAATTCCTCTTTCCATTAAAGATGGCAACATTAACTCAACAACAGATAAACGATAAAATAAATCCCATCGAAATTTCCCTTCACTACAACGCTTATATAGGTTTTTGTTAGTTGCTGCAATTACTCTAACATTTACTTTCCTAACTTTTGCTTCTCCGATACGGCATATTTCTTTTTCTTGAAGAACCCTAAGCAATGATTGCTGCATATATGGTGTTATATCACCAATCTCGTCTAAAAATATCGTCCCGGAGTCGGCCGCTTCAAACAAACCAGGCGTGTCTTTGAACGCCATATTATGTGATCCTTTAGAATACCCAAATAACCGGCTTTCAAGTAAAGATTCTCCCATTGAAGCACAATTTAATGCAATGAAAGGTGCTTTAGCTCGTGAAGAATTATCATGTATGAACCTTGCTAATCCTTCTTTTCCAGTGCCTGTTTCTCCTAGGATTAGTACCGAAACTTTGTCTGCAGCAGCCACCTTTTCGGCTAAGGAATAAACTGGGCGTATTGATTTGGTTATAAGAAATCTTGAACTTGTAAGTTTGCCTTTGAGTTCCTCCCTAATTAGAAGAGCAGTAGGGATTTTAGATTGTTCAAGGTTTACCCATAATTGTTCCGCTTTGTCTTTCT
>JBAYVI010000293.1:0-2709 GCA_041674625.1 Melioribacteraceae bacterium | reverse complement strand
CATCCATACATCTCTCCAATGGATTTTTACATCGGGTAAAATCTTAAACATCAAAGCAAATAAAACAGTAATTACTCCAAAAGAAACAATGTTATTAATTGCTTCAAAAAGAAAGAACATAAATTCAGGAAGATAATTCATTATCCATTCACTTAGTACGCTTAATACTGTTGTGATTAATAAGGATATCAATAATAAAAAACCGATAGAAATGATTAATCCAAAGGAAAATAAACGAGTTTTTAAAGTTGCCAACCACATTTTTTTCTGAACTTTTACTTCTACTTCCCAAATGATATCGAGTGATTTTTGCAATTGAGCAAATACACCTGTTGCACCTAAAATCAATGTTACAATTCCAATAATTGTTGCGATGAGTGAAGTTTGTTTTTCACTTGAGTTGGCTACTATTTCTTCAATTTGATTAGCGGCTTCTTTCCCCATAATTCCACTTATTTCAGCGGAAATCTGACCACTTACAGCTTCTTTTCCAAAGAAAATCCCAGCCAATGAAATGATAATTACCATCAATGCTGGAATAGAAAAAATGGCATAATAGGAGATAATAGCGCCCTGTCTAAATGGATCTGCGGCATTCCAAGCTGTGTAAGATTTTTTGGATATTTGCCAAATATCTTGTGTAGTTTTTTTGATATTCATAAGAAGCTGTTCATTTTGAATATGCAAATTTTATACACATAAAAAACTAGCAAAAATCTAGTAATTTGGATGGTTGTTGAGGAAATATTTACTCATAATGGTATTTATATTTACTTAAACTTATCTCGTTGGGTCCATCGTTTAAACATTATAGCAACAGCAAAAGTCACTAAATACCTTACGACATCACATACAATATTGTCAATATATGATTATTTTCAGGATAAAGATGTACAGATATCACAATCAATAAACTTAGGTTTTTTGTATACGATACAAAAAACTGGATTAAAGAGATAGGGAATCAGTTTTTAAAAAAATAAGGAAGTTAATATTCAATGAATTAATTATTAAAAGGAATAATATTGGGTAAGGTACTTGCGGATGTAGATAATAAAATTACCTTTGCACCCCCGTTGTTTATTTAGGAGTTAGCGAAAGAGATAATATTTAGAATATTTTAAAAATATTATTTGCGTAATAGAAATATAAGATTACCTTTGCACCCCGTTGTTTATTTAGGAGTTGAAGAGGAAGTAAAGTAGTTGAAAATAAAAAACATTTTACTTGTTATTATAATAAATAGCATTACCTTTGCACTCCGATTTTGAAATTAGAAAGCGGGAAAAAGTTCCTTAAAAAGTTAGAAAGAGAGATAGATGAGAAGAGTTAATATTTTTAGAAATAAAAAACATTTTACTTGACAAGTTTAAAAAATGCATTACCTTTGCAGTCCTTTTTTTTAACTAAAAAGAAAAGAAAAATTTAGAAATCTATAAGAGATAAATTATACAAACGAGTATAATTAATATAGACAAAGTTCTTTGAAGTAATGAGAGAGAATAGCGGACCTCAAGTCAATTGAGAAAGAATCCAAAAACAGACAAATTTATTTTACTATGGAGAGTTTGATCCTGGCTCAGGATGAACGCTAGCGGCAGGCTTAATACATGCAAGTCGAACGGGATAGATTGTAGCAATATGATTTTGAGAGTGGCGCACGGGTGCGTAACACGTATGCAACCTACCTTTATCTGGAGAATAGCTTTCGGAAACGGAAATTAATACTCCATAATATGTAATATAGGCATCTATACTACATTAAAGTACCAACGGATAAAGATGGGCATGCGCAACATTAGCTAGTTGGTGTGATAAAAGCGCACCAAGGCTACGATGTTTAGGGGGTCTGAGAGGATTTTCCCCCACACTGGTACTGAGACACGGACCAGACTCCTACGGGAGGCAGCAGTAGGGAATATTGGTCAATGGACGCAAGTCTGAACCAGCCATGCCGCGTGCAGGATGACGGCCCTCTGGGTTGTAAACTGCTTTTATCAGGGAAGAATAAGCTTAACGTGTTAAGTGATGACGGTACCTGAAGAATAAGGATCGGCTAACTCCGTGCCAGCAGCCGCGGTAATACGGAGGATCCAAGCGTTGTCCGGATTTATTGGGTTTAAAGGGTGCGTAGGCGGATATACAAGTCAGTGGTGAAAGCTAACAGCTTAACTGTTAAATTGCCTTTGAAACTGTATATCTTGAGTATAGTTGAGGTGGGCGGAATGTATCATGTAGCGGTGAAATGCTTAGATATGATACAGAACTCCGATTGCGAAGGCAGCTCACTAAGCTATTACTGACGCTGAGGCACGAAAGCGTGGGTAGCGAACAGGATTAGATACCCTGGTAGTCCACGCCCTAAACTTTGCATACTCGTTGTTGGCGATACACAGTCAGCGACTAAGCGAAAGCGTTAAGTATGCCACCTGGGGAGTACGACCGCAAGGTTGAAACTCAAAGGAATTGACGGGGGCCCGCACAAGCGGAGGAGCATGTGGTTTAATTCGATGATACGCGAGGAACCTTACCTGGGCTTGAAAGTTAGTGACCGCTCCTGAAAGGGAGCTTCTCTTCGGAGCACAAAACTAGGTGCTGCATGGCTGTCGTCAGCTCGTGCCGTGAGGTGTTGGGTTAAGTCCCGCAACGAGCGCAACCCCTATCTTTAGTTGCCATCAGGTAATGCTGGGAACTCTAAAGAGACTGCCT
>JBAYVI010000292.1:0-2731 GCA_041674625.1 Melioribacteraceae bacterium | reverse complement strand
TAGGTGTATAATGTTAGAAGAAAAAATGAAACTGTCAGATTTTAAGTATAATCTCCCAAAAACTTCTATACCAAAATTTCCGGTTGAACCACGCGATTCAGCAAAACTTTTAGTTCTTGATAAAAAAACAGGTGAAGTAGAACATAAATTGTTTTCTGATATTGTTGATTATATGGATAAGGGAGATGTTATTGCAGTTAATCAAACTAAGGTTATGCAGGCACGTCTTTATGGCAAAAAAGAAAGAACTAATGCTAAAATTGAAGTTTTTGTTTTAAGAGAATTGAATAAAGAAGAAAAAATTTGGGATGTAATTGTTGACCCGGCAAGAAAAGTAAGAATTGGAAATAGAATTTACTTCAATGACAATCTCTGGTGCGAAGTAATTGATAACACTACTTCACGGGGTAGAACTGTTAGATTTAATGAAGATGCCGGTGATATTTTTAAAGCGATAGAAAAGATAGGACTTACTCCCCTACCGCCATATATCAAAAGAGATGCAGTACCTGAGGATAGAGATTCATATCAAACAATTTTTGCGGAAATTGATGGTTCAGTAGCAGCACCTACTGCCGGATTACATTTTACTCCTTCTTTAGTAAAAAAGATTACTAAAAAGGGAATTAAAATAGTTCCTGTTATCCTTCATATTGGATTAGGTACATTTAGACCAGTTGAAGTTGAAGATTTGACAAAACATAGGATGGATTCTGAATATTTTGAAATTCCGGATGAATCTGCAAAAATTATTAACAAAGCCTTAGAGGATAAGAAAAAAGTTTTCGTAACAGGTACAAGCTCTACGAGAGCACTTGAAAGTAGTGTAACGGCAGAAGGATTTGTAAAAGCCAATTATGGTTGGACAGATAAATTTATCTTCCCTCCTTATGATTTCAAAATTGCAAAAAGACTCATTACAAACTTCCACGCTCCGGAATCAACTTTAATGATGCTTGCAGCAGCATTCGGCGGATATGATAATCTAATGAAAGCTTACAAAAAAGCTATGAAAGAAGGTTATAGATTTTTAAGTTATGGCGATGCCATGCTAATTAAATAATATGAAAATTTCTGTCATTATACCTTCAGGCGGTATAGGGAAGCGGATTAATACTCCGCTCCCAAAGCAATACTTGAAAATATTCGGAAAAGAAATTATTGCATATACTCTTCTCTCATTCCAAAAGATTAAAGAGATTGATGAGATAATTATTGCCGCTGATCCTTTCTATTTTAAGATGCTTCAAAAAATTATCAAAAAATATGATTTATCTAAAGTATCTTTTTTAGTGGAAGGTGGTACAGAACGACAGTACTCGGTAGAAAATGCTGTTAAATTAATCAGCCCAACTTCCGATAATATAGTATTGGTTCATGATGCAGTGAGACCCTTAGTTTCTTCTAAGATTATTAGAGATGCAATTAAAGCCGCAATTATACATGGCAATTCTGTTGTTGCAATAAAAGCGAAGGATACTCTTTTGAAGGGTACTGATTTTGTCTCAAAGTATTTGGATAGGAATGAGACTTATTACGTTCAAACTCCACAAGTATTTAATGGAACAGATATCATGGAAGCTTTTTATAAAGCTAATAAAGATAATTTTCTTGGTACAGATGAATCGATGTTAGTGAAACGATGCAGTAAAAAAATATTTATTGTAGAAGGATCTCCGCTTAATTTTAAGATTACAAGCAAAGATGACCTTCTATTATTTAAGAGTTTAGTAAAGCCAAAATAGGGCAATAATATTTCATTGTATTATAAACTAAATTTCTATAAATTAGAAAGAATATATAACTTATATAGAATAAAATATGCTCAATTTATTAGTAGTAGTATTTCTTGCATACTTAGCAGGTTCGATACCGACAAGTATTATAGTAAGTAAATTAGTTAGAGGAATTGATATACGCGATTTCGGTAGTGGAAACGCTGGCGGAACTAACGTATTTAGAGTAATGGGCTGGAGATATGGCGTATTAGTGATTATACTTGATGCACTTAAAGGTGCATTAGCAGTAATTATTATTGCGCGTCTATATTTAGACAATTTTCCTTTCGCAAACGTTACACCGTTTGATGATTTTACATTAGTTCAAATCTTTTGTGGAATTGCAGCAGTGGTAGGGCATATTTGGACAGTGTTTGCCGGTTTCAAAGGCGGTAAAGGTATTGCAACTGCTTTAGGATTCTTAATTACTATAATTACCGTGGATATGTTATTAGCATTGGCGGTTTTCTTTGTAGTAGTTTATTTATCTAAATATATCTCTTTGGGTTCAATATCAGCAGCAATCTCAGTTCCACTTATCCTCGTTATAAGAGAAAATTTATTTCATGCAGAAATTAGTGGTTATCATACAATACTACCTTTTTCTATAATAACTGTTCTTCTTGTTATTTATACCCATAGAGCAAATATTGATAGACTTATAAAAGGAAGTGAAAGAAAAATATCTTTATCTAAAAAGAAAAGCTAAATGAGAATTTCTGTTTTAGGTGCAGGTGGCTGGGGCACTACTCTT
Source organism: Melioribacteraceae bacterium (assembly GCA_041674625.1). Lineage (GTDB taxonomy): Bacteria > Bacteroidota > Ignavibacteria > Ignavibacteriales > Melioribacteraceae > BRH-c32. Next base: position 199 of record JBAYVI010000292.1, on the reverse strand, counting down.
GCCATTCTTCTTCATAATAATGGGCATAACGTTGATATATGGGAATATAAAAAAAGTTATGCTAAAACAATGCATAAGGCACGGGAGAATAAGTTATATCTACCCGGTGTCTTCATACCAAAAGAAATAAACATTACTTACGATTTAGAAGAAGCTTGTCTAAATAAACATATGATCGTTATTGCTGTCCCAACACAAT
>JBAYVI010000291.1:0-2777 GCA_041674625.1 Melioribacteraceae bacterium | reverse complement strand
GGGAAATACCTCCAAACATTTATCGAGTATTACATCTGATTCGGCAGGTCACCTGTTTATCTCCTCTCCTCCATTGAATGAAATTTACAAGCTGCGTATCAGCGACACGGCCTATTGGGTTTTTGCTGGCAATCAAGGCCTGAGAACCCCAAACGGTATACTGCTGGAAAAAGAAAAAAACAGAATTGTGACCATTGGCGATTCACCCAGTCCATCATTAATTCAGGCCATCAGCCTCAGCGATTCTACGGTTTCAACACTTGCCTCATTGGATTTCAGTAGTACGGATGGAATTACCCGAGACAAATACGGGTATCACTATCTCGGGGGATATTCTTTATCAGGTGTTTATCAGATGAATGCTGATTTCAGCGACGAACCCGAATTGATTTTTCCGGGTGCCCATATAATTTATCCAACCTATGATCCATCGGATCATTCACTCCTGGTCACCTACTATGGATTGAATACATGGGCAAGGATTCCCCTTACAACAACAGGGGTCAATTCACAAAAATCACCCAATGAGTTTATGCTATACCCCGTTTATCCAAACCCAGCCAATGCTCAATTTACCATCAGGTACGATTTGAACAAACGTTCACATGTGAGGTTGGAACTATGCAATTATGAAGGAAACCTGATAGTAACATTGGTAAATATGGATAAAGATGCAGGGAACTATTCAGAAATCTGGTGTGGTCAGGATAGCACGGGGAAATATGTTTCATCAGGAACTTATTATTTACGGATGTCAGTGAATGGGATCATTCAAACACAAAAAGTCATCATGATCAGATAACGCTCCCAATAAAACTAAAAAGACACTCATGAAAACGCTGGTGATAATTACAACATGGTTGGCCTGTGCATTACACCTTTGGACTCATCAGTCTGGCTCAACAACGGGAAGAACAGGGAAAAGAAAATTAATAATTACCACATTGCTGGCAACCCTCATCATGACAGTTAATAGCGGCTGCAAAAAAACCACAGAAATCCCAAATCTTGTCCCAACATGTAAAATCACAAGCCCATATAAGGGTTATATAACTGAGCAGGGAGCACTCATAACTATACTGGCTGACGCGAATGATAAGGATGGACAAATTAGCGAAATAAATTTTCTAACTGACGGAATTTCTCATGGATCTTTGACAAGCTTACCTTATAATTTTGTATGGGATACGCATATTGTTGACACAGGATATCACACTATTAGTGCCATAGCAAAAGATAATTTGGGCAGCACTGTTTCTGATGAGATAACCATATATTTAACAGACACCGGTAATATTCTGGCCCATCCGGTTGCTGCTTTTAGCGCAAATGAAACCGCTATTTTTTCAGGATCATCTGTTCAATTTACCGATCTTACCACAAACTTACCAAATAGCTGGTTCTGGGATTTTGGAGACGGAAATACCTCCACTTTACAGAATCCGGTGCACGCTTATTCAGTTGCAGGGCAATATACCGTAATATTACTTGCTTCAAATCAGTATGGCAATGATACAGAAGAAAAGGAGCAGTTTATCACGGTAACAACCATTGAATTAGAAACCGGAACGGTTACCGACTACGATGGAAATACTTACAAGACAGTCAAAATAGGTAACCAATGGTGGATGGCAGAAAATCTAAAAACTACACATATGGCCAATGGAACGAAAATTCCTCTGGTGAAAAACAATACAGAATGGACCAATCTTAGCTATACCGACATAGCCTATTGTTACTATGAAAACTCCTTGACAAATGCAACATTTTATGGCTTATTATACAGCTGGGCTGCCGCAATGAATGGAGAAAGTACCAGCGATGAAAACCCTAGTGGAATTCAGGGAATTTGTCCGTGTGAGTGGCACTTGCCAAGCGATACTGAATGGATGGAATTGGAAATGTTTTTAGGAATGAGTTTTGACGAAGCTTATGGCATGGGGTGGAGAGGCACAGATGAAGGCAGCAAATTGAAGACAACCAGTGGGTGGTATGATGGCGGTGATGGAAACAATATTAGTGGATTTTCTGCGCTCCCAGGGGGTCAGAGGGTCATGGGAACTTTCAACGGCTTATCCCAGATAACTCTTTTCTGGACATCTACAGAATACTTTCGCTTTACCTACCTTGCATTTAACCGTACACTCAGCTACAAAGGCACTCAAGTTGGCTGGTTTATGGCTTCGCACTTTTATGGGTATCCCAAAAATTATGGTTTCTCGGTGCGGTGTGTAAAGGATTAGATTACCTTAATACGGGCCAACTTTCCGTGCCAAAACTTCAATTAATTATTAAAACGAAATCGAATGAGTATCATGAGAAACACTTTTAATTGCATTCCGTAAAGTGAAAACCACCATTGGTACAATCGACCGATGATTTACAGCCGTCTCATATTATTTTTAATAATTATTAATCCCTTAATGATTAGAAAAATGAAAAAGAGAAATGCATTCATCATACTGATTGTCGGATTGTTAACTATCCTGATCCCGTTGATGCTTCCGGCACAAAACAACCTCCCTTATCTTGGACAGGAACCTCCCGGAATGACGGCAAAGCGGTTTCCACCGGATTCGTTGCTTGCCACCGGCGACTGGTGGTGGCATGGTTCACCGGTTTTTAGCCCTGATGGATTGGAAATGTTTTGGGCAGAGTATGTTCATTACAGCCCGACCGATGAACATACAACCATGTTCACCATGAAGGTCGAAGACAATCATTGGAGTCCTATCCGGCACCCTTCTTTTGGAATCACTGAATATGCTGAAAACAGT
>JBAYVI010000290.1:0-2797 GCA_041674625.1 Melioribacteraceae bacterium | reverse complement strand
GAATTTATAATGAATGAGCTTTATTGATTAGAACAGGAACTACAATTGCAGTTTTCATAAATTTCATCGTATCCATAATCAATTGTTAATTCTTCTCCTTCAATTATATCGCGAATGGCAAATAAACAAAGATTACCATATTCATCATCTTCCACATAACAGTTAGGCTTACAGTCGTGGTTTATAAACTTAATTTTATCTGAGTTATTAGTATCGATATAAGAATCATCACCATTCCAAAATATGTAAACATTATTCTCTTCGTTTTCTCTTCGTTCGCATTCAACGCCATCAATTTCTTCTCCTTTAATGATCAATACTAAAGTATCAGAGGAGATAAATTGGTTACTAAAAATACCTTTCCCGTGAAGGGGTGAATCTTTCACACATACTTGTTCTATAAGAGGCATTATTTTGTGTTCGATTTAGTTATATACTCAGTGCAGAAATTATAAATCGTTCTTTCATCACCTGAATCATAAACAGGGAAATTGAATTTATACTTTTGATTCTCGGTATCTCTATCATAACTGAAACTTTTAACAACGTTACCTTTACTATCATAATAAATTACTTGAAGTATGCTATATTTTTCAGATTCATTATTGAAGATGTAATAATACTTTGCTTTTTTTATATCATCAGAAACTTCTTCGATAGATAATGGTTTTTTGTAATCAAAAAGAGTCCAAACGAAAAATATTTTATCAGTAAATTTTTCTAATCCACTTGTATTTATAGAAATCGTATGATCAATAAATGCAGGTAATTCAACCCAAGCTTCAGCAATTGATTCTTGAGAATAAATTTGAATTGAGAAAAACAGAATGAAAATAGATATATATAATTTCATAAAACAATCCAATAATAAAAAAGATGCGGAAAGGGGGGGATTCGAACCCCCGGTTCCGGAATCCGGAACAACGGTTTTCGAGACCGCCGCATTCAACCACTCTGCCACCTTTCCAAGTGAACAAAAATCAATTGGCTAAAATAGCAAAAATATTTAACTATCGGAAAAATATATAAATCATTTTGAGGTGCTTAGTAAATTTGTTTTTCATTCTAAATGAAAAAGATAACGACATTAGAAGGGCACTTAGATAAGCAATATGGCAAAAAAGGCAATGTACGAAGAGATAAGTTTGATTCGGACTCACTTAAATTTCGTCTAGTTGAAATAAAAAACTTCCTATCGGAAATAACGATAGAAGATAACCTGATAAAAATATTTAATTTATTTCTTTGCTCGTTTTAATAAATTTACTTTGGATCAGATAAGCGGTAGCAACAATCAAAATCGCTGAAATTCCTTCCAATAGCATTTTTTGTGATCTAAAAGAAAATGCATCTCCAATTGTCGTGATATTTAATATGTATTTTTCAGTTATTGCTAAAAATATAAATCCCATAATAAGCCATAATGTAATACCGTAAGAAACCCATAATACAATGCTTTTATCTACTTGTTTTGCAGCTTTGTAAAAAATATAAATTACCGAGATAAGACATATCACCATTAACATAACTTCCTCACTCTTTGAATTCAATATATTTTGTTATTTATCAATATTTCTAAATAAGATCGAAGATTCGAACTAAATTATGTAAATGGTTAGACGTTTGAAATAGTAAAAAGTGAGAAAGAAGACTATTAGAAAAAGTAAAGGCATCATTAAAATATCAATGATATCTCTTAAATTTATTCTACAAATGTCAAAATATTATAACTCATTAGGGTGATAAGTGTATTATAGAAATTAAATAGAATACTTCACATTTCTTCTTTTTCTTAGGTGAAATTGGTAATAACAAAGAATTTTTAATATATTTGAGACCCGAAAACGGATAGGTGCAGGAGTGGTTGAACTGGCTACCCTGGAAAGGTAGTATACCCGCAAGGGTATCGTGGGTTCGAATCCCACCCTCTCCGCCATTTTAGTAAATGTGTGTATTTTACTTCTCTTAAATTTTTACCCTACTTTTAATAAGTACATCTTAATAGTTGTTGATTTATAAATACTAAAAAAAACTTACATTAATGGATAAAAAGAATGAGCATTATTATCCCATTGACGAATTAATGAAAATACATTAAATTGGATGTTAGGTATAATTAAGGAATATCTAAATGCAAAAAATAATTCCACATTTATGGTTTGATAAAGAAGCAAAAGAAGCTGCAGAATTTTATATATCTATTTTCCCTGATTCAAGATTGCTTAATACAATTACACTGCATAATACTCCGGGTGGAGATGCAGAAATTGTAAATTTTGAAGTATTTGGTTATCGGATCGATGCAATCAGTGCAGGACCAATGTTCAAGCTAAATCCTTCCAATTCTTTTATGGTTAATTTTGATCCAAGCAAAATGGAAAATGCCAAAGAATTAATAAATTCTGTTTGGGAAAAATTATCAGAAGGTGGCAAAGTAATGATGCCTCTAGATAAATATCCCTTTAGCAATCTTTACGGCTGGATTGAAGATAAATATGGTTTGTCTTGGCAATTGATTCTAACAAATCCGGAAGGAGAAGAAAGACCCACAATAATTCCTTCATTTTTGTTTGTTGACGAAAATAGTGGCAAAGCTGAAGAGGCAACAGATTATTATATATCGATATTTAAGGATACAAAAAGAGGAACTATATCGCGCTATCCTGCAAACGCAGAACCTGATATTGAAGGTACTATTAACTTTACTGATTTTATGCTGAATGGTCAATGGTTTGCTGCAATGGATAGTAATTATAAACATGAATTTAAGTTTAATGAAGCATTTTCGTTTATCATT
>JBAYVI010000289.1:0-2797 GCA_041674625.1 Melioribacteraceae bacterium | reverse complement strand
CCAATTAATTCCAATAGTGTGCAAGGTTGGATTAGTAATTGAAAGTGATAGATAACCCGGTGGTTGCACTGGAGGATTATAATTCACCGTCAGAGGAGCAATCGGACCCAACCCACTTGCATTACGAGCCATTGCATGGATAACAAAAGTGCTCGGAGAGTTTGGTGGAATGTAATAAGTTTCAGTATTAACATCCGCATAAATCTCTTCAAAAGCCCCACTTTCGTAAGAAATTTCCACCTTATAAGAAGTAGCGTTATCAACCGCATTCCACGAAATAATACCAGAAATTTGATCGTATTGAAGATTCGCAGGAGCGGTAAGAGTGCCGGGTTCGGAAGAATCGTAAATCACATAATCTGCATACTTGGCAGGGTTAGTATTTGCATAAAATTTCTTCCCAAAATTGGAATAATTGCTGATAAAAGCGTAAATTTCATTTGCATTGTCAATCCGTGCAGACGCAGCTAATCTTCGTGCATCCATAGTTTCTTCCTGCTCGGTGATAGCATCCGAATAATCATTTGCCAAATCTTCTAAGCTCGTTATTAGTGCAGGATTTACACCAAAAGCTGTTAATTGTGCAATATATTGATTTGCCATTCGAGTAATTCGCCGCAAGGTTTCAAGAATTTCTTTGTCCGGCATTTCATTAATATTGCCAAATTTAAATGTTTCGTAAATAACGGAATTCAACCCAAAAGCCGCTTCTACACGAACATTCATAAATCGGATTTGCTCAAGAGCCTGTTCCGAAAAAACGTTTTTTGCATCCGTTTTAATCATCACATCCCCTTCATATTCCACATCAGTTCGGCTGTTTTCGAAATCAGTGGTTAAGGTAGAGAGATTTAAAATAGCAGGAGCCGTCAGACCAAAAATACTTAGGTCGGTTAAATCTCTTGTAAGAACTACACTGAGATTTTTAGCAATCTGAATCAACTCAGGATAACTGAGTGAGAACTGTTTAGAGTCAATTTTTTTTGACATTGAGATTATTCCAAAAGTATAACAAAAATTAAATTATTAAAAAGAAATAAATCTATTTGAAGGAAAAAGAATTTTTGTCTAATCAAAGAAATATCTGCACAAATAAACGAAAAATTTTTGACAATGAAAAAGAATATTTTTAAATTGAAAGTAAAATTTGTTAAAATTAATGAACAAATTTTGTAAATGAATGATAAAATAATTACAATGATAGTTCATTTTATAATAATGAATAAGAAGAAAATCTTAAAATAATAAAAATTATTCTAAATGATATATTTCATTTAGATTTTCTCCCCTTTCATTTGGGTTTTCTCCCTTTTCATTTGGATTTTCTCTTCTTTCATTTGAGTTTTCTCCCTTTTCATTTGGGTTTTCTCTTCTTTCATTTGGATTTTCTCTTCTTTCATTTGGGTTTTCTCCCTTTTCATTTGGATTTTCTCTCCTTTCATTTGGGTTTTCTCCCCTTTCATTTAGGTTTTCTCCCCTTTCATTCTTGATTCTTACTCGTTTTATGGGGATTTTAGCTTTTTCACATAATTTGTTCTACATTTTATATAAAGTACTTTCAATAATTAAAAAAAGCCACATTTTTTAAATGCGGCTAAATTATCGAATAATACATTATCTTAAAATCAAAACCTTTGAAGTTTCGGTAATGAGTCCGTTATCTGTTAGGATGTTGGCTCTGACTAAGTAAATTCCGTTTTCAAAATTGCTTACTGGAATTATTGAAGTCGAGTTTTCGGTTGCATTGCTCTGCCAAACTATTTTTCCTTGATGGTCATAGATTTGAAGTTGCACTGATTCTGCCTTTGTATTAGGATTTGAATAAACGGCAACCTTCAGAACTTCGCTTGCTGGATTTGGCATACATTGCAGATTGAATTGCTTATTCAATGAAATATTTTTATTCAGATTTACTACATTGTTGCTTACAATGTATGAAGACTTTGCATAAGTTGTATCATTAATTAATGGAGGGTCAAAAAAATGATTCTCTGAATAATTGAGCATAGTATCGGTGTTCATCATTGCAAATCTATATGTATCATTAGTTCCATTTACTAAGTAGAATACTTGGCTTGAAAATCCTGTACCTGGATCAAATGGTGCCGGTAAGCTAATAAATGAACTGTCTGATAGCTTTTGCAGTTTGAATTGAACTCTTAGTGTGTCATTTAAATTGACCAAATATTGAAGTTCAGCAGTCGAATCTATTGTGATCCAATCGGTATAAATTGTATCTCTAATAGTCGGAATCAAATAATCACCTAAACTATCACTTACAGCTTCGTAGGGTAAATTAATTGCAATATTCGCTGGTTCAGAATCAGCCGGAAGCTTGAATTTGATGTCACTTATGCCACCGCCACCTAAACTGCCTGTAAAGGATATAAATGTGTGTAAGTTCTGGCACTCAGGGCATTCATCAAAAGGATAAAAATATATCGGATTGGGAACAATTCTACTTACATTGTTTATTAAGCCGTTGTTATATACTCGATGATTTTTCCAAACATCTTGTTCGTCATTTGACGTTTGAGAATAAACCAAATGAGGATAATTTCCATTTGCTACTGGATAAATCTCCTTTGTAAATTGGCTAATCTTTGTTATATCCATATCAATTAATGTATTATACTTGCTTCGTAAATGATAGATATTACTACCTGAGGTTTGGAATGTAGTTGTCCAATTATCTTCAAAATTCAATAAAAAGTCGAATTGAGTATTTGCTCCAAAACCACCTTCTTTATTATACGATGTAGCTTGAGATAGCACAGGATTAGAAAAATTGTGAGTT
>JBAYVI010000288.1:0-2825 GCA_041674625.1 Melioribacteraceae bacterium | reverse complement strand
TATCAAACATTGAGAGGAAGTATCCAACTATTTTATCTGCCTTTTCCGTATCTCTAAGGCACTGAAAATTCAGCTCATATATTTTTCCCCTACCCTCTATCTCAGGTACACTGAACGTATTGCCGTCAAAACATTTTTGAAATAAATCCGCTACTAGATTAGGCATAAAATAATCTGCTACCGTATTCAAAATTGTGGTAAGCTCAATATCTTTCTGATGAATACTAAATAGTTGGTAGCAGGTTTCATTTACGAAGACAGGGGTGGTGTTACTGTCAAATAGAATAGCTCCTTCCTTCATATTTTTTGTAACTTGAAGCAATTTTTCTTTCTCATTTTGTAAATCCAATGTTCGTTCTTGTACTTTTTTTTCAACGGCCTTTTTTTCCTCATCAAGGTCTTCTAAAATATTGAAAGTGGCAATCTTTATATTTTCAAGTTCCATACTTTTTTCTTTCATGTTGGCAATTGTTTGTTCAAGAATCAGTTTTTCGGCAAGCAATTCCTCTTCAGCATTTTTTTTGTCCGTAATTAAAAACTGTATGGCAATGTAATTTATAATTTGTCCTTTCTCGCCAAAAATCGGGGAGATTGCTGAATCAACCCAGTACATTGAACCATCCTTGGCTTTATTTTTGATTTCACCGCGCCACACCTTTCCTTTTCGAATAGTTTCCCACACATCAGTATAAAATGCGGCTGAGTGATAGTCTGATTTTAAAATATTGTTATTTTGACCAATGATTTCCTCACTAGAATATTTTGAGACTTGTGCTAAATATTCATTGGCGTAGAAAATTATTCCCTCGGTATCCGTTATAGTTACGAGCGCTGTCTGCGAAAGAACTTCCAAGATTGCCGACACTAAAACATCTCCACTCAATACTGAAGATGCGTCTATTTTACTAAGCTCATTACTTTGCTTAATTGGTACAGAGTAACTAAAACCGCCTATTCCACTATCATAACCGAACATTTCTTCTATGAAGACGTCATTATTTTTGATACCAAGCTCATGAAGTAGATACAGCATCGAACGAATAAAAGCCGGCGGACCAGCTACATACCATACCTTGTCACTCAATTTTGTTAGATTGTGTCTAATAAAGGCATCATCAATGTACCCATACTTCAACCTTAATTCCAAGTTGGCGTTCTGCTGTGTCAATGCTTCGAGTTCTTCCACATACACAGCGCGATCAGGGTTACTATTGGCATAAAGTATAGTTACTTGCAATCCAATGTTCTGCTCATTAATAAACTTAAGCATGCTCATAAAAGGAGAAATACCAACTCCGCCGGCAATAAAAACAATACTTTTTTCGGTATGCTCCGGTAGTTTGAAAACACCAAATGGTCCGCGCAAGATGACTTCACTACCAATCGGGAGTTCAAGTAAAGTCCGTTTAAAACCACTGCCAGAGACTCTAAATACAATCGAGACAATACCTTCTTTGTTTGGTATCGACACTATGGAAAAATTACGATTATTTCCTTTTGTGTCTGAATAAAGAAGTTCTGGAATAATAACTTCCAGGTATTGACCAGGCTTAAAATCAAATCCGCTCGCGTCACACTGAAACTCGACTTCACAGGTCGACTCAGCAATTTCTTTGCGCGCCCATATTTTTGCGGTTAGTTTATTCATATCGTGTGATAAAAGCCTAATAGATTTTTTGATTACTCTTTCTTCAATTCAAATTGATGATTAAAGTATCAATTCAAATCTATTAATTCTCCTCTGTTGTAATACTGATTAGTATCATAACAAATAATTAACGTGATTGTAGAAATAACGTAGCTATTTAGTGTATATATTTCGAGTGATACATTTCCTACGTTGCATATCGTGTAATTATTATTTACAGTTCCGAAAAAAAGGTCTTCGTTTTAAACCAAAAGAGTTGTACACTGAATGAATTAATTGTAAGAAATTATTTATAAAATAATATGATTCGTCTCAAAATAATTTTTATTGTAACGATGGTTATATTAGTACTCATTGGTGCCCTCAGAGTAATTTCCAACAATCTTCTTTTAGAGAGTTATGAAACTATCGAGAATGCAAAAATGCTACGAAACTCTATTCGGGTCGAATCGACAATAAAAAACTATCAAGATTCACTTAATATACAGCTACGAGATTGGGCACAGTGGGACGACACGTATCAATTTGCTCAAGACCTGAACGACGAATACATTCAGTCAAACCTACAAGATGGAAGCTTGTCCAACTTGGAAATCAATCACATCATATATTTTAATACCAACCAGGAACTCATCTACTCGAAAGAACTTGATTTAAGCATACCCCATGACCCAGATCATTTGAAATCCATATTAGATTTCATACGTTATGAGGATATACTTACTAATAGAGATACTGAAGGTAACTTAAGTGGTATTCTAGAATCACCTGAAGGCTTAATATTCATTGAAGCTCTTCCTATTTTAAAATCGGATGGTACTGGACCAACTATGGGAACATTGCTATTTGGTCGCCATTTTGATTCAAAGATACTCAGCAAATTTGAAGAACTTACACAACTCAATATAGAGATATTTCCCTATGATTCATCAAACATCCCGACAGATGTACTTTTTGCAAAAAAAAGTTTTCCAACGGTTGAAAAATTCTTTGTCAACCCTCTTTCAGATGAAACGTTGGCCAGTTATTTTATAATCAATGATCTTAATAAAAATCCGTTAGAAATAGTACGGATTACTACAGCTCGAGAAATATCCCTACAAGGTAAGCATACTACTACCATTTTTATACTTATCTCTAGTGCCGCAATCCTAATATTTGGATTATTAGTTCTCCT
>JBAYVI010000287.1:0-2840 GCA_041674625.1 Melioribacteraceae bacterium | reverse complement strand
TGTTTTTCCCGGTTCCATTATGTAATTAAAATTATGAGGAATATCTCCGCTGAATCCGGTTATGCTATGACATACTTCGCATTGAACTGATTCATTAGCTCTGGAGTTCATACTTGGAAGTGGGGGAGGTACATCTCCTACTACGTAAGATATGGGTGCGTGGCATCCATTACAACCTGCTTTAACCTCTGCAACTTTATTGTCTTTTTCTGCTTGCGGAATGGCTAACTTGAAATACTCTATTTCGTCCCAATCATGCGTATAGGCTTGAGACATCATAGCTTGTTTCCATTGCATATAGAAATCAGTATGGCAGGATGTACCGCAAAATTCAGGCTTATTAAAATCTTCATACTTTAATGTGCCTAATGCGGTTTGTGATTTAATTGAGTTAGGGATGCTTAATACAAATAGTAGAATAAAAACAATTTGTTTCATTTTTGAGCCCTCAAAATGTTTTTTTAAACGTAACATATTTTTAATAAAATAACAAGATGCAAATATCCCATAAATAATGACTCTTGAAAATTTATGTTTTATCAAAATTGCTTAAAATGTCAATCGGAAATATTTACAAAAAAAATTATATATTTATCTCTTCATTTCAGGAAGAAGTATGAATAAAATAATTTTTGTTATATCATTTACATTATCATCAATGTTATTTGCACAGAACGGTATAATAAAAGGGAATTATTCGGATGGAACTCCAAGTTATGCAATTAGTTATATAAATGATCTTTTAGATGGAACATCTTATTGGTACTATCCAAATGGGAATCTTCGTTATGAGAAAAATTATACTAAAGGTGTATTGAACGGGTGGTTGCGGGAATATTATGAATCAGGAATTCTTAAAGAAGAATATTTTACAGAACTCGGTGTTATTGATGGGACAAATAAGCGTTACTATGAAAATGGAGTTTTAAAATCTATAATTTATTACTCTAATGGTATCCTTACAAAATCGGAGTACTTCGAACCAGATAAAAATTATATTCCTTCGGCAGAAATATATCAAGGTGGGAATAGGCAATTAGCGATAGCCAAAAAGAAAAGAAATGAATTAATCTGTGATGCCGAAATATGTCCAATCCCAATAGGTGGACTTAAAACAATCCAAGAAAAATTAATTTATCCTGAACATGCTCTCTTATATGGTTTAGAAGGGACTGTTACATTAATTGCAGAAATTGATGAAAATGGAGATGTTATTTCCACAAATGTAATAATTCCATTAGGACTTGGCTGTGATGAAGCGGCTAAAGAGGCAGTTGTGAAAACAAAATTTATTCCCGGTCAATCTAATGGTAAATCTGTAAAATCAAATTTAACCATTAATCTTGTTTTTCAAATAGATGAAGAGAAAAAGATTAATAAGATTAACCGGGAATAGGAATTTATTTCTTGTCAGTTAATAATTCAAAAAACTCGGTTTCTATTGCTTTCCCTCTATTACGACCATACCAAAGGTGCAACTCTTCAATAAATTTTTCTTTTGGTAAATTATTCAGTTTCGCATTTTCAACTATCTTTTGAGCTTCCACTGGACGAGGCCCCCATTGAAAAATCTCATTGCCTTCAGAATCAAATGCTATCAATTTAGGCACAGAGCGGGAAATTCCATTAGTTAAATATTGATCCATTATTTCAAGATTAGCATCTCGTTCTAAAATTCTCAAATCGATTTTATCTGAAGCTTCTGAAATCATGGCAATGTATGGAAGGTTCTGAGCTGAATCGCCACACCAGCTTTCTGTTAATACCATCCAAAGCTGTGGTTTATTAATCTTGCTTAAAACAGTTTTTAATTCTTCGCTTACTTTATAAGTTTTATGAACTCTTGAAGTTCTTTGCAAGTTTAGTTTTGTGTAATTGTATTTTTCTAATTCCTCACCTTCCAAGGAACTAGAATCACTATTTACTTTTTCTTCGAATCGATTTTGGTATTCTCTATATGTAAATCCATTGTGGGGAATTTTATCTTTAAAGAATTGTTTCATATTTCCTCTATTTAATTAGTCAGTAATGTATAAAAAAATGGACATTGTTCATTATTTCAGTTCTAAATATAAGAAAAATTGAAACAAATCCTGGCATACGTTTTGATTAGTATTATGTAGAATTAAAAGCAATGGAGGTGTAAGATGAAACGGTTATTAGTAATTTTATTCGTAGTAATTGGATTTACTACTTCGGAAGGGAACTCGTTTTATCGTGGGGGTGCTCACGAATATTTTTATAAAAGTTTAAGTCCTTATGGTAATTGGGTTCAAGTTGATTATGATGTATGGGTATGGCAACCATATCAATACTCAAATTCTTGGCGTCCTTATTCAGACGGAAGATGGATATGGACTAATGATGGATGGTATTGGGATTCTTATGAACCTTATGGGTGGGCTACTTATCATTATGGAAGATGGGTTATGGATGATTATTATGGCTGGATATGGATTCCTGATACACAATGGGGACCAGCTTGGGTAAATTGGCATTATGATGATGATATTATTGGATGGGTTCCAATGCAGCCAATATATTCTGTTCCAGGTATTCGAGTATCAATCAATTTTAGACTTAATTTCGGTTATTGGAATTTTGTTTCTTATAATCGCTTCCTAGATCGAAATGTTCATAGCTACTACTATACTAAACAAAGAACTAATTCTTATTTCAATAAGAATTATGGTAAAAATAGACAAATTGATATGAGAGATAATTTTGGTAGAGATAGAATTGAAAGGAAACTTAGAACTACCGTTAGAGAAGTAAGAACAACTGAAACAAATCGTCTAAGAGATGTTGAATCAATTGATAGAAACACTGCTCGAACAACA
>JBAYVI010000286.1:0-2857 GCA_041674625.1 Melioribacteraceae bacterium | reverse complement strand
CTTGCTATGAATTGGTAAAAAGATTAAATTAGCAGTCTAAATTTTTAATGCTGGCTTAGCTCAGTTGGTAGAGCAGCTGATTTGTAATCAGCAGGTCGCGGGTTCGAGTCCCATAGCCAGCTCCAAAAAAAGCCCTAAAACACTTCGTTTTCGGGCTTTATTCTTTTAAACCCACCCAACATATCCGAGATTGTGGCTGAAATTGTGGCTAAATTGACAAATCGAGTTTTGCTTTTATTCCCACTTGATATTCGGTTTTCTGTTTTGTTCGGCACATTCCGTTAAATACATATTCATCAAGTTTTGATCTGGGATGTCTATTTCCATTGCCAATTTCTTAAAATATTCTATTGTATCATTTTCGTTCCTTATCGAAATCTGTTTTTAAAGACTTTTCGCATAAGGATTCTTTATTGATTTAGAAAAATCATATTCCTTTTTCATTAATTTACCTCTTCATAATATATAATTATATTATCATTAAAAAATAATTTTAGTTTGATAGCAACAAGCAACTTTTATATTCCTATGATAATTTATCCATATAAATAAATTTGGTTACTATATGACATTCGATAAAGCAAAAAATATTTTCGATGCACTCGATTGCACTAAGTTGCACTCTTTGAGAGACACACTTATTGAGACCGCTATTCGCTATTCTGAAATTCGTGTTAAATGGTATTTTGCTGATGATGATATGAAAAGAGAGATTGACGAAGAACGCACTAGAATCCACAACGTTTTTATCGATAGCTCTAATATTTTAAGTCGAGCAATGATTAAAGAAGGGGAGAATGCAGATTGGAGACTTCATCTCGGTAATGACCGAAAATTGATCGGTGATTTCGCTTGTTACATTAATCTCTTTATCGGACTAAAAAGCCGGTAAGGAATTCTTCCTACAAAATGGGCACTAAAGCTAGGGAGTGGTTTATAATAAAAATTCTACCTTATATTTTAGTATAGTCTTTTGCTAAACTTAAGATTCGATCTGAATAAAAGAGTACAGGAAATTTACGATATAACTAAAACGGAAATATAAATTTTTCAAAAAAAACTCCGCTAAGATTTCAGCAGAGTCTTTTTTGAACTAAAATTTATGGGAGATACACTTATCTCTTACCGCCGCCGCTTTGACCCATTCCACCGCCTTGTCTCATGCCACCACCGCGATTATCTTTCATATCTTTCATTAGGTCTTTCATTTTTTCAGCTTGCTCTTTTTTGTATTGCTCAAAAATCATTACCTGATTTTCATCTAAAACTGTTTCAATTTCATTATTCATTTTTTCCATATTAGCTTTACGAGATTGCATTTGATCTCTTCTATCACCACCATTAGCTGCTCTCTCCTGTGCCATCTGTTCTTCATATTTATTTAGAATTTCGGAAATTTTTGTTTCTTGCTCCGGCATTAAAGTGAGTTTTTCCTTTAATGTTTTCAGTTGTTCTTTAATTCTATCTTTTCCTTGAGCTCCAATAATAGAAACAGAAAAAAGTGCAATAATTACAAACATACTTAAAACTGATTTTTTCATAACTACCTCATTTTGTTTATAGTTAGACAATCGGATAAGCAAAAAGGATTCATTTAAAACAAAATTAGCTAAATAATTATCTCTGTTAGATTTGTAAAAGGGGGGAGTTCTTCTCTTGTTCTAACTATTTTCCCGAATGGTGAGGTTTCAAAATCGACACAATTACGAATAATCTTATTCTGGTGCTTTATAAAATCTTCAAATGGCAAAGTCCCATCCCATTCAAGCTGGGATTCGTAAAGAACATACCGAGATACTTCGCTAAATTGATCTATTAATGCCTTTAATATAAACTCTCTTTGATCCTCACATAAATCTTCCAACACATCCATAATATCCATAACAACCATAGTAAGCTCATCAGTTTTTTCAACAAAAATAGCCACAAAGAAAAATTTGTTCAAGATAGATTAATGAAAGAGATTTGATTAGTTTCGCAAAATGAAATATTTACTGATGATTATGAGCTAAGAATAAACCCTCTATTCGCCAGCGCTATATCTTGCCCATATAGTATCTGAATATGCTATTACGCCATCCACATAAGCATTGTTATGATTATATGAATATATTGCGTCTTTTCTGCTTTTTACACTATTACCATAATTACCTACTTCTACCAAATAATTTGCAACACTGAATATAGCATCACAAAACTCAAATAAATCAATTCTACCATCACCATCGCCATCAACTGCATATTTTAAATTAAAGGGCATAAACTGAACATAACCAATTGCGCCGCCCCAACTTCCGGTTTGTTTTAGTGGATCTAATTGTTTCAATTTCGATTCTCTTAATAAGGCAGCCAGATTTTTCCCAGCATCTTTTCTTCTAAAATCAAGTCGATCTTTTTCCTTCGCCCTTTTAGCAGGATCATCTAATGGATTTTTTTTACCTGAATTTACAATCTTACGAATTGCATATTTTTGAGCATAATCCATTAAAACGATTTGTTCTAATAATACATTAAAAACTTTAAAACTCCCTGTATATTCACCAAGCCCCGATTCCCACATCAATATAGAAACAATATCCTGCTTTGGAACGTTATATTGATTTTCTGCCTGAGATAAAATCGCATTATAATTATGCAAGAATTTTACTCCCTTTAAAATTCTCTTTTCTTGAAGAAATACTTTAGCATAGTCCTCATGCTCTTTAGTCTGAATTTCTTTACTCAAAGGAGTTGCATATCTAATCAATTGCTTGACGTAAATTTCATTTGCTCCCGGTTTATTTAAAAGTTCTTTAAATTCGTCTCTCTTAAATGGCAGTCCTTCTCCTTCAGGGGATTCAAGAAGTTTAAGGAAATT
>JBAYVI010000285.1:0-2869 GCA_041674625.1 Melioribacteraceae bacterium | reverse complement strand
TGCACCGGAAATATAGTAGAAAAGTTTCCTTTTCCCCATAAAATCGACATTAAGATTTTCAAAAACTCTCATTTATTTCAATTCTCCTAAACTAAATTAACCGACATTAATTTTACTGCCTTTAGCAGCTAAATAATCAAACATAACTCTTGAAACTACCAATGCCCCAAATAAACTGGCTGCAATACCAATCATCAATGTAAGAGCAAATCCTTGAATTGGACCGCTACCAAATTGATATAAAATAATACCAGTAAAAAATGTTGTAATATTTGAATCAAAGATAGCAGAGAAGGACATTGAATAACCTGATTGAATAGCAGCTTTCATAGTTTTACCGGTGGTTAATTCTTCTCTAATTCTTTCATAAATAATTACGTTAGCATCTACAGCCATACCGATAGTTAAAACGATACCTGCAATACCGGGTAGTGTCAGAGTAGCATGGAATCCGGCTAGTACACCAATTGTAATAAGAATAGTAGATGTTAATCCAACATCAGCTATCGTACCAGCTTGTTTATAATAGAAAATCATAAAGATAGCAACTAAAGTAAATCCAAGCAGTCCAGAATTTAAGCCTCCGCTAATAGAATCCTGTCCTAGAGATGGTCCTACAGTTCTTTCTTCCATTATTTCAATTGGGGCTGGTAGAGCACCGGCTTTTAGAACGATCTCTAATAGTTTTGCTTCTTCTAAAGTACCACTTCCAGAAATCTGTGAATTGCCGGAAGGAATTTTATTCTGAATGACCGGAGCTGAATAAACAACGCCATCAAGAACAATTGCACATCTTTTATCGATATTTGAACCCGTAATTCGTGCCCATTCTCTTGCCCCTTCAGTATTCATCTGCATAGTAACAATTGGTGCAGAAGTAGAAGGATCAATATTAGCTTGTGCATCAACAACCACACCGCCTGTTAATTCAGGGTTTTTATTTAGCATATAAAGTTTAAAAAACGATTTCCCTTCAGGTGTAATATCGGGTTTAGCATCATAAACTAATTCAGCATTATCAGGAAGAATCGATTGTACTTCCGGTCTTTCTAAATATGCGTTCAATAGACCTTTATTACCTTCTTCTACAACTAAATCAGCAATACGACCTTGTGGATCAATTGGTTGCGCAACTGCGAAGAAAGGATTTTTCTTTGCAAATTCTGCTTCACTTAATTTTGCAGTAGAAGTATCTTTTTTTGCAGCTAATGTATCAGCAGCTAAACTATCTAAGCTGCCTCCGCTTGCAAGTACATCGTTGATTCTTTGATAAATAGGGAATGCGAAACTTGCTTCTTTAACTAACTTAAATTCGAGCAAAGCTCTACCTTGTAATAATCTCTTTGCTTCTTCTTCACGAGCAATACCAGGTAGCTCTACAATAATTCTGCGTGAGCCTTGCTGCTGAATTGTAGGTTCGGAAACACCATATTGATTTACACGGTTAGATATAACTTCGATAGCACGAGTTACAGCATCTTTTTCCTGCTGTTGAAGTTTATTAATAATATCTTCATCTTTCTCTCTTATTGTTCCAAAATACCTGCTAAGGGAAACGCCCTTTGCTTGTAGTTTCTTTGCAAGTATTGCTACAACATCTTCATCAGTTACTTTAGTTTCATTTTCTGATTCTTTTAGCAATGCTCTAAATTGCGGATCGGGGGCTTTAGCTAATTTTTCTAAAAGCTTTGCCGTGTTTACTTCCATTACAAGATACATTCCACCTTGTAAATCCAAACCTAATTTAATTCTCTTCTCGCGTGCAGATTTATAATCCGGGTTGCTTGAAAGGATACTATCTTTTTTAATAGTTAGTTTTTCCTTTAGATCAAGATCTGTAATGTTTGGATTGGATAATTTAATTTGTTTACTTACTGCTTCAAGTTGCGTGTTGACTTCTCTGCCATTTAAATAATCCTGGAATGTAGGGTAAAGTAGATATAAAGACAGGGCGACAGCACTTACGATAATTATTAACCTAAGACGTATTTCTTTCATCACTCATTCTGTTAATGGTTATAAAAAATTCAAAATTAATTAAGACTATAAATATAGACTGATACGTTAAAAAAGTCAATTTAAATGCTGATTTGATAAGCATTTAATGACCATAAAAAAAGCCGGTATTGACCGGCTTTTTTAGAATTTAGTCTAAAACTACTCTTCTCTTACAACCCAAGTTTTAACGACTGCGCTAACATTGGAATGCAATTTAATCTGAACGCTATAAATGCCGAGAGCTTTAATCTGTTCTGTAATTTCGATCTTTCTTTTATCGATTTCAAAACCTTTTTCGCTAAGGGCATCAGCAATCATTTGGCTTGTAACAGAACCGAAAATTTTATCTTCTTCGCCAACTTTAACTGCGATAGAGATAGAAACTTTTTCAAGTTCAGCACCAAATGCTTTTGCTGCATCTAATTCTTTTGCTTCTCTCTTTTCAAGGAGTTTCTTTTCTTCTTGAAGAGCAAGTATATTTCCTTTTGTAGCCTGATAAGCTATTTGACGGGGGAGAAGGAAGTTTCTTGCAAAACCATTCTTCACTTCTACAACTTCGCCTACTTTTCCAAGCTGTTCATAATTTTTACGTAATATTACTTTCATCATATCCTCCTACTTCACCGCTTCGGAAACAAATGGTAAAATCGCTAAATGCCTTGCTCTCTTAATAGCCTTAACAAGTTCTCTGTGTTGTTTAGCTGTAAGACCAGTAATTCTTCTTGGAATTATCTTTCCTTGGTCGGTCAAAAATTTCTGTAACTGTTTTGAATCTTTGTAATCAATGTATCCGTCAACGGACCTTTTTACTTTTTTTACGTTTTTAACGTTTTTCATTCTAACTCCAACTAATTATTCTTCATTAAGTCAG
>JBAYVI010000284.1:0-2894 GCA_041674625.1 Melioribacteraceae bacterium | reverse complement strand
TAAGGAGAACAAGAAGTATTACGAGTACTCAAACATTTTCAAGAAAGACAATCCGTTACCTATTTGATGCAAAACGGTCTGATTCATTTATTATTGACTTTTCTGAGATGCTTGATTTTATGGGATTTGAAAACTTCTTTAAAGTTCACTACAACACAAAATACAATTCACTTTTCTTCACAGGACAATTAAAATTAGAAGATTTTCATGGTTTTTTTAAAGGGTGGTGGAAAACTGGATACACAAAAAGAAAAGAAACAAATCGTCTGTGGGGTCTATGGTATTATGAAAAGCTTGAAAGAGAGAATCCAGAGAGATTTCGGCAAATAGTAGAATATTTGAATAGTGTCGCAATAAATGAAACCAAGGTATTTCATAAACCACGTTCAAGATCTAAGAGGTTTGAACTTGATTTGTTCAACAATGAAGACTCTACAATGGAGTTTGGCTTCATTGAAGAATTAATTAAACTTGACATTCTCAACTTAGAAGGAATAAAAATTAAAAAGAAAGAGAGTGAATTCTCTATTGAACAAAGTAGTTCAGGAGAATATCATTTGCTGATTTCCTTACTGGGTCTTTATTCAAAAATAGAAAGCGCTAGCTTAATACTTATTGACGAACCTGAAATTAGTTTACATCCCAATTGGCAAATGCGGTATATTAATTTCATTAAGAAAATGTTTAAAAAATATCCAGGTTGTCAATTCATTCTAGCTACGCACTCCCATTTTCTAGTTTCAGACCTTGAAGGTAATAGTTCATCGGTTCTATCGCTTACACGGGATTTAGAAACAAATGTTTTGACATCTGAACTTCTAGAAGGTAAAGACACGTATGGATGGTCGGCAGAAGAAATTTTATACAGAGTTTTCAAAGTAAGAACCACACGAAATTTTTATATAGAGGCAGAACTGAGAGAGTTACTTCATAAAATTGCAATTAAGTCAGATGACATGGAACGAATGAAGGATATTTTAGGGACAATTAAAAAACTAAACTTAAATGAAGGCGACCCAATGAATTTGATAATCAAGAAAGCTGAAGAATATTTAAACAAATGATAAATCAAGCAGTTTACAATTTAAGTTTAACTAGAGTCGAGTTTAAGCAGCTTGCTGCAATTAAACCTTGGGCAGGCAATCATTGGGATGCCCCACCTAATGAACATATTGAAGTAATCAAAACCAAAATTCGTCAACAGCTTGAGACCGCTCAAACGGTTTGCAGTTATTGTGGTCTCAAATTAGGTGGGACAAGCAACGGAGAAATAGAACACATTGCAGCGAAAGCATATTACCGTAATCCAGAGTTTACGTTTACTCTTAAAAATCTGACTTTGTCTTGCCATCTTTGTAACGGTTTTTATAAAAAAGGCACTACTCAGACAATTGGGGAGAAGAAACAAACTTACTCAAAATGTAGATTTTTAATTGTTCATCCATATTTAGACGACCCCAGCATTCATTACGAATGGACTGACAATCATGTTGAATTATTAATTCAAGTCAAAGACAATTCGCCTAAAGGATTGTTCTCAGTAAACTTGTTTGGACTTGATACACCTACCATGAACGAATTAAGAGCTCAACAAGTTAGATTTGAGGAGATGAAAGCTGCGATGCCATTATCGAACGATGATCAAATATTACTCAATGAAACAATGACTTATATATAATCACTTAACAAAAAAAGAGCAGCCGCTAACACTGCATATACTTTATGGCGGGTTACGTTATGAAAATGAGTATTTTAGTTTCAAATATAAATCAGTGTGGGCAGAAAGAGTTGTCATTTGAAGTCCGCCACAAAGTATATGCACGCCCGTTGTAGCACATTTAAAAAATGACAGCAAAAGCCATACATACAGAAATAGTCGATCGAAAAACAGTAGGTGATTTAGAGATAATTCGTGAAAACCCTAATAATTACCCTAAAGCGAAATCGAACATTTATGCAAAAAATCGTGAAGGGAAAATCGAGTGGTATTCAGAGTTACCCTTGACAGGAGATATTTATCCTAACCCAATTCAATGGAACAAGTCTTTAAATGAAAAAGGAAAAAGTTGTGACGACTTTTATGTTGATAATCCTGAAACGTTTTCAGTCTCTTCTTGGTATTGTTACACTGTATCAATTTCGTACAAGACAGGTAAAATCTTACAAACAGAGTTTACAAAGTGAAACCTATCGGAACATATCAAACTCATCAAGTATTTTGGTTCGACTATGACCAATTTCAACTTGAACAATTACCGACAAAAAATTGGGTGTGTCTTGCAACTTCTGACATTGACCCTAATGATGAGAAATTTGAAAAATTTGTCAGACACTCAATTGACAGTAAAATTTTAGAATTTAAAGGTCACGGAAAGTTCGGAGAAAAACTTCACGACTTATTTGATGAAACTATGACCCAGATGGAAATCGTTGAAAATCACGAGCCGATTTCAGTAATGACGACTTGGCACAATGACGAAACTCTTGCAGACACATTTTGGGATTGTTTTTTCGCAACTTGTTTACCCGAGACAGCAGACTTGGATAATATTTCAATAATATGTACTGACTTGAAAGGAAATGACAGAACCTCCGAGTTGAAGAAAATACTTGATCGGTTTGAAGGCGGATGGATACCAGAATAAAAAAGAAAAACGTGCTACAACACTGCATAATACTTTATGGCGGGTTAAGTTATGAATATGAACATTTTAGTTCCAAATATTAATCATCGCGGACAGAAAGATTTGTCTTTTGAAGTCCGCCACAAAGCATATGCATGCCCGTTGTGCCTCATTTTAAAAAAACTTCTGCAAATGAGAAATGGAATACTTTTATTAGCATTTTTAATGCATATGACTGTTCTTGCTCAAGACGACACTTTGTCGATCAAG
>JBAYVI010000283.1:0-2899 GCA_041674625.1 Melioribacteraceae bacterium | reverse complement strand
TCTTTCTTGCACCCCAATAACCCTTAGAAAGCTCCATCATTCTCTTACGTCTTCTATGGGATGCCACGTTATTTTTGGCTTTAGGCATTTTTAATCAACTCCTATTATTGAATCATTATTTTAACTTTTCTTGAATCTGACTTAGCCACCATAGTAGTCATTCTTAATTTTCTTTTCCTCTTTGTAGTCTTAGAGGTTAAGATGTGTGATTTGTACGCACTATGTCTTTTAATCTTTCCGGTTCCGGTTTTTTTAAAAGTTTTTGCAGCTCCTCTGTTGCTTTTCATTTTAGGCATCTTTATAACCCTTGCTCTATTTTTTCTTTTTACTTTTAGAAGGTGCTAAGATTGTAGTCATCGCTTTACCTTCGAACTTAATTTCCTGCTCTACTTTAGCTACATCTTCTAATTTTTCAATAAATTTTCTAAGTAATTTTTCGCCAACTTCTGTATAAGCTAATTCACGTCCCTTAAAAATTACAGAGACTTTTACTTTATTACCTTCTTCAACAAAATTAACAGCGTGTCTTGCCTTAAATTCAAAATCATGTGTGTCAGTATTTGGATGCAATCTAATTTCTTTAAGAATAGTAACGGTCTGTTTTTTCTTCTGAATTTTCTCTTTCTTTTGTAATTCATAAATAAACTTACCGAAATCAATAACTTTACAAACGGGAGGGTCTGCTTGCGGAGCTATCTCCACTAAATCCATTTCCTGTTCTTCAGCTTTCTTTACTGCATCTTTAACACTTATTACACCTAATTGCTCTCCATCAGCATCAATACACCTTACCATAGGTGCTTTAATTTCGTAATTTACACGATATTTAATTTGTGAAATGTAATACCTCGCTATATGTGATTAACTTTGTTTTTTATTTCATCTTTTACCATCTCGGTAAAAGCCTCAATTGACATACTTCCTTTGTCGCCAACTTTATGCTGTCTTACAGAAACAGAATTAGCTTCAACTTCTTTCTCACCAACTACTAACATATAAGGAACTTTTTGAGTTTCCCATTCTCTAATCTTATATCCAATCTTCTCATTTCGTTTATCTAATTCTACAAATATACCGTTTTCTTTCAAAATACCAGCAACTTTTTCGGCGAACTCTAAATATAACTGAGAAACAGGTATAATAGCAACTTGAATCGGAGCCAACCATAAAGGAAATGCTCCACCATAATGTTCAATCAATACTCCGAAAAATCTTTCCAATGATCCTAATAAAGCTCTATGGATCATAAATGGTCTATGTTCTTTACCATCTTCACCTATATAAGACATCTTGAAAAGTTCGGGAAGATTAAAATCAAACTGAATCGTACTCATCTGCCATTCACGGTTTAAGGCGTCTTTAATTTTTATATCGATCTTCGGTCCGTAAAAAGCACCACCACCCTCATCCATTTCATAATCAATACCCAGATCAGCCAAAGAATGTTTCAAATAACCGATAGCTTCTTCCCAAAGTACATCTTCTCCAACTGCTTTCTCAGGTTTCGTTGCCACATAGAACTTAAGCGACTCAAAACCGAATGACTTCCACATATATAAACAGAAACGGACTACTTCTTTTATTTCATCTTCAATCTGCTCGTAAGTGCAAAAAATATGAGCATCATCTTGAGTAAATCCTCTTACTCTTAAAAGTCCATGAAGAACGCCGCTCTTCTCATAACGATAAACAGTTCCCAATTCAGCCCATCTAAAAGGTAAATCTCTATATGAACGAAGTGCCGTCTGATAAATGAGAATATGGAAAGGACAGTTCATCGGTTTCATATAAAAATTCTGTTCATCGATTGTCATCGGAGCATACATATTCTCTTTGTAATTACGAAGGTGACCGCTTGTTTCCCAAAGCCAACTTCTGCCAACATGAGGAGTATAAAGCAATTCGTAACCATTTAGAAGATGCGCTTCTCTCCAGAAACTCTCAATAGCGTTTCTTATTTTCGCACCTTTTGGATGCCAGTAAATTAATCCAGGACCAGCTTCTTCGTGAATCGAGAACAAGTCAAGCTGCTTACCAAGTTTTCTGTGATCTCTCTTTTTAGCTTCTTCTAAGAAAAGAAGATGTTCTTCCAACATTTTTTTCTTAGGGAAAGAGATTCCATAAATTCTTTGCATTCTTTGTTTGTGTTCGTCCCCTCTCCAATAAGAACCAGAGACACTCAAAAGTTTTACAAATTTAATTTTGCCTGCATCCGGTAAATGTGGACCGGTACACAAATCAGTAAATTCGCCTTCATTATAAATGCTGATAATCTCATTAGAATCCAACTCACTTAGGATTTCTAATTTGTAATTATCGCCTTTATTTTCAAAAAATTTGATTGCATCGGCTTTACTTAATTCAGTTCTGCAGAATGGATTTTTGCTTTTAGCAATTTCCATCATTTTATTTTCAATTTTTACAAGGTCTTCTTCTGTAAGATTTTTATCAATATCAATATCATAATAAAATCCACCATCAATAGAAGGACCTACACCAAACTTAGCACCCGGATAAAGCGATTCAATAGCATGAGCCATTAAATGAGATGTTGAATGCCAATAAGTGTCTTTACCATCCGGATCGTCAAATGTAAGAATCTGAAGTTTCGAATCTTCATTAATGATTGTGTTAATATCTTTTACACTTCCATTAATTTTAACAGAAAGAGATTCATCAGCCAGACGATTAGAAATTGATTTAGCAATATCAAAAGCTGAGATGCCTTTTTCAAATTCTCTTACCGAACCATCTGGGAATGTTATATTAATTTTTTCATTCATAATTTTATTTAAAAAAAAACGGAGCTAACTCCGGCTAAGTGGGTTCTATAGGATTCGAACCTATGACCTTCTGCACGTCAAGCAGACGCTCTAACCAACTGAGCTAAGAACCCATA
>JBAYVI010000282.1:0-2900 GCA_041674625.1 Melioribacteraceae bacterium | reverse complement strand
TATGAAACGAGACGCATGAAGTCACTCCAGTGTGATGACTTGGACAGAATGTCAATTTCTTCGAATTGACGGCCTGTCTTGGAAGCATTATAAATAGCTTCCGATGGAAATTTTACACCTAGCATGTCAGTAATTTCCTTGTATGTGTTTTGGGCTTACTATATGAAGAATAGTAAACCCAGGCAGATACAAAAAGACTGGCTTTGAGGCCAGCTGTTGTAATCTATTAAAAAGCCGACCCTAGGGTATGAGGGGTGAGAGAATAACGAGAATTTTAATAGAGTTGTTGTTCATTGTGTTAATAATATCAATTTCAATAATTACTTACAAGGGGAATTGTTTCCCCGTATGAAAACTTTATAGTAATGTCCTAATTAGAACTTTGTAGAAATGTCCGCCTACTTGGTAAGTTAACAATTGAATAAATCGTTAATCAGAAATCCAAGGAAGGCTACCAGAGTGAAGGAATTACTACAAATGACCAGAGAAGAAGTCGATCGAGCCTCAGTGCTCGACCAAGTAATTGCAAAGACATTATCGCAAGTTGGAGCAAGTATTAAGTTGGGTGTTACGGATAGGCATCTGAGACGAATCTTAAAAAACTACAAGAATCATGGATCTGTGGCATTAATTCATGGGCTTCGAGGAAAACAAAGCAACCATAAAACTCCTCAAGAAAAGCTAGACGAAGCGATTGCTTTAATCAAAGAAAAATACTGGGACTTTGGTCCGACCTTTGCTGCAGAGAAACTGCTCGAAAATCATAAATTAAAGATCGATCATGATGTCTTGCGCAAAGAGATGGCAAAGGTTGAATTGTGGAGGATTAAAGAGAGAAAGCAAAAACATAGGAAGTGGCGGGAGCGAAAACATTACTTTGGAGAGATGGTGCAGTTTGACGGCTCCCATCATGCCTGGTTTGAACTTCGGGACAAGATCTGTTGCTTGCTTGGCTCCAAGGATGACGCTACCAATACCCTCTATGCCCATTTCTCCGAACATGAGGATATTAAAGGAGTATTTACCTTTTGGATGGAGTACATAAAGAAGTACGGCAAACCAAAGAGTATCTATCTGGATAACGGCAGTGTTTACAAAGTTAACCGTAAAACTGTCTTTGATGATCCGGAAGTATTAACTCAGTTTGAAAGAGCTTGCGAAGAATTAGGCATTGAAGTCATCCACGCCAAGAGCCCTCAAGCTAAAGGTAGGATTGAGAATGGTTGGGGCACCCTCCAGGATCGCCTCATAAAGGAATTAAGGCTGAGACACATCGGTAACATTAAAGATGCCAATAAATACCTTAAAGAGGAGTTCTTGCCTAAATACAATGAGAAATTTAGCATTCAGGCTAAGGATAAAGGCAATTTTCATACAGCCTTAAACACTAAGGAGAACCTTGATCAAATCTTTACCATTAGAAATGAGAGACTAATTAACAACGATTTTACAATTCGCTTTAAAAACAAATGGTTTCAATTGGATGAAATACAACCAAAAACAATCCTTCAAAAATCACAAGCAACAATCGAGGAATATTTAAACGGAGAATTGAAAATCAGACAAGATGATAAATATTTAAATTTTAAAGAGATTAACAAACAGGATTTAGAGACATTAAGGAAACAAAGAAAAGATGAGAAAGTTTATGTCATAACCAGTATCCCAAGAACAGGACACAAACCAAGCGATAATCATCCATGGAAAAGACAATCAAGAGTAAATATGAGTATTAAAAAATTAACAAAAACAGGACATTTCTAAAAAGTTTAAACCGGACATTTTAAAAAAGTTTTGACACTCTTTGAGAAATGAATAAATATTCTAATAATCAAAAAATAAAAATAACAAAAACCGTTCTTGTGTAAACTAGTAATTCATTTCTTTTGAGTACTGGCTCTAAGCAAGTATATCGAAAAAATTTTCATGTAAATACCTTTTTTCTATTGGCAAAGACCTCCTAGAGTATATATTACCTTTTTGATCCTTTTGCCACAAAACTCTGACCACATCCTCATCAGGATTGTTCTCGACAACCTTAAATTTGAATCCCATAATTGAATCCAAATAACCAATACTATCATTTGCGTGCTTATTATTTCTTATAATAATATTATTAATCTTTAGATTCAAAATACCATTATTAAGATTTACATTCTTCTCTTCCATTTTTCTCCATTGAATAAATACCTATAAGACCAGCATACGAAAATACCTATTAAATAAAGATAAAGAAAAATCAACATTTGATGATTTTTCTAATAAATAATACTATTTAATCATTCAATTACTCAAAAAATCTAATCTTACATTTAAATCGCAAGCAAAAATACTAAATGTAGACAGAATATAAAAAAACGACCATGAGTCGTCTATACGTGGGGACGGCATAATAATTACTACCGTCCCCACCAACATCAGTCCTCATCCACCACCCATCTCTGGCGGCAGATAGAATTCAGAAGCATTGTCAGCTTCAACGATCCTTTCGCGTACATTTCGCCACTCCTGACCGCAGCAGATGACATTACAACCATCTGCAACAACAAGAGGTTCTTTGCATTTTGGACATCTCTTCTCGTCCGCCATATTGATACCATCCTCCTCGTCCGATAATTTTACCGGATTATTCCGGCACAACCATGCCCATGCAACCAGAGCGGCAAAAGGCATGAAGAGAATCCACCATTTATTTCCACAAATTTCTGAGACAACATACCCGACAGCAAACGAAACCATCATTATAGCCATAAAAGCCACAACGTTCCCATTTTTCATCGATCCATCCCCTTTTCTGTGCAAGATATAGATATTTATTACCATATTAATTGGCAAAAGGCAAAAAATTCAAATCTAAATAATCTATCAATAATAAATTTGGGGTAATTTCTAATATTAAT
>JBAYVI010000281.1:0-2911 GCA_041674625.1 Melioribacteraceae bacterium | reverse complement strand
GAAGCTCCGATGAGAGCCAATGAAATTGGTTGGTTTATAATTAAGATTAAAGATCCAAATCGCTCAGCTGAAATCTCTGCTAAAGTAGATAAGCTATTTAAGAATTCTTCAGCCGAAACAAAGACAGAAACTGAGAGAGCTTTTCAACAAGGATTTTTATCTGCCGTAGGCGCTATAATTACTGCTCTTAATTATCTCTCGTTTATTATCATCGGAATAATTTTACTTGTCCTAGCTAATACAATGATAATGGCTGCGCGTGAAAGAACCCGAGAATACGCAGTAATGAAAACACTTGGATTTTCTGCTAAACATTTAGTAGGTCTAATAATGGGCGAATCAATGGTTATATCAATTCTCGGTGGCGGGCTTGGTTTATTACTTAGTTTCCCAGTCGTTGATGGTTTCGGTCAAGCTATTCCAAAAGGAATGTTTCCAATTTTTTATATTGAACCAATAACAATTATTCTTGCTGTTACTGCTGCTTTATCAATTGGAATTATCTCATCAATATTCCCATTAGTAAAAGCACTAAATACTAAAATTGTTGATGGTTTCAGGTTTGTAGGTTAGGAGCGAATATGAAAATACCAATTAAATATAGTTTAAGAAATTTTAAAGAAAGAAAACTTACAACCGGTATAACAATTCTTGGAATTGCTATGGTTGTATTTGTTTTTGCTGCTGTTTTGATGATGGCTTATGGAATTGAAAAGACGCTTGTTCAAACGGGTTCAGATGATAATGTAATTATTCTGAGGAAATCATCTACAGGTGAAATATCAAGTATTCTGTCACCCGATGTTCAAAATATTGTTGCTACAATTCCTTATATAGCAAAAACATCCGGGAATATTCCTATAATATCTTATGAACCGGTTGTTATCATTAATCTTGATAAAGTCGGTGGTGGATTAAGTAATATAATTGTTAGAGGTGTTTCTCCAGAATCGAAAATACTCCGTCCAAATGTCAAGCTTACTGAAGGAAGATTTTTCAATTATGGAGCTCGTGAATTAATTGTCGGAAAATCTTTAGTAGGAACTTTTAATAATTCTAAAATTGGTGAGCAAATTAAATTTGCAGGTGGTTTTTGGAAAATTGTTGGAGTTTTTGAAGCTTCCGGTGGTGGATTTGAAAGCGAATTCTGGGGCGATTCTAAACAAGTATTGGATGCGTTCAATAGAGGCAACACCGTTAGCACGATGACATTAAAATTAAATTCTGCTGATGATTTTCCGAAATTCAAAAAAGATTTTCTCAAGGATAGAAGACTTAAAGAATTTGAACCAAAAATTGAAAAAGTTTATTTCGCAGAGCAATCCGAAACCATGGCTATGTTCATTCGTATTCTTGGAATTGTTGTAACGGTGATTTTTAGCATCGGAGCCACAATTGGAGCAATGATTACAATGTATTCAGCAGTTGCTAATCGAACAGTAGAAATAGGTACTCTTCGTTCGCTTGGTTTCAAAAGAAGAAGTATCTTAGCCGCATTTTTAATGGAATCTCTATTAGTATCACTAATTGGTGCTGGTTTCGGAATTGTATTTGCGTCTATTCTACAATTCTTTTCAATTAGCACACTTAACTATGCATCGTTTGCTGAGATAAGTTTTAAATTTGCTATCTCACCTTCAATAATTATCTCGTCATTAATTTTTGCCGGGTTAATGGGAATATTAGGCGGATTTTTGCCCGCAGTAAGAGCAGCAAGAATGAATATTATTAAAGCACTTAGATCAATTTAGATTTAATATTTTTTTTGAATTGGATTTCCAATAAATCCTTGTAATGGTTTTTTTACAAATTCTGCCGCTTCATCTTGGAGCGGCTTCTTTTTACTTGGTTTTGGAAATGTAATTCTTATTGAATTACGATTGCCAATTGTTTCAAATTGCATTATACCATTATGCTTACTAATAATTCTATTTATCACAAAGAAAGACATCTCTTTTTCAATTCCGAATGATTCGGCACTAAATTCTTCAAATTCCTTTTCTAACATTTCAGAAAAATCAGGCGAAAATTGATAACTGCTTTCAAAATCAATAGTAATTATAATATCGCGTAAATCTTCATCTATTTGTAATTCCACAGTACTATTTTTATCTGTAATTTTAGTAACTGTTTCAATTAGCAGAATAAAACAATCGGTAAGATATTCTTTTATACCGGAGGTTTCACATTTTTCTTTTGAGGATTCTATACTATACTTTACTCGTTTCTCTGCAATTAATGATTTAGTGCTTTGAAAAGCTTGATGAAGTAATAATTTTATATTTATTAAAGATTCATCTTCATCTTTTCTTGAATAAATAATATGACTGAATTTATCGACAATTGGAGATTTTTGAATTTCCTGCTTTGATTTCAAAAGAGATAATTCTTCTTCCAATGCTTTTGTTTTTGTCTTTTCTTCAATTAAACTTTTCCCAATTTTACGGAGATTTGCTATTAATTGCTCTTTCGATAATTTATCTAATGATTGTTCGCTCATTTTACTCTATTTGTTTGTAACCTAATTCATATAAATTAATAAAAAAATAGATTATTTTTTAAATAAAAATCAATTACTTTAAGAAAGTTATTTTTTAAAATGAGGGTAAATAGTGCGTACAAAAGTAGTAATTACAGGTGGAGCGGGATTTATTGGTAGTCATATTGCCGAGTACTGGATATCTAAAGGAGCAGAAGTACATATAATTGATAATCTCCGTTCCGGCAACCTTAATAATATTGAATTAAATAAAGAAGCGCACTTTCATCAGGATTCTATTACCAACAAGGAATTAGTCAAATATGTATTAAAGGATTGTGATTATATTCATCATCTCGCAGCTTTAATCTCTGTTCCTGAGTCAGTGCTCCGTCCATATGAGTGCGTTGATATAAATGTTAATGGTCTATT
>JBAYVI010000280.1:0-2950 GCA_041674625.1 Melioribacteraceae bacterium | reverse complement strand
GTCTTTAGTTAAATTACCTGCAACTATCACACTATTAAGTTCTGGCATCTTCAATTCGGCCATCGTAACCTCCATTATAGCTATTAAATATTTATCTTAACTTTCCTTTGGTTCATCCACTGCGGCTGTTTCTTGAGTAGCTTCTGCTTCTGCTACTGCGGCAGCTTCAGCTTGTGCTAATTCATTAGCTACTTTTAATTTCTGCTTTGCGATTGCTTCTATTGCTTCTTTATCTAAAGCAATGGTTAAGTATCTAATAACAGTTTCGTCAAGGCGTAAACCTCTTTCATAAATTGCTATTAATGAAGTATCCGACACGAATCTCAATACTACATAATAACCTGTTTTTGATTTTTGTACCGGGTATGCTAATCTTTTACGTCCCCATTTGTCAACTTCTATAAGTTCACCACCATGGGTTGTAATAGATTCTTTAATTCGATTGATGATGGCATCGATTTGCTCATCTTCGAGTGTGGCATTGATTAATACAACACTTTCATACTGCTGTTGTTTCACTTTTCGACCTCCCTTTGGACGTTTGGCTTTTACTCAATTTTTAGGTAAAAGCAGGGTTTATAAAAAAATAGACCTTTAAAATAGCTTTATTTTATCAATGGCGCAATAACTAAAGATACAGCGCTCATTTATTTAATTATATTACTAAGAGCTAGAAATGATGTGTCCTTTAAAAGATCATCTATTTAGAAAAAATCACGGATTATTATCTTTAGGCTCTTTAGATATTTTACTAAAATGATCACTCATTGATTTGATCCCGCCTATTATAAATTGCAGTATCAAATCATTGCATAGATCAAAACTTGGTTTTAATTGAACTAAGGTATTATCATTAAATTTATCCAAGACATAATCAGACATAGCACCACTTTCGAAATCGTTTCCAATACCAATTCTTAAGCGGGGGAAATTATTTGTTTGCAGATGGTATATAAGGGATTTCAATCCATTATGTCCGCCATCAGAGCCGCCTTTTTTAATTCTAATTCTTCCTTCTTCTATATTAATATCATCAGCAACAATAAGGAGGTCTTCGGGATTAATGTTAAATTCATTTATGATATCCAATGCAGCGATACCGCTCAAATTTACATAGGTGGTGGGCTTTACTAAAAAAAAGTCGGTGGCACTAATTGTACCACCGGCTTTATAGTAATCTTTCTTTGAAGGCTTGAATTTGAGTCTATGTTTAATGGCAAAATAATCAAGTGCCATAAACCCGGCATTATGCCTTGTTAATTCATATTTGGAACCGGGATTACCGATTCCCAGAATTACTCTCAAATCCCTAATTATTCCTCGTCTTCAGATTTGCCTTTTTTAATTATTTCAGGCTCTGAAGATCCTTCTGTCTCTGTCTCAGTTTCAACAGCTTCATGAGATCTTGGAACCACAACCGATAAAACTATTACTTCCTCAAGCTGCTTAAATTCATATTTAAATATTTTCATTAGGTCTTTAATGTGGATTGCATCGCCAATACCAAGATTTGTTACATCAATCTCAAGGTGATTCGGAATATCGGTAGGTAAGCAGGAAATTAAAACTTTGTTTAAAGTCTGCTGTAATACGCCACCATCCTTAATTCCTTTTGCAGAACCTGTAACAGAAATAGGTACTTCAATTTCAACAACTTCTTTAACGTTAATACCAAGAAGATCAAAATGAATGATTTTATCTGTAACCGGATGGAATTGAATATGCTTTACGATCGATTTTAATCCTTCGGCACCATCAATTTGCAAGTCAACAATATGAGTCTGCGATGTGTAAACTAATGGTTTTAGAGAACCTTCAGTTGTGGAAATTGGAATAGGTTCCTGATTTTTAGCATAATATACGCCTGGAACGCTTCCTTTTCTTCTTAATTCATTTACGGCTCCTTTTGTAGAGAGAGCTCTTTTCTGTGCTTTTAGACTGATTTCAGCCATTTCTTAATATACTCCTAACTAACTTTTATCAATTTCAAATAAAGAACTTATAGATTCATTTCTATAAGAACGGATAATTGCCTCGGCTAAAAGCTCCGAAGCGGAACGTACTACAATTTTTTTAGAAATAACATTTCCATTTATCGGAATACTATCTGTTACAAAAACTTTGGTCAAAGGACTTGATTCAATATTCTCGACAGCATGACCGGATAAAAGTGGATGTGTAATAGCTCCATAAATTTCTTTTGCTCCTTTAGCCTTTAACATCTTAGCGGCAGCTACAAAAGTACCACCTGTATCAATCATATCATCTACTAAAAGGACATTCTTACCATCCACATCACCAATCACATTCATTACTTCCACTACATTGTGTGTTGGTCTTCTTTTATCTATTACAACCAATCCTGCGTTTAATCTTCTTGCGTATGATCTTGCAAGCTTAATACCTCCAATATCGGGAGATACCACAGTCAAATTCTCTAATTTATATTCATCCTTAAAAAGCACAGTAAAAATAGGAGATGCGTAAAGGTGATCAAAAGGGATATCAAAAAACCCTTGAATCTGTGCAGCATGCAAATCCATTGTAATTACTCTATCTGCTCCGGCTACTGTCATCAGGTTAGCAACTAATTTAGCCGTTATTGCTACCCTCGGTTGATCTTTTCTATCCTGTCTTGCATATCCAAAATAGGGCATTACAGCAGTTATTCTTTTGGCAGAAGCTCTTTTAGCAGCATCCAACATTATCAAAAGTTCCATCAAGTTTTCTGCTGGCGGTTGTGTCGGTTGTATTATAAATACATCCCTACCGCGAATATTCTCATGAAATTTAACCCAAATTTCTCCATCGCTAAATTTCTTTGTATCCACTCTTCCTTGTTCTAACCCCAAATAATTACAGATTTTACTTGTAAGCTCAGGATTTGAATTTCCAGAAAAAATCAACGGGTCTTGAATCAAGATAAAACTGTTTCCTATTTTAAAGATAG
>JBAYVI010000279.1:0-2957 GCA_041674625.1 Melioribacteraceae bacterium | reverse complement strand
TCTAATCTACTAATTTCCAAGCCAAACTTCCTAATTGTATTATCGTATGTTTCTTCAATTTGTTTAGCCTTGATAAACATATTGGGATTATATTTAATAAGATTAGACATCCCATATTTACCTATTAGATCATTTTTTAATTTCTGTATAATCATCATGGTCTCAAGTGCCAATTGAAATTTTTCATTAAAATTTTCATCATCAAGAAGTTCTAATTGTTTCTTGAGGCTATCAAGAAATTGATTTATTGCCTTTGATTTATTATTTAATTCATTATCCATAATTATTCTTCTTTAGAAAGATGAAAACATTCTTTGATTAGTCATTAGTTGTGCATATTGTGCAACCATTTTGTAATATTTCTGTCTTAAAGTTTCAGAACTTTTTTCGATGTAAGCTTCCGCCCTTTCGATACTGTCGTTTGTATTTATAATCATGCTTCCGAAATTTTCTTGTGCTTTTGACAAGTAACCGTCGCCACCGAGATATGGAGTAATGCGGTCAACAAGAGTAGTGGCGATTCCTTTGGGGGAATTAAATAGTGCTGTTACTTGATCTAAACTATTACCAATTGCTTTGTCGAATCGGGATGCATCTGATATTTCAATACCATCATTAGAGCTAAATGAAATACCGATTTTTGAAAGTGTATTTATACTAGAAGAATTAATCCCATCAACTGGTGAAACAGAAAGATTCCTGAATAAACTTACAATTGAGTCAGCAGTAGCATCAGAGGCTAAAGTTCCCCTTACTCCTTCGATTGATTTTTGCTTCTCTCGTATATATGTGTAAATTCCATTAAACTTCTCAACAAATTCTTGAATCTTTTCTTTTATTTTGGTAGCATCAGTATCAACCGTAACACTAACGTCAGAGTCAGAAGCTTCCATCGTACTTTTAAGACTAATAGTAGTTCCATCAACTAAATCTGTTATTACATTTGAACTACGTTCAATATTAATTCCATTAAATTCAAATTTCGAGTTAAGTATAGATGTATCATAAACAAATCCGGGAGAATCTTCGCCGGGGTCTTGAACATAAGAAGAGCGTGAAGTTCCAAGATTTAGACCCATTGAAGCTAATGCAGAACCCCCATTTGTATCTGTCATTTCTGTTAATCTATAATCATAACCAGATTTTTTTGCTGTAAATGAGAATTGGGTTTTGAGGCTTTCCGGTGAAAATACAGAAGCTGTAACTAATCCACTTGCTGCTATTCTTTTTTCGGATGTTATTCCAAGTTCACTTAATAATGTTCCACTATCACTGCTAATTTTAAGAAAATTTGAATTACTTACAGTATTGAATTTAAGCGAAAAATTACCACCGCCATCATCAATTTTTTCGGCAGAAATTCCTGATATGGCATTAACTTGAGTTACAATACTATCCATCATCTCTTCATAAGTTCCGGCAGTGTAGTTTATTTCAGTTTCAAGTCCATTTAAATTAATTTTAAATGTACCAACAGAAGCCGAAGAACCCGATATAGAGTTTGAAGAGATACTACCTTTATTATCTTTAATTGCAGTTTGTATCTTTTCCATTACCTTTTTATTGGTAATTGTTCCACCATCAAAATCAGATGCTTCAAATTTTACTTCAACGTTACTAATAAGTGAACCACCTTCACCGTCTCCTCCTTTAAGAGTAAAAGTATGAGTACCAGGAACGGTAATTGCTGTTGAGGCAGTGGTTAAATCCAAATCTTTAGATAGCACCAGGTCACTTTTTGCTAGCTGACCTACTCGTAAAGCAAAAGAACCAGTTGCAGATTCAGATGATGAGGATACTCCTACAAAATCAGTATTGGAAGAGCTTCCTATTTTATAATTAAATACAGAGTTTGTGCTTGATGTAAAAGTTGTTACAATTGATTTTAGTGAACTCAGTTTAGTGGTAATATCCGAATATGAGGTATTTAGGGTTTCATAGTTAGTCTTCCGAGTAGTTAGGGGTTTTACCCTTCTATTCGATTCTGCACTCTGATATTGAGTTATCAGATTATTTATGTCAGTCGCAGATAATAATTCGGAAGCCATTTTCTCTATTACCCTTTATTTAATGCACTTACCCATGCATCTTTAAGTTCGGTAAGTACTTTAAGCACTACTGATGAATTATGTTTCCTCATCTCTTCCTGACAGTATTCATATAATCTCATTAATCCCATTGATATTTCAGAAGCCTTTGGATCACCAAAATTAAGTGAGTTTATAAGTACCTGTAGAGCATCATTTGTCTTAATCATATTATCTCTTTTGCAATTAAGGATAGCAAAATCATATACTTTAAGAATTAGCTCATCCGGTTTAGCAGAAGTTAGCTCGGTAACGAGGTAAGGATTTAATTTATTATTTGGATTATAATTAGTTCCGGCGTACATTTTTCAAGACCCATTTTTAGTTAATAAAAGCCCCCACTAAATGTGGGAGCTTTGTATAGATTCTCAATTAACGGAAGAGCGATAATAATTGTTGTGGAGCTGAGTTCATCTGGGATAATTGTGCAGTAGCGATCTGGCTCTTAATCTGTCCTGAAGTTGCAGTTAATTGTTCTTGAACTGCATCAGCATCAAATAATTTACCAAGAGCTTCTGTGTTGTTAGCCATAGCAGATGTAACAAAAGCTTGTCTTGAATCAAGTGTCTGCGTATTGTTACCAATGTAACTGATAGCAGTTCTGATATTTGAAGAAAATGTTGTAACTGCTGTTGTCATTGATGTTGCATCACCAGCTTTAAGAGCTGTTAATGCTGTTGAGTTATCACCAACTTTTGCACCAATATTAACTGCGATTGCAGATGAACCTGCACCAAATGAATTAGAAGCACTTGCTAATAAATCAGTACCATTAATTTTGGTGTTAGTCAATATTGTATCGATTTCATCAGCTAATGTTTTTACATCATTTTGTAGAGCAGTTTTATCTTTCAATGGATCTTTATAATC
>JBAYVI010000278.1:0-2977 GCA_041674625.1 Melioribacteraceae bacterium | reverse complement strand
TCCCGCATTTGCAAATGGTTATGTTGGTGATCCTGACCCCTATGAAGAATTAATCAAGTCAGCTCAAGTTTTAGAATATGGTTCATCGAAAACTTTAGCTGACGCTAATACTGTAACACAATTCAAGAATGCAACTACGGCAGCGAGTTTGTTTGAAATAATGGCAGTCTTCACAAATAAAAATTTCTTTAGCGAAGACACTCAGTATGGTACAAATATCACTCCGCATATCAATGATAGAAGAAGCTATACTTCTCCCGCAGTTGGATCGGATGTAATATATAATTCATTTGATAAATATTATTATAAAACCATAAATGGTAATCAAATAAAGATGCTTGTATCTAAAAGCTATCTGTTTGGACTGGGAAGTAAATATAACACAATAGATTTGGAATGTGTAAAATCTCAAGCAAGTGTATTGATTCCAACGATAGTAGAAGGCGGTGCTAATCTTATTAAATTATTCATTCCAAAAATATCAATTGAAATCTCCGATGCAAAAGATGACGGAAGTTTTAGCGGGACTATAAAACATACGCTGAATTCCGAATACACAAAGGAAATTAAATACAATGGAAATATTAAGATTTTAAAAGGAAGCACTCTGGTTGGCGAGGTTAAATGTGTAAACAACTCGATTTCTGGTAGTGGTTTAAGTATCAAAAAGGATGATAAAATAACTGCGATTCTCGAAGTTGGAGGAATGATATTTTCTTCAAATGAATTTACAGTAAAAGAAAAACCTGCCGGATTCGATTGTTTAAATGCTCTATTGGCGTGTACTAAAGTATCATCTTATTCAGTTGCAAACTACACCTACACCGATGGGACTTCCGATGCAAATAAAAATATTAGTTATGCTCAAGGTGGGGAAAGCACTAGCAATTGGTTTAGTGATGCTAAAATAACTTGGACAGGGAATAATTTCGTAATAACAAAAACTGAAGCGCGAAACTCGACAAATATTAGTGGAGATACAGTTTATTGCAAAATGGAAGGAACAATCTCAAAAGATGGAAATACTCTCGAAACCTTTACTGCTACATGGGTCAGACATTACCTTTCAAGTATTTCAGATCAAAATCGCATTTGGATTACTGATTTATTTGAAGTTTACGAGCACAAGTTCAAAAACATCCCATTAACAAAATGTGATCAATATTCTAAGTGGTTTGAATTAGATACTAATTCGGGAATAAACGGTAATGTTATTTCATCTTATATTTACAAGAATGAGACACAAACAACCGGGACAATACAATCACCGATTGTGAAGGTTATCACTGATAAGGAATCTAAGACGTTGGGAGATTTTAGTAAAGTCCGTGTTTCTTTTCAATGATTTTATTTAAAATCGATATGCTAAATTTTGTTGTTGATGAAGAGGGTGCGATTGACGTTAGGCAAACAGTTGTAAGTTTGCCTAACGTTTTTATTATGTATTCTCTAATTCAGCGGTGCCGGTATTGTGTTCGATGCTGAATAAAAACTGTGCTTTAGGGTTTTTCTCTTTTGCAATATTAAGTGCATAAGATGAATCGGCTATATAAACAAGATTATTATGCTTATCCTTGAATAAATTATTGCCTCGTATTCTCTGAAGTTCATCAATGTCTTCAATCTTATCATACTTTATCCAACATGCTTTATAAGATTGCAGATGAACAAAATCCACAGAAGCACCGAACTCATGTAACAGACGATATTTAATTACATCGAATTGAAGTTCGCCGACTACCCCCACAACTTTTCTATTGCCCATATCCTGCACGAATAGTTGAGCTAGTCCTTCATCTGTAAGATTTTGAAGCCCTTTCTCTAATTGTTTAGATTTCATTGGATCGGTATTCCTCACGAGGCGGAAGAGTTCAGGAGAGAATTGAGGAATCCCTTTATACATCATCACTTCACCTTCGGTAAGTGTATCACCGATTTTGAAAACGCCCGAATCATATAGCCCAATAACATCACCCGGATAAGCATCATCAATTACGCTTTTTGTTTGCGCCATAAAAGTAGCAGGTGAAGTAAATTTTAAGTTTCTATCTAACCTTACATGATGAAAGAATTTATTTCTTTCAAATTTTCCTGAGCATACTCTAAGGAATGCAATACGGTCTCTATGTTTGGGGTCGAGATTAGCGTGAATCTTAAAAACGAAACCGGAGAAGGTTTCTTCAGTTGGTTCTACCATTCGAGAGGTAGTCTCACGCGGTTTAGGCATCGGAGCAATAGAAACGAATGTATCAAGCAATTCTTTAACCCCAAAATTATTTAGCGCACTTCCAAAGAATACAGGTGCCTGCTCTCCATTCAAATATTTGTCTTTATCGAAATGATCATATACTCCATCAATGAGTTCGATATCATCACGAAGTTTTTTTGCTGAATCACCGAATCGTTCAACTAAGTTTTCATCAT
This sequence comes from Melioribacteraceae bacterium, assembly GCA_041674625.1. Lineage (GTDB taxonomy): Bacteria > Bacteroidota > Ignavibacteria > Ignavibacteriales > Melioribacteraceae > BRH-c32. Next base: position 553 of record JBAYVI010000278.1, on the reverse strand, counting down.
ATAGAGAAGAAAAAATTTCTACATCTTCTTCTACTCGTGTTTTATTCGATTGGAAAAAATTAAATGTATTGTTGTAAATATTAAATACACCTCGAAAATCTTTACCCATACCGAGCGGATAAGAAAGTGGTCTTACGCGTATATTTAATTTATCTTCGAGTTCATCGAGGAGTTCAATTGGGTATCTGCCTTCACGATCCATCTTATTAATAAAAATAATTACCGGAGTATTACGCATACGACATACATTCATAAGTTTTTCCGTCTGCTCTTCCACACCTTTAACTGAATCGATTACGAGTATAACACTATCAACGGCTGTAAGAGTACGGTAAGTATCTTCTGCGAAATCTTTGTGCCCCGGAGTATCGAGTAAATTGATATTGATATCATTGTATTGAAATGTAAGTACGGAAGTGGCAACCGAGATACCGCGCTGTTTTTCGATTTCGAGGAAATCGGAGGCGGCAGTTTTTTTTATTTTATTTGATTTTACAGCGCCTGCTATTTGAATAGCACCGCTATAAAGCAATAGTTTCTCTGTTAAAGTTGT
>JBAYVI010000277.1:0-2978 GCA_041674625.1 Melioribacteraceae bacterium | reverse complement strand
AGGATGGCAAGTACCGTATAAATTAGGAATATTTGTAGTAGCTATCCTCGAACCTTCCTGCATTTTATTTTTTATATCATGGACACCATGACATACAGAACATGTAGCACCGTCGAATTTACCTTGAGTTACTAATTTACCGTGAACTGAATTAGCAAATAGAACTCCGGGATTTTTAATCGATATATTATATTTGTTGACTAATTCCGGATTATCATGACAAGTTCCACAAGTCACAGCTAAATTTTTTGGATGTACAGGGCTAGATTCCGATTTAACACTAATTATATCATGTCCGCCGTGGCAATTCCAACATTTAGCAGCCTCATCAATTCCTTCTTTTAATGCTATACCATGGATGCTTTCGGAGTGTTCCTTTGCAATTTCTCCATGACATGTAGAGCAATCGGCTACTTGTTGTGCTTTTGTTTCTTTTTGATGAGCTTCAAGATTTTGTGAAGCAAATTTATGACAATCGGCACATGCTAAATTTGAATGAACAGAATTTGAAAGCGATAGCAAGTGTGCTTTTGAATCTTTATGGCAATCAGTACAAGCAGAATTGGAAACTAATTTAGTATGATAAACAGCCGGTGCTTGAATGCCATTCTTATGGCAAGTCCCACAGACATCCTTACTTTTATTTTTTATTAAAGCTGGGGATTTAACTTCATGTGTGCCATGGCATATTTTGCATGTAGGAGAATTTTTTACTTTCAAGCGATGGTGTATGTCGCTTTTCATTGTATCGTAATAATCTTCATGACATGATTCGCACTTAACTTTTTTTGCACCCTTCTCTATATGCTCTTCATCTTTAACGTCTTCATGACAACTAGCGCAATCAATGATTTCATTATGAACTGATTTTTCAATTACATTCTCATGGCAGTCTAAGCAATTAAAATTCTGTCCAAAAGAATTAGAATTAAATAGAATAAAAAAGAGAAAAAGATTGAAAAGTACTATATTTATACGCAAAGCTGATTTAATCATTAGTTACCATTTACTTTTTTTGAAAATATAACAAAAAGTGTCGAATCAAAAAACACTTTATCTCAATTATTTATTAAAAAATTCACCGGATAGACGATTCCATACCTTTTCATCCATCTTGCCCATGTGTCCGGCAAAAAGAGCTTCTTCAAACATATTGTCTTTTGGCTGCAAGAGTTCTTTTATCTGTTCAGTATATTTATCAATTTCTTCTTGATAAAAAGTAACAGCTTCTTTACCAATCTTTAAGTCTTTTAATTCTGTATCGAGCTTTTCTGCTTTAATCTTACATAAAAAGTTTTTACCATAAACAGAATGATCTAATGTTAATAAGTTTTCTAAGAGTTCATGATTGATTTCGCAAACTGTTCCTGAAAGAGGAGAGAGGAATGAAAGCACTTTGTCGTTCTGTTTTAGAATAAATAATTTATCGCCTTTAGCAAATTTAGCGCCAACAGTCGGTAATTCTATATCGTCAATTTCACCTAATAGTTTTTTGCTAAAATCGTCCATTCCAATACTTGCAGTTCCATCAATAGAAACAGATACCCAAGTATGACCCGGAGCAATAAAAACACCACCCGGTATAGCAAATTCACCCTGATTTAATTTAGTTGATTCTGAAACGTGTGCAATATGAACTCTCGGTTTTAATTCTTTTTTAATTCTATCACTTCTTTTAATTAAACATTTTTTTACAAATTCTAATAGTTCATCTTCTGTAAATGGTTTCTGGACGTAATCCATTGCACCGACTTTCATTGTCTCCACTGCGGTTTCCACAGTCGCATAACCGGTGATAATAACTACATCCATATCAGGACGGAGATATTTGACTGATTTACACACTTCTACACCATCCATAGTTGGCATTTTAAGATCAGTAAAACAGAAATCATAATTGTTTGATTTTATTAGATTGAGTGCTTCTTCTCCTGAATTTACAGTATCAACTGAATAACCATCGAGGACTAAAATTTTCCTAAAGCTATCTAAGATAACATTTTCATCATCAACGCAAATTATGCGAGCTTTTGGATTAGGCACTTCGGCTCTTTTTAATGATACTGCTTCTGTGCTAAAATCTATATTCATTGTATCATTCAATACAGATTCTCTTTCTTTCTTAAGTTTTTTCTCATTTATTATCTTAAGAATGTATCTGATCAATACATCAGCTGATATAAAGATGATTAATGCAACAACAAAAATTGCCATTTTATGTTTCTCCTTATAAATAAAATTTAATTTCTATCCGAACTGCAAGGAATTAAATGTTTTGTTTCATATTCAAATTCATTTGGAATAATTCGATATAACCACCCTTCAAAATAAGGGTCCTTTTCTATTAAAGATGGATCGTCTAAAAGACGTTCATTCTTCTGAATAATTCTTCCGCTCAACGGCGATAAAATACTATGGGTCAATCCATCATCTGTACTTACCTTAACACAAACATTTCCTTGAAGAATTTCTTCATCAATATTAAAAAGTTCAATCGATGTAATATTTTCAGTCGTTTTAATTAGATAATCTGTTAATCCAATTAATGCTGAACCATCATTTTCAGAAAGAATCCATGAATTATATCCAAACCTCAAATATTTTGCAGGTCCGGGGATATAGATAATTTTATTTGTACTAAATATTTCTAGACGAGATATTTGTGCAAACTTAATAGAGCGATGAATCAGGCTTTCCATTTCGTCAATAGTAAATGGTTTTGGAATAAAACCAATTGCTCCTTGATATAACGATTGAACTGCATTTTCCACTGTTGAATATCCGGTTGTCATAATAACCGGTATTTTAATTCCTTTTTCTTCTAAAGCCTTTTTAACTGTTTCTAAATCTTCGGGTTTTGTATAAACATCTAAATTTTTTTAACTAGATTTTATATCGTCGGCGCCCAATTCAATTGCCAACATTTCTAATTCTTCTTTTGACTTACCCTCGCCAGAAATTACAATTACTCCTTTTCT
>JBAYVI010000276.1:0-2991 GCA_041674625.1 Melioribacteraceae bacterium | reverse complement strand
GGAATCGGCAGATAACTGTTGCCTTCCGTATGACACCAGCGGTCTTCCGCCCATACGGTAACTTTTCTTCCGCGCTGGTTAACGCCGTTGAATCTTTCTCCAGTACCGAAAAGCGCTTCGTCAGTTTCCATGCCGAATTCCAGCGATACCTGGTCACCCTTCTGAATCAAACGCGACAGTTCCAGAATCTTTCCACCTTTGATGTCAAGGAAAACCATGCCGCCTGGTGTAAGCTCGACTCTGACGTGGCTGCCAGTGGTAATGATTTTCTCTTCACACGATAATTGCTGCTCGACATTTACCCCTTCCGGCTTATTCCCGGTCAATGTCGCCAACGTTTGGATTACACCGTTACCGTCATCGGCAGTTTGCAGCCGCCAGACCCCTGAGATGGGCGATGTTACAATCAACCCTTTAACGGTTATGGAAGTGCTGGAAGAGTTCATTGATATAGACATTTTTTTGCTCATAATAAATTACTTTCATGCTGCTAATTATTTTGCCCTGAATCCGTGAAATAATTTTCAGATTCCTTTTTTGCTTCTTTTAGACACTAGTAAACTTTAAACTGTATTGATTCAAGCATCCCTTTAGCAATGAAATATCGGTAGTGAAATTCCCTTTATTGCACTTGATTATTGCTTCATAATCTCCATAGTATCCATGGAATTTATTTATTCTTGAATTATCATAATTTATTTTGCAGTCAGTGTGCCATTCTTTTAATAAATTACGAAAAACTTTGCAGACTTGTTTTTCAGAGAAATCATAATTCAAGAAGCCAGCTTTAAATAAATTTTCTCCTTCATTGGAACCTTTAGGGGCATGAGCCGCAGTACCATCAACAAGATTCCACCAGATTATTTGGGTATTAGCCGGGTGACTAAACCATATTCTATATAATTTTTCAGTAATTAGTGCTTGATACTCCTCGCCCCCATTCTCTTCATTTCCTGGAATGCTAACCTCGGATATATTAAATGGTATGCCTAATTGGGCATGTTGATCCATAATGGCAAACTGGCGGGAAGGATTATAGTAATAATTCCCTCCAGCTGTATCATTTAACATATGTTCGGCGTTGCGAAAAAACATGTGATATTGTAGACCTAGGCAATCCAACTTTAAGCCTTTGCTAAGTAGACGAGCGGCCAACATGTCCATCGGGGTGTAGCAGCCGTCAAATTCACCGAAACCTCGATAGGTAACATCATTATAAATAAACGTGCTGCCTGCAGAAAAATATTTTTCTGCCAATTTAAATACTAATTCAATATGCCTTTCTGGTAAATGTAATGCAGTTGGTCCCCAAGTCAGAGGCTCATTGATAACATCCCAAATTTTTATTCTTTTACCATAACGTTCTGCAATTTCTTGAAACCGTTGTTCAATTCTATCACTTAACTTATTCAAATCTTTTGGCAACCATTCAGGGTACCACAAATGCCACATTAACGGATGTCCTTTGGGTGTGATATTATTTTTTTCACAAAACTCCACAATTAAATCAGTAGGAGGGCGACGATAAAGTGGACGGCTATTTTTTTCAAAACGTAGTTCTCCATCACTAGGCTCTAAGTCTGACCAGTAAAAAGGAACTACTGCTAAATTAAATAATTCCTTAAATTTTTCAGCGTAGATTTGATTTTTTTCAGTATCGTCGAATTCTCCAAGCATGAAGCTATTACAGCCAAATTTAAATTCATGTTTTTTTAGCTTAAAGTGAATTTCCCCAGAAGAAATTTCTTCTCCGTTTACCGTAATTTTTCTAATGTCCCCAAAGCCTTTACGATAGCGCTCTGTGTCATTTTTTATTCTAAACTCATTCTCTGAATCTTTCGCAAATAAGTTCTTAGTTAAACTGGAAAAAATACTTTGTCGAGTAGGCATACTATGATTCCTTTCTTTTAGATTTAATTTATTTTGTTGTTGACTTCACCCTTTCGGTATGTGAAGTACCTTATTATTTAAATCGTGAGTAGCGAATTTCAACGCCCCCTCACAGAACCGGACTTGTAGATTTCCCACATCCGGCTCTTCAGTTTAGCTCACAGGTCACTTGACAATGTGTAAAGGTTATGTGTTATTTTCGGCAACGGCAGAGTATAACATTCTAAATAGTTATAAAATCCCTGCCAGTTCATACTCTTTTTCTGGCTTCGCTTATTGATGTACTTTAAAAGCTTCAAGCTGTTTTGGAATGTGTGCTTTCAGATTGATAATTTATAATTTCCTGAATTAAATTTTCAACATAGAAAAAGGCTGAATAATGAAGACGGTTATAATCAAACCAATTGATGGCTTCTATCATTTCCGGTAACCACTTTTCAATCAATTCCGTATCTTCGGACAACATAAGCAGTAATGCCGCAGTTATAGATGCCATCAGGGATTGTTTTTCAACTCTAATGGCCGGACATGCGTCATCCCAAATGGTGATTTCCTGTATTGCAACGTCTACAGCTTCAGATATAGAATTCTGTTCTTTCCATTTTTCAAGGATAATACGCCAGTCAGGTGTAAATGTATAGTTTTTCTTACGGTCATAGCTTTTGTAGCATGAAATAGCCTGTGTTGCGAATTTACCATTATTTCTCAATCCTCTTCGATATTGTTCTTTAAGAAATGAATCCTTTTCTAGGCGCAGAAGCTCTCTGAGTGAGTATTGGCTGTTACAGCAAAACCAACCATAATTATTTTGAAAATCAGGAATTCCCCTTGCAATTACTTCATGTCGACACAAGCCATTTTTGAGTTTCTGATTTATAAATTGCTTATAATCAGACTCGTCTTTATCATCCGTTAATTCAGCCAGAAATTTAGTTACAAGTGCAATGTGGACAGAGGAGAGCGTGCACTCTAAAGGATTACTTTCTTCGAGCATATCACCCCGGGGAAACTCTGGTTTGCCGCCAGGAATAATCCAGTTAGAATTTTTGAGGGCTTTAATATGCCTTATCAGCCTGCTACGTATGTCCTCTTTTTCGCTAG
>JBAYVI010000275.1:0-2997 GCA_041674625.1 Melioribacteraceae bacterium | reverse complement strand
TGTTTTTTGTTATTTTAGCCGGATACAAATCAACAATTAAACAAATCAATTCCCCTATGAAAAAGATTCGCCTCTCTTATGTTATCAGCCTGTTGCTGGCATTTGTTTTTACCCCTTCTTTACAGGCCCAGGATTCCGGAAAAGCGGAGTACAATGAAGGTAAAACCGAGTTTACTATTGGTGTGGCCAATATTTTTGCAAAAAACAACACCATTTATCCGATTTACTACATTGATCAGTATGGTAATTTCATTTATGACATTAATTATATATTTAGCGTTCAGCAACCTGAACTGGTTGTCGGGCTGAAATTTCACCAGCCTAAGGGTGCTTTCCGTCTGGGAACAAATATGAGCTATTCATCTACCACCGATGAGCAAAAATCGGGTTCAAAGGAGAAAACCAGCCTTAAATTGTTTAGCGAAAAATTCTTTGTGGGTTATGAATGGCATTTAACCTATTCAAGGATCAAAATTTTCTATGGATTTGATGTTTCCACTTCTTATGCGAGTCTTAAAATGGAGCAGGAATACCCTGTTAATAACGGATATCAGAATAATAGTTCCACCAAATACAATGAATTTGCTGTTGGGATAAATCCTTTGCTGGGTGTGGATCTGATGATCACTCCCCATTTGTCCATTGGAACAGAAATAAAATATACGACAGAATATGTTACCGGTAAATCGGAATCAAAGTATGTTACCAATTCCAGCGATAAAACTAACAGCAGTGCTTTCAGAACCTATTTTGGCCCGCTGGGCTATTTATCGGTAAATATTTATTTCTAGACAACCGGGATTTATTTCAAAATCCATTGGTTAACATTCTCTGGCACATGTTTCTCCTATCACGTGTCAACTCAGAATATTGATTAAGCAACAAAGTTAATGATTGTGTTGATTTTTAAGCACTTCTTATAATCTATAAAGCGCATTGAAAATACGCGTCGGAGCATAATAATCCTAAAATTCTGAAGGTGCTATTTGATTTATCGAGACGGCTACATGGTCAAATCGCCTTGATTAGGTTGTACGATTCAATTAAAACCTTAAATTTGAACAATTAGAAAAATGATGCTTTTAAAACTGGACTATTGTAATTAAAGAAAGTTAAGGATCTTGTATGTTTCAATTCAGTATATATATTTATACTAAATTTCTAAATGGCAAGGTAATAGGCTATAATTTAATTGACTTATTTGAGTATATTATATACTGTTTCTCAAAGGGAAATATTTCCAAAAATATTGAACCACTTAATATTCTAAATTATGAAATAGTAGTAATCTCACTACCTATGAGAACAGATCGAAGAAACCATATAAGAATGGTCTTTAGTGAGAAAAATATACCATATGTTTTTTTTGATGCGATTCATGGTAAAAGTGAATTTGGTAAAATTATTAAAGAATATGATATTAGCAAAGCTTCGGCAGAATACCTCTCAAAAGGTAGTATTGGATGTATTATAAGTCATTATAGATCTTGGGAAAGATTGTTATCTAGTAATAATGATATTATGCTTGTATTTGAGGACGATGTAGTCATTCATTTTGAGTATGAAACACTAGTTAATATCTTGTCTTTAATCCCACAAGATTGTGATATTTTATATTTTGGAAGTAGAAAGTGGATGTCAACCGGTTCTGAAAAAGGAAATATAATTGAAATATTTAAACCTTTTAGTATAAGACGTGGTGCATTTGGATATTTAATAACAAAAAAAGGGGCACAGAAATTGATCAACCAAATTTTTCCAATTCGAATAGCAAGGGGCGGAGTAGATACAATTTTGGGAGTTTTAACAGTGAAAAGACAACTTAATGCCTATCATTTATCTCCATCAATTTGCGGGGTTGATCTTTCTTTTGAGAGCAATATTGTAAATTCATCATTAAAACATAAACTAATACATAGGAGTGAATTGTAATGGTACTATCTGTTATTTTAAAATTATTATTTGAAAATATTGCAATTATCAGTATCATACTTATAATTGCTGGAGCCGTAAAACTTTTTAGTTACTACAAATTATTCGGGGTTTCAATTTTCGGATTTATTGAGTTAAAAGAAATTCTTATTTTATTCTTTGCTAATTTACTTTCATTTTTTTCAATTCTGTTTTTTTTAGTTGTTGTTATTGTGCTTTATAATTATCTATCAATAATTACCTTGGTGTTTATACCGGTTATTTTCTTTGTATTTACTTGTGTGTATTACAAAATGAGAAGATTTATTTTCTTGTACGAAGTATTTCTTCAGAATTTTATGTTTATAAGTTTGTTTGTTATATTGATTTTGGGATTAAGATACATCCCGGAAGATATGCAAAAGACTGATGAGTTTGGTAAAATAATTTTGGCTTTATTTTTCATATATTTAATAATTTTCGCGCTCGTAAATTCATACAACGAATTTTATAAAGTCAAAAATAAAAAGTATTTTTCTAGAACCAGAATATGGATACAGAATGAAGAAATTGAAACCAATGAGAATAAATATTTTATTGGAAAGACCAGTAATTTTATTTTTATTCATGACCAGTTAAAAGAGACTACAGAAGTATATCCTATGTCATCTGTGAACAAGATTATGTTCGTAAAGCAAAAATAGTTAGTTAATAGGTAAACAAAAATCGAATATCCATTGAAATCAAGTGTCATAACTGAAAAGCAATTACAACCGATCAAGTTTCTGGCTGTAAAGAATATAGCAGTAGCACATAAGAAAAAAAACCGCTGACCCACACTTTGTGAATCAAGCGGTTTTACTGGTTAGTGGGCCCAACCCCCGAAAGCCCCGATTGTTATCGGGGGGGTGAACCTGGGACAACCTGATTATGAATATTTTGCTAATAGTTTTATGGATATTTCAGGGTAAGTCAACAAATTCTGAATGTACTTTATGCTTTTCATTCTTTTAATATGATGTTCAATTCGCTGTGCTTGATCTATTGAATGACAATCAATACTTAAGAATAAAGTCCAGTCTTTTG
>JBAYVI010000274.1:0-3005 GCA_041674625.1 Melioribacteraceae bacterium | reverse complement strand
TGTTGTTGTCTTTCCTGCTCCATTTGGTCCAAGAAGTCCTACAACTTCTCCTTGCTGCACATTTACAGAAACATTATCTACAACCGTTCTTTTCTTATAGATTTTTTTTAAGTTTTCACTCTTTAATATACTTAGGCTCATTTCTTCACTTCTAATAAATTAAATGGAATTTTTCTATCAAATATTTTTTTAACGGGTCTATCAAAACGATTAAATGTCGGCAACAAAAAATCTCTTTCTTTTCCAATAATTTTTTGATCGGGGTAATATTCCGTTGCCGGCGAACCATATAATTTTACCTCCCCTACACTACCATCTTCAAATCCAATCTTCATTCTCTCACCGCTCGATTTTAGTACTCCATTTCCTTCGCCTTCATCAAATAAATAATAGATACTAAGTATTTTCCCGATTACTTCCACATTATTTAGAGTATCATTCATAAAAAAGAGAAATAAACTATCCCCAGAAATCTGTTCGTATCTTTCTGGATATTTTTCGTTTGTTGAAATTAACATTGAATTTCCGAATACCTTAATATTCTCTAATTTTTTATCTTTCAATCTTATATTTATCGAGTCTCCGCTAAGCTGTGAATAAGAGTACCATAGAACGGGTTGGGTTAAGTCTTCTTCCTTTTTCTTAAACCTTATTTCTCCACTGAGCTGATCAAAAAAAGTCTCTGAATTTACTGAGTTCAAATTTTTACTGAAAATATTTACTGAATCTTTTGCTATTAAGACATTCTTTGTGCTATCCTTAAAAGATTCCATCGATACAGATTTAATATAAAGAGTATCAAGATTTCCATTATCCAAAGTATCCACTTGCACTAATAAGGGATTGCCTTCAATTTTTGAATTACCGGTATGCTTATTGTCTTCTAAATAATCTGAAAGGATAAGCATTGATTCTTTTTTATCTGCGATTACAACGTTGTTGTATGCGAATGTAATTTCCGTTTCCCTGTAATTTACCAAACTATCCGCTATAAGAATAGAACTCTTTGAATCAATTTTAACGTTCCCTTTCCCTATCGCTTTATTTTCATTATCATAATAATATAATGTATCGGAAGTCAATCGAGTTTCATTGTCATAGAGATTTACTTCTCCGGTAAAGAAAGAACGGTTCTCATCAAAATAATAATACCCAGTCTTAGAATTTAATTTGTAATGCCCGTCGGTAAGTCTAATTCCATTAGAAGAAAAAGCAATTTTTTTATTTCCATTATAGAATCCTCGACTTGTAGTAATTCTAATTGTATCTTGAGTAACTATTACATTCCCGATTAATTCAGCTTCGTTTTTTTTTATAAACTGAATAGCTCTATCGCATGTAATCCTCACCTCGTCCTGTGTCATTAATACATTTCCAATTACTTCTCTTACATTTTCACCATCAACAACCTTCCCTATCAAACTATCACCAATTACAACTAAATTACCTTTATCTTGAGAAAAGATAATTACGGGAATATAAAACAATATTAATAATATGATCGATTTACTTTTCATTTGTTGCTTTAATCGCTGAATAAGTAATTCGCTTAATAACATAATTTTTTAAATGTTGATCTGATACCAAACCATATCCCTCAATAATTTCTTCGTTCGAAACTATTCTTACAAACTTATCTGAAATAATTTTTTCGTCCAAATTTCGCCACATCAGTTCTTGGGTTTTCAATACTACACCGCTATCATTAGCTACTATTACATTTTCGATAGCATACATGTTTTTAGTCAAGTCCTCCACTCTTCCCTTTAATGCTGTAAGAGTAGTACTCTTTACATTATTTGAATCATAAAACTCTATTTTAATATCCTTAAGAAGTGTTTCGTTTTTATCTTCAAATATTTCTAAATGTTTTGTAAATAGGACTGCTTTAATTCTACCATCTTGAGAAAAAATAATTTTAGAATTCCAGCTCTCCTGTACCGGCATATCTTTCGATTCGTTTGTATCGATCTCTGGTTTTAAATTTTCCTCACCACATCTTATAAAAGAAAAAATAAGAAGTATTATTAATAATACCTTTTTCATCTTTTCTGAAGTCCTAATTTCACTAAATCGTGAAGATGCACTACACCAATTGGATTGTTCTTCTTATTTGCTACTATTAGTGATGTAATCTTAAATTTTTCCATCTGCTGAAGCGCAAAGGAAGCTAAGAAATCATCTGTGATTGTTTTTGGATTTTTAGACATTACATCAAGCGCAGTTAAATCCTTAAATTCTAATGTCTTCTCTAATAACCTTCTTATATCTCCATCTGTTACTATACCTTCCAATTCTTTTTTATTATTCACGACACAAGTCATTCCCAATCTCTTAGATGTAATAGTTAAAATTGTATCTTTTAGAGAGGTTGAGGTTTTCACTATCGGAACGTCTTTACCTGCAATCATAATCTCAGATATTTTAAGTGAAAGTCTTTTACCAAGGCTACCACCCGGATGAAGCATTGCAAAATCTTGTGCTGTAAATCCTCTTAGTTCTAATAATGCAACTGCAAGAGCATCGCCCATTGCTAATGTTGCTGTTGTAGATGATGTTGGCGCCAAATCATGAGGACATGCCTCTTCTTCTACTTTTACATTTAATACTACATCGCACGATTTTGCTAATTTTGATTCTTGATTTCCAATCAAACCAATCAATCTTACTTTTATTCTTTTAAATATTGGAAGGAGATTTAAAAGTTCTTCAGTATGACCACTTTTTGATAAAAGAACTACAACATCTTGCTTACGTACCATTCCAAGATCACCGTGCAGAGCATCTGTTGGGTGCATATATAGAGATGCCGTCCCAGTCGAATTTAATGTTGCTACAATTTTTCGGGCTATCAGCCCGGATTTGCCCATACCTGATAAAATTATTCTTCCCCTTGAATGATAAATTAAATTAACAGCCTTCAAAAAATTTACATCTATTTTATTGGCAAGACTTAATACAGCCTTTCCTTCTATCTCAATAACTTGTTTACCTTTTGCAATTAT
>JBAYVI010000273.1:0-3024 GCA_041674625.1 Melioribacteraceae bacterium | reverse complement strand
TAAACGAATAATACTAAACTTTATTATTAATTTCATTAGTTAAAGAGACGTGAGAGCATTATTACTATCTCTTTTTTACCAACTCCAGTAACACTTGAAAAATAAAATAGATTATCTCCAAAACTCAAATTAGGAAAGAAGTCTTTAATTTGTTTTTTTGCAGTAGCTAATTCAGATTGTTTCAATTTATCAACTTTATTTAGGACAATGATATAAGGAATATCATTTTTCACTAAATAGTCATTCAATTCAAAATCAGTTTCCATCGGTTTATGACGTGAATCAATAAGATGAATAGCGATTCTTTTATCAACATGCCTATTGAAAAAATCGGTAACCATTTTTTTCCAAGAGTCCCTTTCGCTCTTGCTAACCTTAGCATACCCAAACCCTGGGAGGTCTATCATAAAAAAATTATTATCAACTAAGTAATAATTAATGGAGCGTGTTTTACCTGGAGTGGAACTAGTTTTAGCAAGATTCTTTTTATTGAATAGGGTGTTGATAAAAGAAGATTTACCTACATTCGATCTACCACATAAAATCACTTCAGGCATGTCGTCTGTCGGCACTTCTGCTAACTTATAAACAGGTTTTAAAAATATTATCTCTTTCATAAAATAAAAAAGAGCAGCGTTTTTGAACAAACGTCTGCTCTTTTAATAATCCTTAATTTATAAGGAAACTATACAGTCTTGTTAGCTATTTGAGTTTTTTTAGGAGTAGATTTAGCCTTAGCAGATGCAGTTATTTTTTCCTTTTTAGGTTTAGCTTCTTTTTTTACTTTAGCTTCTCCCTTAGCTTCCGCTTTAACAGCTTTAGCTTTTGCAGATTTTTCTTTTTTCTCTTTTTCTGCTGGTTCTTCGCTCTTCTTAGCTTTCGCTTTCTCAATGGAAATTTCAGAGAAATCAACTAACTCAATAATTGCCATTTCAGCAGCATCACCAAGTCTTTGACCAAGCTTAACAACTCTTGTATAACCGCCTGGACGAGTTCCAATTTTTTCTACAATAGTTGAAAACAATTCTTTAACCAATTCTTTGTCATTAATGTCTCTAGCGGTTTCTCTTCTATTAGCTACTGAATCAACCTTAGCTCTAGTAATCATAGGTTCTACATAAGTACGTAATTCCTTTGCCTTAGCTAAAGTAGTTTTTATTTTTTTATGTTGCAGAAGAGCCATGGCTAAGTTTCTTAAAGTAGCCGTTCTATGACTGGCAGTTCTTCCAAGCTTTCTTCCTTTAATTCCGTGTCTCATTTAAAACTTCTCCAGGTATGAACTAATTTTTATCTGTTTTTTCTTTAATGTATTTATCAACGTCCATTCCAAATTCAAGATTATAATTTTCAACAATCTCAATCAATTCGGCCAAAGACTTTCTTCCGAAGTTTCTGAATTTAAGCATTTCACTTTCATCACGTCTAACCAAATCGCCTAAATATTTAATATTAGCGGCTTTAAGACAGTTATGCGAACGGACACTTAACTCAAGATCATCAACACTAGTAATCAATATTTTTCTAATTCTCTCAGTTTCAGCATCTTCTTTACTTTCTTCTTTTTCTTCTTCTTGTTCGTTATCGAAATTAATAAATAAATTTATATGATCTTTAAGAATTTTAGCGGCTCCAGATAATGCTTCTAATGGAGTAATTGAACCATCTGTTCTTATATCAAGAGTCAATTTTTCATAATCATTTTTTTCGCCGATACGAACATTTTCTATATCATATTTTACATTGACAATCGGAGTAAAAATAGAATCAATCGGAATTATACCAATTGTCTGATCCGGTATTTTCTGTTCTAATGAAGGCACATAGCCTTTACCAATACCGAAACGTAATTCTATATTGAATTTTGCATCACCGGTAAGAGAAGCAATATGCTGATCTGGATTTAAAATCTCAATATCAGGGCATGCTTTTTGAATATCTGCAGCGGTGAATTCTTTTGAACCATTTAAAGACAATTCGCATGAAGTTGTTTTCTTGTTGTTTATTTTTAATCTTACTTTTTTCAGATTAAGAATAATTTCTGTTACATCCTCGACAACTCCGGGAACGGTAGCAAATTCATGCAAAACACCCTCAATCTTTACTGCAGTAAAAGCAGCGCCGGTTAATGATGATAATAATACCCTTCTTAAAGAATTACCTAATGTAACACCAAATCCTCTTTCTAATGGTTGGATAAATATTCTTCCAAAATCAGTAGAATTAGAGGAGTCGTCAATTACAACACCTTCAGGAATTTTTATAAACGGATAGCTCATTTAGTATCCTCTTTATTAAATTTCAAATTACTTAGAATATAACTCAACAATAAGTTGCTCATTAGCAGTCAATGGAATATCTTCCCTTTCAGGAATAAGAATAAAACTACCTGTTAGTGCTGCTTTGTCTATTGTGAGCCAATTATATACGTTATCTTTTGTTTTTCTTAATGAATTGTGAATAACATCAAGTTTCTTGCTATTATCACGAACACTTATTGAATCTCCCGGCTTTAGTAAATAAGAAGGGACATCGACAAGTGTATTATTTACAGTAAAATGGCGATGAACAATCAACTGACGAGCAGCTTTCCTTGATGGAGCAAATCCAAGACGGTAAACTGTATTATCAAGTCTTCTTTCAAGAAGCTTAATTAAGTTGGTTCCTGTAATGCCTTTCATCTTGTTAGCTTTTTCAAAAAGATTCTCGAACTGCGTTTCCAAAACACCATAAATTCTTTTTACTTTCTGCTTTTCACGTAACTGAAGACCATACTCCGAGAATTTAGATCTGCGTGATTGACCATGCTGACCCGGAGGATAGTTTCTTTTTTCTAAAGGGCATTTTTCTGATGTACATTTAGAACCCTTTAAAAACAATTTTTGTTTTTCTCTTCTGCATAATTTGCAACTAGAACCTGTGTATCTTGCCATCTAAATTTTCTCCTATTAAACTCTTCTACGTTTTGGTGGTCGGCAGCCATTATGTGGTATAGGCGTACTGTCTTTGATAGATAATATCTGTAAT
>JBAYVI010000272.1:0-3026 GCA_041674625.1 Melioribacteraceae bacterium | reverse complement strand
CCGTACATTGACGTTACAGCCTCGATTGCAATTACCCAGAACAACCTCTGTGAAGGATCAGAATTTAATTTCACTTCATCTACTACAGGTGGCGGAAACACCCCGCAATACCAATGGCAGGTAAATGGTGCCCCGGCTGGAGAAAACACCCCTGAGTTTGCCTATGTGGCCGAAAACGGAGATGTCGTGTCCATGGTCTTTACCTCAGATTTGACCTGTACAAATGGAAACCCCGTAACTTCCAATACCATTACCGCAGTAGTCAATCCATTGCCGGTGGTTACCTGGCCCGGCTTTGAACCTGATACCCTGTGTATCGAAGACTGGGGCCCTGTTACACTTACCGGCGGAACACCTGCGGGAGGAACTTACTCTGGTGACGGAGTCGTTGACAACATCTTTGACCCCGCTCAGGCTGGAACAGGAACTCATGAAATTACCTATACCTATTCTGATCCCAGTGGTTGTTCAAACCAGTCATCCCTGCATCTTTTTGTGGATGTATGCCTGGGTATGTCAGAAAAGGAATCTGGATTATTGGTCTATCCAAATCCGGTATCCGACAACCTCATGGTTAAAATGCAGGACAATAGTACCCTCCAGCGAATAACCCTCACCAACATGATGGGTATTAGGGTGTATCAAAATGAAAACCCTGATTCAAATGAGGTGGTTGCAATTCCTGTACAAAACCTGCCATCGGGAAATTATTTGCTCAGGGTTATAAGCGATAGCAAATCCGTTTTTAAGAAAGTGATTATCAGGTAAACCGTAGTAATAATTAGTTAAGTGTTTTAATGTTGATTTCAGGGGTGGTCCGGCAGGATCGCCCTTTTTTTAAATAAACCCATGAATCAATTTCAAGCCTTCATAAAAACTGGTTACAAACTCAATCTGGTCATTTATTATCTATTATGGCTGGTTGGGTTAAAATGCTTATTATTCATTATCAGATCGTTCTTGCGGCTTCGATTGTTTACAAAATTGTGGAAGGTGGACTTTTTGAACAACAAAAACAAAATTTCTTCATAGCCATTTTACTGTTTTATCCATTAATATGAGTATGAAAAGGGAGTGTTTTACTAAGTTACTTCATAATTATAGACATATTTCGAACATCGGCGTTTTCAATTAAACAGGTTATCACCAGCTTTAGTACAGCTTATTGATCTGTATATCTTTAAGATAATGCTATATACAAGGGGGATGATTTATATATTCCATCCAATACATAATTGAAGTCTTGTATTAACCCAACAATAAATAAATTTTATCCTATTTTTGTTCGGTTTAAGTAAGGATCAATCAACTCAAGATTACATGAAGTTAAAACTTGGAATATTCTTTCTTCTTTGGTGCATTTGTAGTGTAAAGATGGTATATTCTCAGAAGACGGCTAATGTCATTGATGTAGATTCAGCATTACGTACTATTAACGCTCCAAATGAAAAAGTTGATTTTATCCTGAAATTTCTGGATGAGCCTGAAAATGCTTATTTGGAGAATGCAGAAGAATTGGCCAACAGGGCGCTGGAAATCTCGCAACAAACCAATTATGCATTGGGGAAGGTGAACTCAATGATCATACTCGGTAACTATTATTATAGGAAGAGTGATTATAAGAAAGCGATGGAATTTGCACAGCCTGCAAAGGAAACTTCGGAAGATTTAAATCTGGAACTTGAACTTGCAAATTCATTGAGCCTCATTGGCAAAATATACACAGAACTTGGTGATTATGACAACAGCTCCCAATATTTCTTCCGAAGTTTAAAGTTGTTTGAAAAATGTAAGGATGAAGTGGGGATTTCGTATACATTGGGATGTATTGGGAATGACTTTTACAATCATCAGGACTATGATAAAGCGTTGCGGTATTTCAATAAATCATTGTCTATTGCAGAAAGGATTAAGTATCAACCCGAGATAAAAAGACAGTATAATAACATGGCTGCGGCGTTTAGCGTATTAAAGAAATATGATACCGCCATAGTTTTTTTTCAAAAGGCATTGGATATCAATATTGAAATCGGGGACAAATTTGGTCAGGGGATAAATATTATGAATATTGGATACATCCAGATGAATGAAGGAAAGTCAACGGAAGCACTTCAAAGTTTTCATAAATCGCTTCTGCTCTTCACAGAACTTGATAATCGCTTGCACATGGCAGAATGTTATCTGAATTTTGGATTCTGTTATTACAGTATAGACAGGATTGACGAGGGGATCAATTATTTTAAAAAAGCCATGCAAGAAGGGGTGGAACACAAATACTATAAAATAATATCCGCAGCAGCAGGCATGCTAAATAAAATTTATTCCGACAAAGGGGAAACCATTGAGGCGTACCACTATCTCAATTTAGAGAAACAATCAGGAGACAGTCTTTTTGAGGCAAAAAGGCAAATACTGATATCGAAGTTTGAACTTCAATATTTATATGAGAAAAAGGAGTTTGAACGTAGGCAAACTCAACAGACCAAGAATATTATTATTGGAATTATTATTGCCAGTCTTCTTGCCGGACTTGTTGTGCTTGGATTGCTATTTTCTCGTCAGCGGTTAAAATCCAAATTATTTGCAGTTGAAAATGAAAAAATTGAACTTAAGCTGGAAATTAAAGACAGGGAATTGACGGTAAATCTGATTTCACTCATCAAAAAGAATGAATTACTTACCGAGATTTCAAACAAGCTCGCACGCCTTGAATCCAATGCCGCGGGAAAAGAAAGCAAGGATACCATAGCTAAAATCAGACAGGAATTGAGAAATGGCATCAACGATAAAATGTTTAATGAATTTTCTCATCGATTTAAGGAGGTACATGCCGGATTTTACGAGAAATTATTACTCGCCTATCCAGAGTTGAGCCAGAATGAATTAAAACTTTGCGCATTCCTCCGGCTAAATATGTCATCAAAAGATATTGCAGAACTTACCGGCCAACAAGTAACCGCCATTGATAAGGCAAGATTTCGACTGAGAGAAAAATTAAACCTTGCCAACTCTAAAACCAATCTGGT
>JBAYVI010000271.1:0-3029 GCA_041674625.1 Melioribacteraceae bacterium | reverse complement strand
TTATTGGTTTGAAGATGTCCGATAAAATGCCAGTGAAGGTTGTGCTTTATGATCGAGTTTTTATCTCTCAATTCTAAAGCTTTATTCTCACCAAAATGTGTAAGTCCGGCATTTAATGCTTCTTCGATTACATCAATAGGTTGTGTTTTTGATACAGCAACTAAAGAAATATCATCTCTCTGCCGACCTGCACTTAAGCAAGCCTTCATAATTCTTTCTTCAACAATATGAAGGTATTTGGTTATCATTTTTTTTTAATCAAGAAGTAGAATGTATTAAAAAACTGATTCTCTTACAAATCAAAAAAGGCTCACAAAGAGCCTTTTTTAGCTAAAACATTTAAAAATCCACATTAAATCCTATTAACTGCAGCCAGTAGTGGCTCCACAGGTATTACATTTAAGACATGTACCGTTTCTTACCATAGTCATACTTTGGCATTCAGGACATATATCACCGGTATAACCTCTTTCGCGGGCTTTCATTACAGTCTGATGCTGTGCAAGTTTTTTATCCATCTCATTTTTACCATTACCATTACCGTTGCCATTAGATGTATCTACAGAAATAGGTTTTCTTTTCGTTGTTTCCGGTTCAATGTAAACTTCGCTTATAATCTCCTCTCCTACAAAATCAGGCTCACTTATAGAGCGATGTTCTTTATTCTTAATAATATCTATCTCGTCCACATGAGCTAAATCATTTCTTCCAAGATACGAAACAGCTAATTCGCGGAAAATATAATCTATTACAGAAGTAGCCATTTTAATTCGGCTATGACCAGTAAGCACCCCGCTCGGCTCAAATCGCGTAAAGACAAATGCATCTACAAATTCTTCAAGAGGAACACCGTGCTGAAGACCTAATGAAATCGAAATAGCAAAACAGTTTAGTAAACTTCTGAATGCTGCACCTTCTTTGTGCATATCGATAAATACTTCACCTATCTGCCCGTTATCGTATTCACCCGTTCTTACATAAACAGATTGACCATTAATTTTTACTTTCTGAGTATAACCTGTTCTTCTATCAGGAAGTCTTCTTCTTTTTGCTATATATCTGTGAATAATTCTTTCAGCAACTTTAATAATATCATTTTCATCCTTTTTCTCTAACAAATCTTCCACTTCTTCTTCACTTAATGAATTAAGCGGTTGACTTAGCTTAGAGCCATCGCGATATAGTGCGTTTGCCTTGGTACCAAGCTTCCAAGACATCATATAAGCATGTTTGATATCTTCAATATCTGCATGGTTAGGAAGATTGATAGTTTTAGAAATCGCACCGGAAATAAATGGTTGAGCTGCTGCCATCATATAGATATGAGCATCAGCTTGTATATATCTAGTTCCTTTTTTACCACATTTATTAGCGCAATCAAAAACTGAATAATGTTCATGTTTTAGGAATGGAGCACCTTCGATTGTCATCGTACCACAAACAAAATCATTAGCTACTGTAATTTCATTTTTCTTGAATCCAAGAGCAGAAAGAAGATCAAAACTGAAATCACTAATCTGCTCTGAAGTAAATCCAAGATTATTAATCAAGAATTTTTCACCGAGTGTATATTTATTGAATGCAAAACTCAACTCAAATACTGATGGAAGCACTGATTCAATTTTTGCAATTGCTTCATCATTAAATCCTTTAGAACGCAATGTCTCCGGATTAATGTAGGGACAACCAATTAGTGAACCTGCTCCTTTAGCATATTTTACAATTTCGGTAACTTGCTCTTTATTGTAACCAAGCACTTTTAATGCAGGAGGTATCGATTGATTGATAATTTTGAAATAACCGCCACCAGCTAATTTTTTGAACTTTACTAATGCGAAATCAGGTTCAATACCGGTCGTATCGCAATCCATGACTAATCCAATAGTACCAGTAGGAGCGATTACTGTTACTTGAGCATTTCTAAAACCATATTGTTCACCGGCTTCTAATGCTAAATCGGCATCTTCCCGTGCAGCTTTAAGTAAGTCAGATGGACAATGCTCAGGATTAATACCCATAGGATGTATCGAAAGCCCTTCATACTCTTCCTTAGGAACGTTGTAGGCAGCTCTCTTATGGTTTCTAATAACGCGAAGCATTGCTTCTTTATTGTTTTCATACTGTTGAAATGGCTTATGCTCTTTTGCCATTTCAGAAGATGTAGCATAAGAACGCATGTGCATTATTGCAGTTAATGCTCCTGTAATTGCAAAAGCTTCTTTGCTATCATAAGATATTCCCTGTCGCATTAATAATGAACCGAGATTAGCATAACCTAATCCAAGAGTTCTATATTCATAACTTAATTGTGCAATTTCTTTACTTGGATATTGAGCCATAAGAACACTTATCTCAAGTACCATAGTCCAAAGACGTGTAGCATGGCGATAAGCATTAATATCAAACTTAGCCAATTCGTCGCTATAAAATTTCACTAAATTTAGTGATGCAAGGTTACATGCAGTATCATCCAAAAACATATATTCGCTGCATGGATTTGATGCTCTTATCCTACCGCTATTAATACATGTATGCCATTCGTTAATTGTAGTATCATATTGAAGTCCCGGATCAGCAGAAGACCAGGCAGCGAAAGCAATCTCTTCCCAAAGGTCGGTAGCTTTTAAAGTCTGGCAAGCTTTAGGTTCTCTCCCCTCTTTCACTGCTTTTTTCTTTTCATTTCGCCAGTATAGATTCCAATCGTTGTCATTAAGAACTGCCTGCATAAATTGATTCGTTACTCTTACAGAATTATTGGAATTCTGTCCCGCAACTGTATTATATGCTTCGGAGTTCCAATCTTCATTGTAGATCGGAAATTCTATCGACTTAAATCCTAATTTCGCTAATTTGATTACACGTTCTATATAGTTTTCAGGGATATGAAGTTTACGTGCCTCAAGGACCGCCTTTCTTAGACGAAGGTTTGTTCTTTTATTAAATCTGTCATTTTCAGGATGCTCTTCAAAGCATGATTTCATAATATTATTTAAATGGAAATTACAGACTTTAGAACCAGTAACTAACGC
>JBAYVI010000270.1:0-3030 GCA_041674625.1 Melioribacteraceae bacterium | reverse complement strand
TATAGCTTGGGTGCTCTTTTATTTGCATTTGTTAATTTCTGGGCTTATATAGCTTTCAGTCAATTTCTTTTGATTTGGTATGCTAATCTTCCTGAAGAAACAATTTGGTTTTTACAAAGGTGGAACGGAAGTTGGAAATATATTTCAATTTTATTGATGATTGTTCAATTCCTTGTTCCTTATTTCGGTTTATTATCACAACCATCAAAGAAAGATGGAAAGAAACTAAAGTTTTATGCTCTATGGATATTAGTTGCACATTATATTGATTTATATTGGTTAGCAATGCCTACCTTTAGTAAAGGAGGTTTTGTTCTCGGATGGATTGAATTAGCTTATCCATTATTGGCAGTAGGTATTGTTGTTCTTGTCTTCTCATTAAAAACAAAGAAAAATAATTTTGTAGCAATTGGCGATCCTAAACTAAAACGTGGAATAGACTTTAAGTTATAATATGGAAAGAAAAAATAAAATTGAAGATGAAATAAGTTTTTCGGATTTACTAAAAAATCCGATGCGGTTATTTGGCTGGGTTTATCTATATATCTTAATCCTTATCATAGCTGTGGGCATATTTTACGTTAAGAATCTGACGCAGGTTTCTTTTAATGCTCAACCTGTTGGCATAGTTGATTCAACATTAATTAAAAAAGAAGTCCCCATGAAAAAAGGGGGGATTATGCCGGCAGTTGATTTAGCATTAATTAAATCTCCAACTTCGGAATTTTTAAATAAAGGTAATGAATTATTCAAAGCCAATTGCTCTTCATGCCATGGAGAAAACGGAATGGGAGATGGAGCTGCAAGTGCAGGACTAAATCCAAAGCCAAGAAATTTTCACAACCTTGATGGTTGGACTAACGGAACTACATTTGATATGCTGTATAAAACATTGCAAGAAGGAATTATTAAAAACGGAATGGCAGCTTATGAATATTTGCCACCACAAGATCGTATCGCGATTATAGAACATCTTAGGTTATTTGCTAAATATCCTGAAATTACAGAAGAACAAATAGCCTCTACCGATCAAACTTATAATCTTTCACAAGGTGTAGTTTTACCGAATCAAATCCCTGTTAAAAAAGCTGAAGAATTAATTCTGTCTGAAAATAGTGAATTGATAAATAAAACTAACAATGCTATTAAATTTTTAGCAAATGATACAACGAAGGCAGCATCAGTGTTAAGGGAGTATTCAAGTAATCTTAAAAAAGTTTTTAGTTCATATTTGGCTAATAAATCCTTTTCTGATATGAATTACTATGTTGGAGAAGTAACTAAATCACCGATTGAGTTGGGATATAAGGGAAGGGTAGTCAATCTATCTAATGATGAATGGCAATTGATGTACGGTTATATTAGAAATGCACTTAATTAACGGATATAGATTAATGAAGTATTTTAGAATAATAATAGTAATAATTTTATTTTCTGCAATTTCTATTTCGGCACAAAAACAGATTGAAGTAGGTATTGATGAAAAATTAGGAGCATATCTTCCGCTTGATACAAAGTTTGTTACTTCGGAAAATGATACAATAACTCTTGGGGAAGTAATAAACGAACCTGTATTAATGGCATTGGTTTATTTCGAATGTCCAGGACTATGCAGTCCGATGCTTTCTGAATTAGCTTGGACAATTGATAAAATTGATTTAGTACCCGGAAAAGATTTTAAGGTAATTGCTTTATCATTTGATCACCATGAAGATGTAAAATTATCTGCTAAATGGAAACCAAATTATATGCACTTGATAAAAAGAAATATTCCTGATAGCTCATGGTTATTTTTAACAGGGGATAGTCTAAATATTAAAAAAATTACAGATGCAGTAGGGTTCTATTTTAAACCGACTCAAAAAGATTTTATCCATGCAGGTACTGTTATTACAGTTTCTCCAAAAGGAATGATATCACGTTATTTATTCGGGACATCATATAATCCTTTTGATACAAAGATGGCATTAATTGATGCGGGAAGTGGAAAAACAAATCCAACAATTGCAAAAGTATTAGAATTTTGTTTTAGCTATGATCCTGCTGGAAGGCAATATACACTTAATGTAACAAGAATTATAGGTTCAATAATGTTATTAGGTGTAGGTATTTTTGCAGGGATATTAATTTTTAAGAAACGCAAAAAAAATATTGAAGAAAAGGAGCAACAAATAGATGATTAATGAAGCAGCTAATCCTGAAGAAAAGAATTTTTATCAGGTATCAACAAATAAGCATACCGGTATTCTTTCTTGGCTCTTGACTGTGGATCATAAAAGAATTGGGATAATGTATTTAATTGCAATATTATCTTTCTTCTTGGTTGGTGTAATTATCGGCTTATTTATGAGGTGGGAATTAATGTTCCCGGGCAAAACTATTATGGAAGCCCAAACATATAATACATTATTTACACTTCATGGTGTGATAATGATATTTCTCTTTATTATCCCTGGTCTACCTGCAATTTTTGGAAATTTCTTTTTACCGATTCATATAGGCGCAAAGGACGTAGCATTTCCTCGGTTGAATCTACTTTCATTTTATATATATGTAATTGGTGCGATATTAGTTCTTGTATCATTATTTTTACCGGGTGGTCCAATTGATACAGGATGGACTTTTTATATCCCTTATAGTATAAGGACTTCGACTAACGTATCGATGGCGATTTTCGCTGCATTTATTCTTGGTTTTTCATCTATTCTAACAGGAATCAATTTTGTTACAACAGTGCACCGATTAAGAGCACCAGGAATGACATGGTTTAGAATGCCTTTATTTGTTTGGTCAACTTATGCTACGGCTTGGATACAGATAATTGCTACCCCAGTAATAGGTATAACAATATTATTAGTGATAATCGAAAGAGCATTCGGAGTTGGAATTTTTGATCCTGCTCTAGGTGGAGACCCAATCTTATTCCAGCATTTATTTTGGATTTATTCTCATCCCGCAGTTTATATAATGATTCTTCCTGCAATGGGTGTAGTTTCAGAAATAATCCCAACTTTTTCTCGAAGGACAATT
>JBAYVI010000269.1:0-3034 GCA_041674625.1 Melioribacteraceae bacterium | reverse complement strand
TACAGGTGATGGTCTTTCTAAAGTGCCCGAATATTGGGACGAAAAAGATCTATTTAATATTTTGTATGCTTCAATGCCCTTGTTCCTCCCCCCTGACCAAAACTATTGGAATGCAAATAGAGAACGGTTTATATCAAGTGCTAATCTCGTATCTGCTGTATTCAGAAATTGCGGTTTCGCTAAAATGACTGATCATCAGTTTCTTTCATCCGATAGAAAAGTGCAGAAGTCGGATTATGATAATAGCTGGAGTGTCTGTGCTAATTTCAGTAACTCCGATTTTTCTTTTATGAATGAGATTCTTCCTTCTAAAGGATTTTATGCTACTAATGGCGAAGAATTTGTTTTTAGGAAAAAATATCAAGGGAATACGATTGCGGTAACATTCCTAAAGGATCGAATATTTATTAATCCTATGGGAAAAGATATTACTTTTAGCGGTATACGCTCGTATGGTTCTACACTGATTAAAAAATATGATAATTATTTAGTCGTATCGTTTATAGGCGATCAGAATTTTGTAGATATTAATATTAATGAAATCCCATGGAAGATGAAAAATGTTAAGTTAGAGGGGTTAACGAATAATGTACAATACAACTATACTTTATTAGATAACAGTTGGATAAGAATACCTAAAAAAGATAATCAAAGGTTCTATAAAATTACAGCTGATTTTAATTCTGATGTAATTGACGACAAACCACTTAGTATATCATATTCATTAGAGCAGAATTATCCAAACCCATTTAATCCAACTACTTCAATAAATTATTCTATTCCAAAAGGTGGAAATGTTCGATTGGAGATTTATGATTCACTCGGAGAGATAGTAAATATTGTAAAAGATAGCTATGATAATGCTGGGAACTATACAATTACTTGGACCGGAAAAGATTCAAACGGTAACTCCTTAGCTTCCGGGATTTATTTCTATCGACTTGTAACAAATGGATTTACTCAGGTAAGAAAAATGATTCTTTTGAAATAGAATCCTGCGAATTCACTATAAAAATTAAAGATAATTTAAAAGAAGAGCTGCTTGGTACATAGTACTAAAAAAATTTGCATCTATAAAATTATTTAGAGAAATAGTTTTTTAGATTACCGAAAATTATCTTGTCTCTCTTCAAAATTACATATAAAAGGATAAAATGGAATATCAGTTTGAGAGAGACAATAAAATCTTTTACTATTCCTTTGCAGGAGTTTCGCTCCCCTTATTTGGCGAAGTCCTTTTTTGGTAATTTTTTTTATATGGTTTTTTATTAAACGACTTTTTTTCCTGCTGCTTAACGTTATCATGGTCATCACGATGAATTACTTTTTTCCGATGTTTCTCCGGAATTGGAACTAACAATTCCTCCTCTGGAAAAATACATTCAATCGGTTTTCCTAGGAAATCTTCTATCTTCGGAATTTCATGTGAATCATTTTCATCTGCAAAATTAATTGAAATACCGGAAGCTCCTGCTCTACCTGTTCTTCCAATTCGATGAACATATTCTTCTGTATCCTGCGGAAGATTATAATTGATAACATGCGAAATTGCTTCTACATGTATTCCACGAGATGCCACATCAGTAGCTACGAGAACACGTACAGTCCCATCGCGGAATTTTTCCAATCTCTTAATTCGCTGACCCTGCTCCACATCCCCTGAAAGAAGTGTAGTGCCAATTCCATACATCTCAAAAGTTTCTTTTAATTTTTTTGCTTCGTGACGGCGATTAACAAATACTAATACACGCTCAAGATTCTTCTGCATAATGATATTGTAAAGAAGAGTTGGCTTTTCGGTAACCGTAGTAATATAAGTTATTTGCTCTATGCTCTCTACCGCAACGTTATCCGATTTCATAGAAACTTCAAACGCTTCATTAGTCCATGATTCTGATAATCTCCTTACATCAGTTGACATAGTTGCGCTGAAAAACATTGTCTGACGATTAGTCTTTGGAGGAGTCTTAAAAACAATTTTCTTTACCGATGGAATGAATCCCATATTAAGCATTCTATCTGCTTCATCAATTACTAAAATTTCCACTCTGCTTAAATCAACTAAGCGTTTATCAATGAAATCAATAAGTCTGCCCGGAGTGCAAATTAGTAGATCAATTGGTGAACTGCGGAGTGCCTTTTGTTGCTTCATGTAATCGATTCCACCAAAGAGAGAAAGGATCGTACAAGGTACATACTTCCCTATCGAGCGTGCATCCTTTTCAATTTGTAAAACAAGCTCACGTGTAGGTGCAAGTATAAGTGCGCGTGGAGCACCATGTTTTCTTTTGCCGATAATCGGATTATGGAGAATAATATTAAAAAATGTAATAAGGAAAGCTGCCGTTTTGCCTGTACCGGTTTGCGCTTGAGCAATTATATCGCTTCCGGTTAATGATTTAGGAAGTGTTTCTGCTTGCACTTCTGTGCAATGTTGAAATCCGAGGTCATATATTCCATGTAAAATTTCATTAGTAACTTTGAAATCTTGGAAACGGGATTTGCCAACCACTGTTGGAACTTTGAATACTGACTCATCCCAAGGTTCAGAAGGAATAACCGGAGTTACTTCACTTTCAAGAATTTCAGGTTCACTGCCTCCATCGTTCTCTTTAGGAGATGATTTTCTTTTGGGTGTAGTTCTTGGTCTGCGTGTAGGCTTTTTCAGATTTTCAGTAGAATCATCATTTTTAGTTCCTGAGCCTTTTCCGTTAAGAGAACTTTTTTCATTAGAAAAACTTTTTTCAATGTTTTTTTCTCCTTGAACTTTTTTCTCTTTAGAAACATTCTTTGAACGAGGTGGTTTTGCTCCTTTTTCTAAAGAATCGTTCTTTTTATTGTCATTCTCCCCACTCTTATTAGCCGCTGCTCTTTTGCTTCTTCTTAATCTATATTCTTCAGGGGTTTCTTTTCGGCGTGGTTTATATTGTCGTTTTGATTCTGTTGCTTTTGCAGTTTTTTCTACAGGTTTTACTTTCTCTTTTTTACTGCTAAATATGTCTTTTATCTTCGATACTAATTTTTTTATCAATTT
>JBAYVI010000268.1:0-3045 GCA_041674625.1 Melioribacteraceae bacterium | reverse complement strand
CGATAACAAAAAAATATCAATTCACATTCTATCGAATTAACGACTATATAATTATTAATAAATCTCCTTCCGAAAAAGAGATAAAAAAACAAGATTATGGAACAATAACAGGAATTGTATCTGATATATATTCCGGCGAACCATTAATTGGGGCTAGTATCTATTTCAAAAATACAGGTCTCGGTTCTTCATCAGATCGCAATGGTAAATTTAGGTTGTCTCAAATTCCGCAAGGGAAGTATATTCTTAAAGTGTCTTTTATCGGTTACGTTACACGCGAATTCCAAATCGATTTCACAAATGAACGAATTCAAGAATATTTTCTTGAACTTTCACCCGCTTCAGTATTAACCGAAACAATAGTTGTTAGCGATCAAGCTTTCGGTCAGATTTCTGCAATCAATCGTCAGCTCAAATCTAATACAATTAAAAATGTTGTTTCTTCAGAAAAGATTTTGGAACTTCCTGATGCTAATGCCGCCGAGTCAGTTGGTCGCCTCCCGGGAATTTCCTTAATCCGCAGTGGCGGTGAAGGGAATAAAGTGGTTATTCGTGGTCTTTCTCCCACTTATAATTCAATCTCAATTGCAGGAGTAAAAATTCCATCTACCGATGCATCCGATCGGAGTGTAGATCTTAGCATTATCCCATCGGAAATTCTTTCGGGTATTGAAGTGATTAAATCACTCACTCCCGATATTGATGCTGATGCTCTTGGTGGCGCAATTGATTTTCAATTATCGAAAGCGACACCAACAGGTTTCAAATCGCAATTAAGATTGCAAGGTGGTTATAATAATCTCCGTGATGATTATGGTAATTACGAAGCTACTTGGACTTTCAGTAATCGCTTCCTAAATAATAAACTCGGTTTATTAGTTGCCGGACATATTGAACGGAATCAAAGAGGATTCGATAGTTTCAGATCATTATGGGAGATGCCTCGTGAGAAAAGACCAAATGAAATATTTGCTCCGATGCGTGCAGCTCAAGTCGATCTCGCTTATACAATTACTAATCGCAAAAAATATGGTTTTAATGCTCTTCTCGATTATAATATACCGAATGGTTCTTTATATCTTACTACTTTTTTCAGTTTCCGAAACGATAAGAGCTCCGTTCAGAATGTCAACTATTATCTAAAAGATGTTACAATCGGCAGACATCTAATCTCTTCCGAATCAGAAATTGCACTTAATTCATTTTCATTCGGCGGCAAACATCTCTTGTTCGATTTTATCAATTTTGATTGGGGCGGTTCAATTTCTAATGCACGTTCAGCTGTCCCTTTTTCTAATTCGTATGGTTTTATACAGCCTGATGCTTATTATTCTGAAAATCTATCCCAATTTCCCACTGCCGATGAAATTATTAATGCTCCTTCGCGCGATATTTCCGGATTCTATGCAAATTCATTTTACCGTACTTCATCGATTACAAAAGACAATATCAATTCATTACAATTCAATTTTGAATTACCATTTTCATATTCGAAGAAGCTTTCAGGTAAAATTAAGCTCGGCGCCAAAACCTACTTAAATAAAAAAGAGAGAGAAAACACAAGTTTATTCAGAAGTATGTATAATTATTCTAATAAAGGTTATATAAAATATCATAGCAATTATGGCAATCCTGATTTCAAATTCGATTTCGTCCAATCTAATGGTGCTCCTTCAATTCTAAATTATCTTGATCTCTCGTTTAATACCGGCAAATTTCTAAACGATCAATATTATTTCCCAATTGGTCTTTCTGAATATGAACTTAATCGCCTGATGAATAGCTACCTTATTGATTCCGCAATGGTTTCCCAAAGAACTGCCGACCTTGATGATTATTTTGTGAAAGAAACTATTAATGCCGGATACTTAATGACAGAAATTAATTATGATAATTTTATAACGATTCTCTCCGGCATTCGTTATGAAAACACAATGGACCGGCTTTCCGGACGGAAGGGAATTGTACCAAATGAGATAATTGGATATGATTACAATCAAAATCCGGTGAGTATTTCAAATGCAGATAGGAATTATTTTAATTGGTTCCCTGTAATTCATTTACGTTTTCTACCGGCAGAATGGTTCGATCTCCGTCTCGTTTATAGCAAATCGATTTCAAGACCGAGAATGGATTGGCTGCTTCCAAATTCTGCAATTAATGGCACAAATTCTTCAGTCGAAATTGGCAATCCTGATCTTAATCCTCAGCTATCTGATAATTATGACGTTTTTCTATCTTTTTATTCAAACGAAATTGGTCTCGTTACAATAGGCGGTTTCTATAAGAATATTAATAATCTTATCTATTTTCGTGAGGGGCACAAAATCTTAAATGCATCGAAAGAAGGTTTCCCCGATAATTGGAGAGGTCTATCCCTGAATTCGCCAGAGAATAATCCTCACATTACAAAACTTTCGGGATTTGAATTTGAATGGCAGAGTAATCTTTGGTGGCTTCCAAAACCATTTAATGGATTGGTAATCAATTTTAATTATTCTAAAATATGGTCTAAATCGCACTATCCGATTTCATATATAAAAAACACCACTTTAAATAAATTCCCTTATTTGAGTTCGGTTGTTATCGATACAGTTCGTGAAGGCAAAATGCCAAATCAAGCCGATAATATTCTTAACCTTTCATTAGGTTATGATTATTCAAAATTCTCCGGCAGGATTTCTTTAATTTATCAAGGTCTATCGCTCTATAAAATCGGAAGCAGGGAAGAATTAGATATTTTTACTTCTCCAAGTACACGCATTGACCTATCTATTAAATATCAATTACTCCCATATATCGGAATCTATTTCGATATTAATAATCTCCTTAATACACCCGATAAAGCATATCAACAAGCGGAAAAATTTCCTAATACACTCCAATATTTCGGTAGGATTATTGATTTAGGTATTGTTTTAGAATTATAATCCCCATTCTATAATAAGATTCTTTTCTCTTTAAGGGTAAACCGATTATGATTTGTACTAATCATTAGAATCGTGCATACTTTTTAAACAAGGTATTATAATGAAATTGAAGCAT
>JBAYVI010000267.1:0-3048 GCA_041674625.1 Melioribacteraceae bacterium | reverse complement strand
TCTTTTTTTACATTCTATCAAATATTTAGAGCAAATAATATCTCCTAATTCTGTACTTGCACCTGAATTACGAGTAGGACGAACGCTAGAATCGTTCAGAACTTCTCGTAATTTATCGGCTACATATTCTTCTAATTTTTTACCTATTTTTCTTGTATTCATTCTTTTCTTGATTTTCTATTTTTAATTGCCATTCCAGGGTTCGTTTAGCTAATACCAATAAACAATTATCACAAGTACAACCTGTCCAACCTTCTGCTCTGAGTTCTTTGATTAATGATTTTTTTTCTGCTGTTGTTAATTTTCTCATATTATAATCCTATCAATAATCGTTCCGTTATTTTAATAAATAATTCATATTCATAACATTGTTCTTTGCATTTATCAAAAAAATATTCATTTCTACATTCAACACACGGAATTCCTGATACATAATTAAACATTTTATACTCCAAATAAAAATTTTAACAAACTAAATTTAAATTCTCTGCACATAGGATGACGTTTCTCAGGTTCATCTACTATATAAGTCGGATTAATAGCGCATTTAAATCCGCTTACATCAGATAAATCAGTACATTCACAATAAGCACATAATTCGCAACATTCTTCCATTATATCACATCCTTTGTAGTAATAATTTTAGATTCAGGATTAAACTCGCATTGTATTATTGAATTAAACACTCCATAACGAGCATCCCTTACTTTATCGATTTGCCAGTGTCCTGTCTTTCTGTCATCTCCATCTATAAAATATCTAGCACCTAAAGCTGGAAATTGATTTACCATGTTAGGAGCATACCAATCTCCTGATTCTTTAAGCTGCATCATAACAATTAGAATACCTCCCTTGCGTTCCATTTCTTCGGTCAGGAATTTAAATACTCTATCTGTATTTTCTTTTTCTTCTACCATTAACCAATCCAGAATTGTGAAAGCATGAGGTTCAATTTCAATTGATAAAGGATTAGAATGATAACTATGATAAAATTCTCCTTCTTGTATACCTAATTTTGATGCAATTTTATAATGTCTCGAACCAGATTCAGAAAATATGTAATAAGGTTTTACTTTCTGTTCCACTACTTGCTTTAAAATATTTAAAGATGTAGTGGTTTTTCCTGAACCAGGTTTTCCACCTAATACGATAATATCTCCTTCTTCATAATCTTGCAAATCTTCAAAATAAGGAATTTTATAGTTAATTTTTTTAGTAATTACAGGATATTTATCATTCCATTCGACTTTTTCTCTAAATTTATAACGACCTCGTGATAATCGAATAGCTTTTCCATCTTTTACAAATTTAGATAGATATTTATCCGCTATAGCTCTGGGAATAGTTAAAGAATCCATGATATCTTTAGCAGTTACATCATTTTGCATTTGTTTTAGATATTCTAAAATTAATTTTTCTTGTGTAGATTCTTCTGTCTTTTTATAATCAGAAACACTTCCCATCATCGCACTAATTGCCTTAACATCCATCGGTTTTTCCAATAAATATTTGTTCATTAAGTGCATAACATATTCTGTCTGGTCAGGCGTTAATTTTTTAACTAAAGCACCTGCTAACTGAGTAAAAGTATCATTACACCTACCTTCTAAATTGTTATGTTTTAAGAAAGGTTTATCTGTTGAAGCCGATTTAATTTCTGAATAATTATTTTCACTTCTACTAACTTCTACCTTCATTAATTCTAGCACTTTATTTTTAATTTCATCCGAAATAATTTTTATTTCATTTCCCAGATTTACCCATTGATATTTATTTGCATCTACGATGCTAGGTTGCGTTAAAATTTGACCGCCATCATTTCTAATATCAATTTTTAATCCAGCTATATCAGTGGTTTGTTTTAATTCAGAAGTATACTGTATAACGTAATGACAACCTCCATGAGCAGTATTTTGTTTTAATGTTTTTAACCCTTCTAATTGTAAACGCAATTCTTCTTTTACTTTTAGTTGTTCTTCAGTTAAACCAGGTTTATTATCAAAATCAATGACTGTAATTTTACTCACTTCACCAGTACGAATTCCTAAATTTAATCCGTTATTTGCCCATTTAATCCAATCAATCTTTTCATAATGAGTGATATCAGTCCAATCTTTTTCAATTGGATTTTTACCATTTTTCATTACAGGAACTAAAGACCAATTATATTTTTTATATTGAGCAAATTCAGAATAAATATCAGCCTGATAAGTATCAATTATATATTCAGTAATTCTTGCATCTGTATAATTTTTCTTATCTGGCTCCAATAATCGTACTGCGTCAGCAAAAGTACCTTTAAATCCACAATCAAAACATCTGATAATATCACTACCGTTGATGATTGTTGCAGATGGGTCTTTTTTCCATTTATGTTTACCGATATTTGGACACGTAAAGAGAGCTAATCCTTTTGATGATGTTTTCTCAAATATTGGAATTTTAGATTTTAAATATTCAAATAATTTATCATTTATGGACATTGACTTTCTCCAATAAAATATTGTTTAAATTTATTCTTCTCTTAACCAATCTAATGCTATTTTGGCTATCTGTAGGAGTGCCTGTGCTATTACGTCGGGTTCATTCCCAGGAAAATTACCTGATATAGATGCTGCTGCTGCATTTAATGCGTTTCCTCTCTGAATAGCTGCAACTTTTTCAGGAGAATCATATGATGTTTTCTTCGAAGTTTCGGTGGGTTTGGATGCTGGTTTGGATGCACCTGATTTATTGCAAGTATAACATTTTTTGAATTTACCATCTTTTAATGCTACCCCACATACTTCACATTTAAATTCTGCATTATCCGAAGTATCGGTCTGTTCAGACATATCAGTAGTTATTGATGAAACAATTAAAGCCTTGCCTTTTTTTTCATATACTACAGTAACTAATTCGCCTTTTTCTAATTTTGCTAAATAAGGAACTACTGTATCTGAAGCATTAAACCAACCTTCTTCACCTTCAATTTTAAAACCTTTACCATTTCCAGCTTTTACAACTAATTTTCCAGTTTTTTCAGACATTTCTAATCCTCCTTATAAT
>JBAYVI010000266.1:0-3050 GCA_041674625.1 Melioribacteraceae bacterium | reverse complement strand
TTGCAATTAATGGACTAACAGAACTGCTTTTGGAAGATGAATCTCTTAATGAAGAAGGCAAGGAGATTGTTGAAATGATTGGTGAAGCAGGCAATAGACAAAAAGAACTTATTACCAGGCTTTTACATTACAGTCATTTTGAGGGAGGAGATTTTAATTTGGAAATGAGCGAAGTAAATGTTGTTTATTCAATTAATAAAATTCTTCCTAACTTTATGCTAACAGCCGAAAATAAAAATCAAAAAATTCAATTTAATTACAACAATGAAGAAACATTAATTTCTGCGGATAATTTACTTTTTTCTGAAATAATAGAAAATTTATTAAGCAATGCAATTAAGTATTCTCCTCCGAATCGGAATATTTTTATAGACGTTTTAAAGGTGAGGAGTAAAGTACAGATTAATATAAGAGATGAAGGACCTGGGTTTAGTGAAGATGATAAAATAAAAATGTATAAACCATTTGTAAAACTTTCTGCACAACCTACCGGAGGAGAGTTAAGTACGGGATTGGGATTATCAATTGTTAAAAGACTAACAGAATTAAATAAAGGGACTATAACTCTTGTTAGTACTCAGAGACATGGTTCAGAATTTATTTTAGAATTTGATGAAGTTAAAGAGGATTAAGAATTGGATTCGATAAAAGAAATTTTTAAAATTGGTTATGGACCATCCAGCAGTCATACAATGGGACCACGAAAAGCAGCGGAGATTTTCAAGGGGGAAAACCCAATTGCTCTTTCTTATCGTGTTACCTTATATGGAAGTTTGGCTTCAACAGGGAAAGGGCATAGAACAGATTTTGCCATTACTAATGAGTTAGCTCCCACTAAAGTTGAAATAATATGGAAACCGGAAATAGTTTTAGAAAAACATCCAAATGCTCTTAAATTAGAATCACTCAATGCAGAATTAGAAACATTAAATGAATGGACAGTTTATAGTGTAGGCGGTGGTAAGATAACTGATTTTTCTAATGATGAATTAGAAAGTATAGTATATCCATATACTTACATGACTGATATACTAAAATGGACTAAAGAGAATGGGAAGTCATTTTGGGAATATGTTGTAGAAATTGAAGGAGAAGTAATTTTTGAATATCTTCTTGAAGTATGGCACACAATGGAAGAAGCGATTAGACGAGGAATTGATAGCGAAGGAATTATCCCCGGTGGTCTTAAATTAAGCCGAAAAGCTTCTGGTTATTATGTCAAATCAAAAAATTATAGCGGTTCATTAAAAAGCAAAACTTTAGTCTTTTCCTATGCATTAGCAGTTGCAGAAGAAAACGCAGTCGGCGGTAGAATTGTTACTGCCCCCACATGCGGATCATGTGGCGTGCTCCCAGCAGTATTAAAATCACTTAAAAAGAGTTTTGATTTTTCAGAACGGAAAATTGTTAGGGCACTTGCGACTGCGGGATTATTCGGAAATATAGTAAAAGAAAATGCTTCAATATCCGGAGCAAAAGTCGGCTGTCAGGGAGAGATTGGAACTGCATGTGCAATGGCGGCAGCGGCTGCCACACAGCTTCTCGGAGGTACTCCATTACAGATTGAATATGCCGCTGAAATGGGAATTGAACATCATCTTGGATTAACGTGCGATCCTATCGCTGGTTTAGTGCAAGTACCTTGTATTGAAAGAAATGCCTTTGCCGCAGAAAGAGCATTAAACACGGCAACGTTTTCGCTTCTCTCCGATGGCAGACACTTAGTTTCATTCGATAAAATAGTTAAAACTATGAATCAGACAGGGCATGATATTCCTGGAATTTATAAGGAAACATCAGAAGGTGGTCTTGCTTTATTAGATATATAATTCATAAAATTAAAGCCGGAGGATATTCCGGCTTTAAAAAATAAATTAATTCTTATATATATTATCCAATCCAATATATCCTACAAGATGCTTTAGATACTCTGCGGATTTGAAATATTTCTGTTTCTGTTTTACAATCTCTACTTTATCTTTCAAGCACTTTTTCTCTTTATCTGAAAGATTATTCGGAGTTTCGAGCTGTTTATTTAAGTAATCAAGATGTCTTTTGAATAATTCTATATCATAAAGCTGTTTATTAAGAAGTCTCTCTTTGTACCAATCACTTTTAATAGTAATATCATAACTAAATAAATTTCTTATTTCAGGATCATCAATTGATTTGCCTTCATAATTATCATATACCATAATATGTAAAAGTGCTTTAAGTGGAGGAATAGCTCCTTCAATACTTCCATCAAAGAAATAACTTTGTGCAACTCTTTTTTGAGCTTCTACAATGTTATTAACTCCATCAACAAAAACATCAAGGTCTTGTAATTCCGGTTTTAACATATCTTCATCAAAAACGGAAGATGGATTCTCAAATACTCTTCCAAAAAATGAACGTACGAATTTGTAAGTCATTCTATAACCGAGGCGGCTTGCCAATACCAATTGCCCATTATGATTAAAATCATCTAATTTCTCGAATAATCCTTCCTTGATAAGAAATTCGGGTTCTCTCTCTTCTACTCTAAGTCTTCCCCATAATTCGGGAATTAATAAACTTATATCATGATCCACACGATACTTTGGACCGATATACCCAGCAACAGATGTAAAGCCATCATAACCAGTAACGATATACGATACTAATGCATTATTAAGATCAGTGATGGGACATAAAGCATTAAAAGGACCTTTGGTAAGTGCTCCCTCCGAACCAGCTCCGGTTGTTGAAGGTGATTTACCGGTTAATGAGCAGATAAAATCCATAAATAATTCAGGTAATTCCTGATAGTGAATTGGATTATGAACTGCTAAAGAACGAACTCCTTTCTCAGGTGGATTATCTCTTCTTCCAGCAAGTACTGATATAACAGGCCAGAGTATTGGTTTATCGTCCGGAACTTTCCTAAACAATCTTGCACCTACTTGGGCGATATACTTTTCTTTATGTTTTGCTAAGTCCGGTCTATTTTGCAAATAGCGCATATTTTTCGAGGGCTTTCCTTCAAATATTCTTGCATTTGAAGGGGAAACAAAATAATCAGAATCATT
>JBAYVI010000265.1:0-3080 GCA_041674625.1 Melioribacteraceae bacterium | reverse complement strand
TTAGAATTGAATTTTGAGAGATCATACTTGATAGTTGGAGGCGCAGTCGTTCTTGTATCAATATCAGCAAAAGTCGTAGGGGTATAAATATCGAAATTTTCGGGCATCTTACTTGCGTTTCCCGTTACAACTGCTAAATTAGTTGCACCAACAGCAGACCACTTAAAATTTTGCTTTTTAACCAACGAAGAATACTCTGCAGGATCATATTGCCTTGTAGCGTCATGACAAGCAAAGCAATTCACTTCTAACTTACCTGATACTTCCATTCTAAAAAGTTCGTTGAGAGATATAAGAGAATCGATCTCTCCAACTCCACCGCCCGGCATATGTGTACCGAATAAGTCAATAAAATTCATAGGAGAAATACCTATCTGCACCGGCTTGAAAGTTCCTTTCCAATCTCTATATGAAAGTGGAATTACAGTAAGTTTCTGCCAATCCAAATAAATATATGGTTCGCTTTTTTTTCCGGCAGTAGCATTTTTATCTGCATAATTAAAGTGAAATCCTTTGCTAATTATATCATACGAATGGCATTCACCGCAAGTATAGCGTGTAGATAAAGGAATTTGCAAACTATCACTTTTTAATATCTGAACACTATCAGCATCAAATAGTTTTATTAAATGTATTGGAGTTGCTCTACTTCCATCCCTTATATTGCCAATTTTATTTTGCTGAGAATTAATAGTCCCGAATAAGATTACTGTTATCCCAATGATTAAGACAAAATAAATAACTTTAAAATTATATTTAATCATATCTAAATCACAAAATCTGATGGATTAAACCGTAGTTCGCGCTGAGCTTTTACCGCTTCATTTACTTTTAATACCGTTACGGCAGTTTCATATCCTACTTCCACAGGGCAATTGACTTTCTCCAATCCACGAACTGAATTGAAAAAATTCTCTAAATGTGGTTTATGGTATGGATCATTAAATTTCACAGGAAAAGTATGTTTAGGCGGAGCAATTGTTTCCCTTACATCAAGTACAACATTTGTTGCCGATGAAGCTTCTTCAATTGGTGTTTGAATAATTTTTTTCTTTATCCATTCATCCCAGTTTGGAGCGGCAGGCTCTTTATAAATGCCTACTCTGCCGGCTGATTCGGAAATTGTAAGTGAAGCTTGATCTCCCATAAAACTCTCGAAATATCCTTGTGAGCTATTTGTAGTTATTGTTTGATAAAACGCTCTTACAAATCCATCCTTTGTTTTATACTTGAATGTAGCTAAAACAGAATCATACCATTCGTGAGTTTTTCTATCATAGTAGTCAGTTCCTCCACTAGCTATTACTGAAACAGGCGGTGTATTCAGAAACCAATTATAAATATCAATTTGATGCGAACCAAGATCGACAATAGGACCACCGCCAAGATTTCTATACCATCTCCAATTGCGGTGTTGATTCATATTAGTGAAACCATATTTGTCCAAAATTGATTTTGGAATCTCTTTACCTGAGGGCCAGCCGTTATCAGGTTGAACAGCGCGATTCCATTGACCATTAATAGTTGTTATCTTCCCGAGTAAATGTGCTTCTTTTAAAATTTTATTATAACTATGCAGGTAGTATGGATTGCTTCTTCTTTGATGACCTATTTGAACAACTCTTTTTGTGTGGCGGGCAGCATTAACGATCTTCTTAGCACCTTCGAGAGTATTGGACATCTCCTTTTCGCAATAAACATGCAGACCCGCTTCCATACAATCCACAGCGTGCTGTGAATGCCAAAAATCCGGAGAAGCTATAATTACAGCATCTAAATTTTTCTCTTTTGCAAGCATCTCTTTATAGTCGACATACGAATTTAATTTATGTCCATATTTCGTTAATAGATTTGATACACGCAAAAGATTATATGATTCCCAAATATCACAAACAGCTTTGAACTTTATATTAGGAATTTTAAGACATGCATTAACTAATACCTGTCCTTGTGCTCCTGCACCAATAAGTGCTATATTAAGTTCTTTAGCTTCTTTGCTCTTCCCTGTAATAATATAAGGAGCGAGTACTACACCCGCTCCTAATACTGTTGTTGCTTTTAAAAATTCTCTTCTATCTAAATTATTGCTATCAGTCATAAAAGGTATCCCATTTAAGTATTATTCTAAAGACCAGCCGGGTGAATATTGATAATGAAGACATTCATTCGCTTCCGGCAAATTAGTAAACATAAATTTATCAGGGTCCCAATTAAGAACTGTATTCTTTTCAGCTAATTTTATTGCGATATTTCCTAATAACATCACTTCAGTTAATTTTCCTGAATAAGAAAAATCAGTACTGCTCATTTTATTTTCTTTTATTCCGGTAATCCATTCATCATAAATACCGGGAGAACGAACTAATGTTTTTTCGGGTGGAACAAACTCTTTCATTTTTGATTCAGGAATTATTCTTACACCTTTTCCATAAGTGCCATGCATTATAGTACCTTTAGTTCCATAATATAAAACTCCGCCTCCGCTATCCCCCATCTTTCTTCCTGGTTCTAAGTCAACAGGTCTTGGTGGCATTAATCCACCATCATACCATTTTAGAGTAACCGGTGGCTTATTCCCACGCGCAGGGAATTGATAAGTAACAATTGAAGCTAATGGATAATAATCTGCGTTAAACTTAGTAGAAGAGGCTTCAATTGATGTAGGATGCCCTAATTCTAAAGCCCAGAAAGGTTGGTCAATAAAATGAGCGCCCATATCGCCAAGTGCGCCAGTGCCAAAATCCCATAAACCACGCCAAGTAAATGGATGATAACTTGGATGATACGGTCTGAAAGGTGCTGGTCCTAAAAATAGGTTCCAGTCCAATGAATCGGGGCTTGTTGGTATTTCAGCCGGACGTTTTATATCCCCTTGTGGCCAAATCGGTCGGTTTGTCCATACATGAACTTCAGTTACATCACCGATAACTCCGGCTTGAATCCATTCTACTAATAGACGCGATTCTTCTCCTGCGTGTCCTTGATTACCCATTTGAGTGATTAATTTTTTCTCTTTAGCTACTTCGGCGAGTCTTCTTGCTTCATATACGGTATGGGTCAGTGGTTTTTGAACGTAAACA
>JBAYVI010000264.1:0-3106 GCA_041674625.1 Melioribacteraceae bacterium | reverse complement strand
TTGTAGGTTTCTTTTTAATCTGAGCTTCCATTATTTCATATTCAGTTTCAAAATTAAATGGAGGATTACCTGCCGCCATTTCATATAATGTACATCCTAATGAATAGACATCACTCAAATGTGTAACATCTAACCCTTTTACCTGTTCAGGACTCATATAAAAGACAGTTCCAACTTTGGAGCCTGTTTTTGTTAAATCTTTATCAAGTAATGATTTGGATATTCCAAAATCCATTATCTTTGTTATGCCTTCCTTATTAAGCATAATATTAGAAGGTTTTATATCTCGATGTACAAACCCTTTCTTATGTGCATATCCCATTCCATATAAAACTTGACGCATTATATAAATTATATCATAAAGATGAATTCTTCCCTGCCTTTGTAAAACTTTATCTAAACTTTCCCCTTCCACATACTCCATTACAATTCCCAAAAAGTCACTGTATTCAATGAATCCATAAACAGTAACAATATTTGGGTGAGACAATTTAGCGTGGTTTTTTGCTTCTCTCTTAAACCGATCTATAAAACGAGTCTTATCAGTCATTTGGGGTGTTAACATCTTGATTGCAACATAACGATCTAACTTTGTATCGTACGCCTTATAAACAATTCCCATTCCTCCCTTTCCAAGAACGGAAACTATTTTATAATTATCAATAGTTTTACCAATTAGATTTTCCATACACCTTGGGATTTAATTATGTATAAATATATAAATAGTTAGACAAAAAATGAGATTAATTTTAAATAAAGTTATGTTATATCCCGAAAATTAATAAATGAAAATTTAAGTTTCTTGATTTTTCGTAAATATAGAGTTAATTTTATTATTCTTTTTTGCGAGAGTGGCGGAATTGGCAGACGCGCTAGACTTAGGATCTAGTATCCGTAGGATGTGGGGGTTCGAGTCCCCCCTTTCGTACTAAGTTTAATTAAATTAGAGGTTAGGTTGGAAGTTGTAATTAAAGACCCTGTTGACAGTGTACAAGAATTAGAAGTAACCATTCCATATAGTGAAATTACAGAAGATATAGAAAAAGCATATCGAGAAGAAGGAAAAAATATTGAACTCCCCGGTTTCCGCAAAGGTAAAGTACCTATTTCAATGCTAAAAAAAATGTTCAAAGAAGCTATTGAGTTTAGAGCAAGTGAAAAAATTGCCCAAACTAAATTCTGGGATGCTGTTGATGAATATAATTTAAAGCCAATAAGTACCCCTCAATTAACTGATATAGATTTCGTCCCTGATGAAAAATTATTCTTTAAAGTTAATTTCGAGATAAAACCAAAATTAGACCTAAAAGACTATAAAAACCTTGAAATCGAAAAACCTGTGTTTAAGCTTCGTCAAGAAGAAATTGATAAAGAAAAAGAACACCTTCTAAAAGCACATATTCAATATGTAATTGCTGACGTAGTGGAAAATAAAGATTTCCGTATTACTGTTAATTTAGATAGCACTGATAAAGACGGTAATTCGAAAGGTGAACCAAAAAGCGAAAATATTCTTATCCTTCTTAACGATGAAAAAGTTAATAAAGATATAGTTGATAATGCAATCGGTAAAAAAGTTGATGAAACATTCTCCTTCTCTTTTAATGACGAACATTACCATGGCGAAGAAAAACATGTTCAAGAATATAACTACTCAGCCAAAATTACGAAAATTGAAAAAATTCAGTTTCCTGAACTTACTGAAGAATTAGTAAAATCAGTAACCAAGAATAAAGCATCGAATGCCACTGAATTAGAAGATCAAATAAAAGATAATCTTACAAAATTCTACACACAGCAATCAGAAGAAATCTATCTTAATTCATTATTGGATAAAATTGTAAAAAACAATGATTTTGAAGCACCAAAAGGCTATGTTGAGATGGTGCATAAAAGATTTATCGAAATGGAAAGAAAAAACGCAGCTCGTTATGGCAATAAAAACTTTGACGAAAAAGCAGTTTCTGAATATTATAAACCACGGTCCCTGTGGAATGCAAAATGGCAAATAGTTTTAGAAAATCTTTCTGAAAAAGAAAATATTAAAGTAGAAGAATCTGAATTAGAAGAATTAGCTAAAAAAGAATCTGAGAAAACTGGTATTTCAGTTGATAAACTTTTGAACTACTATAAAGAAAATAACAGAATAGACTCACTACTTGAAGAAAAAGTTATGGATTTCTTAAAAGCAAATAACAAACCTATTGAAATTGATGCAGATGAAAAATCGAAAAAGGATATAGAATAATGAAACCTGAGATTTTTAATCAACTCGTTCCTTATGTAATTGAACAAACCGGACGCGGCGAACGTGGAATGGATATCTTCTCCCGCCTTTTAAGGGAGAGAATTATTTTCCTTGGTACTCCTGTTGATGATCATATTGCAAGTTTAATTGTTGCACAATTACTATTTCTTGAAGCTGAAGATGCTGAAAAGGATATCTTCTTATATATTAATTCTCCTGGTGGAAGTGTTTCTGCCGGTTTAGCTATTTACGATACAATGAATTATATAAAAAATGATGTGTCTACTATCTGCGTTGGATTAGCAGCAAGCATGGGTGCTGTTTTACTTGCAGGTGGAGCTGCTAATAAACGTTCTGCCCTTCCTAATTCAAGAATTATGATTCATCAACCTTGGGTTGGAGGTCTTCAAGGACAAACAACCGATATTGAAATTCATGCTAAAGAAATGATAAAAACTCGCGATACTATCTATCAGATTTTAGCTAAACACTCAGGTAAATCTATGGAGCAAATAACTAAAGATTGCGAAAGAGATTTTTATCTAAGTTCCGTAGAAGCGAAGGATTATAAACTTATTGATAATGTTCTTGAGAATAGAATCACTCCTGTGAAAGATTCTAAGTAAAAAAAAGGGCTTTAAGCCCTTTTTTTTTGTTTCTCTTTCTTTTATTAATACATATATTTTTGTTTAAAATTACTTATTTTTGACTGATAAACAATTTGGCATAATATGATTAACAGCGTAAACTTAGAATTAATATCGAAAGTTAATTTATTAATAGAATCTGCATTAAATGGAAAAGATTCTTTTATTGATGATACTTGCAATTTTCTTGTTAATGAATTAGATCTTCAAG
>JBAYVI010000263.1:0-3107 GCA_041674625.1 Melioribacteraceae bacterium | reverse complement strand
GGTGGTAGTAAGAGTACTATTGCACCTGTAATGTTTATTGCGGAGTTTAATAATAGTCTCATGCGCGAACCCGATATCTTAGTAGGATTCACACGTGATTTTTATATTTCTCCTGTAAGCTATGCTGAAGGTGAAAACGTAAATAGTGATGGAACTGTTTTCACGGTTAAGAAAGGTGAATCTCATTCTATTAATGGAATGAATGTTACATTTAATGGTTTTGATTTTCCTTCTGACGCTATGAATACAATGATGGGTGGCGGCGATTTTAAAATCGGTGCTAAAATCACCGTAGAAGTAAATGGAGTTAAAAAAGATTTTGAACCAACTATGATTAATACAGGCGGACAAGTAACTTATATTCCTGTTGATATTTCAGATGCAAATTCTAAAATCGAAATTGCGAGAATGGATGCCGGAACAGCAAGTGTAGAGCTAAAAGTTACCGATATTAATTCTAAAGAAAGTAAGTCATCTGCGGCTCCTAAAGAAGTTTTAAGCGTAGAAGCAAGTATTAAGCCATTTATTAGTTTAGTTTGGCTTGGCGTTCTTGTAATGGCGTTAGGATTCATTATATCTACTGTAAGACGCACGAAAGAATCGCAAATATAAATTTCTCGTTAGACAACAACATTTAATGAGCCGTCCAATTCCAATTGGGCGGCTTTTTTATTGACCATTTAAAAATATAATTCATTATTTTTGTTCACCTAAAGGACATAATTATCCAATAAATCGAAGGATTATATAATGATTACATCTATCCCACAAATGTTTGAAAATAGTGTAGAAAAATATTCTAATAATCCTCTTCTTTGGGAGAAAAAATATGATAAGTATGAATCGATTTCGTATAAAGATACTAAAAGGGAAGTCCTCGATCTAAGTGCCGCTCTGCTATTAAAAAATATAAATCCAGGTGATCGTGTTGCAATTATATCTGAAGGGAAAAATTATTGGGTTATTGCAGAACTTGCAATTTTTTATGCCGGAGCTATAAGTGTTCCTATATCCGTAAAAATTGATGAACTGACAGAATTAAAATTTAGATTGGCACATTCGGGTACTAAGTTAGTTTTTGTTTCTAAGCAAAATCTTATTAAAGTGAGAAAAGTTAAGAATGATCTCCCTGATTTAGAAAAGATAATCGTATTGGATAATATAAATGAAATTGAGCACGATGAAATACTTATCGAAGACTTTATAAATGAAGGTAAATTAAATTATAGTAAATTATCTATTGAAATCGATAGACGAGTTAAAAATATTAGACCAAACGATCCCGCTACCATTTCATATACCTCTGGGACAACTGCTGATCCTAAGGGCGTTGTTCTTACTCATTTGAATTATTTAACGAATGTAAATCAGGCAACAGGTTTACTTCCAAT
This sequence comes from Melioribacteraceae bacterium, assembly GCA_041674625.1. Taxonomy (GTDB): domain Bacteria; phylum Bacteroidota; class Ignavibacteria; order Ignavibacteriales; family Melioribacteraceae; genus BRH-c32. The sequence goes on along the minus strand of JBAYVI010000263.1, from coordinate 1,716 downwards.
TCCCGAATGGTATCTCTCACTTCTAATTCTACCGTGGGATCACTGTTTTGCTCACGTTGCCGGTATCTATACATTGATGAAGAATGGCGCAAGCATGGCATCTGTTCAATTAGGTAATACTCCATTAGAAACATTGAGGAATATTCCAATTAATAATAAAGAGATAAAACCGACATTTTTGCTAAGTGTGCCTGCATTAGCAAAAAACATTAAGAAGAATATAGAAAAAGGAATTTCTGAAAAAGGGAAAGTGATACAAAAACTGTTTACTCATGCATTAAAAATTTCTTATGAATATAATAAAGAAGGGATTAATAAGGGGATTGGAGTACCGTTTTATTATAAATCTTTATTAAAAACTTATGACGCAATTCTCTTTAAGAAAATCAGAGAAAATTTTGGTGGGCGGCTTGAATTTTTTATTGGTGGTGGTGCTCTCCTTGATATTGAATTACAAAGGTTTTTTTATGCGATTGGTATTCCTATGTTTCAAGGATATGGACTATCAGAAGCTACTCCTGTTATTTCGGCAAATGTCCCTAAAAAACATAAACTCGGTTCCTCTGGTTATCCGGTAAAAGACCTGGAAATAAAAATCTTAGATTCTGATGGTAATCAAATGAAACAAGGAGAATCGGGAGAGATTGTTGTTAGAGGAAATAATGTAATGCTAGGTTATTGGAAAAATGAAAAGGCAACGAGCGAGACCGTTATTGATAACTGGCTTTTTACAGGCGATCTAGGCTATTTAGATGAAGATGGTTTTCTATATGTACTCGGAAGATTTAAAAGTTTATTAATTGGTAATGACGGCGAAAAATATAGCCCTGAGGGAATTGAAGAATCGTTAGTAGAAGATTCCAAATATATCGATCAAATTATGCTCTTTAATAATCAATCACTTTATACTACTGCTCTTATAGTTCCGAATAAAGAAAAATTAAAGTTATATGCTTCACAAAATAATATCAATTTAAAAACTGAAGCAGGTGCAGATACAATAATTAAACTTATAGAAGACGATTTAAATTTATATAAGGAAGGTGGGGAGTTTGAAGGAAAATTCCCATCACGCTGGCTCCCATCATCTTTTGCAATACTTGGCGAAGGGTTCACTGAGCAGAATAAATTAATGAATAGCACAATGAAAATAGTTCGTAATAAGATTATTGTTTTCTATCAAAACAGATTAGATTACATGTACACATCAGAAGGGAAGAATAATTACAATCACCAAAATCGAAATATTGTGAATAGGTATTAAATGAAAAGCCGTCCTGCAATTAATTTTAAAAGCGGACGGCCAATTTATTTATATCATTTCTTTTAATGCTTCGTAATGTGCTTTTATTGTCTTTTCTAAGTCATCAGTAGTATGTGCAGTAGAAACAAATAATGCTTCGAATTGTGCAGGGGCTAAATAAACACCTCTATTTAACATACCGTGAAAGAATTTTCCGTATAACTCAGTATCTGATTTTAATGCACTCTTAAAGTCTGTAACTGGTTCTTCTGTAAAGAACATACACATCATCGATCCGATTCTGTTCATTGCAAAGTTCTTACCGAGTTTTTTTAGATTATCAGCAAATCCATTTGCAAGGAATTTTGATTTTTCTTCTAATACAGAATACACTGACGGATCATTTTTAATATGAGAAAGAGCCGCCAAACCTGCTGCCATTGCAAGTGGATTACCACTTAAAGTTCCTGCCT
>JBAYVI010000262.1:0-3116 GCA_041674625.1 Melioribacteraceae bacterium | reverse complement strand
GGTTAAAGATATCAGGGAAGATTAATTGGATAAATTGTGTCTATTTTTTTCAACCGATTATCAAAGTGGACAGGGAACATTATTTCCTTATCAATTTAATAATATTCCCATTCAACTCATCAGCCATGTATATGAGGCGTTCTTAAACGATAACACAAAAAAAGGTAAGGGCGTTTACTATACTCCTTCGTTTGTTGTAAACTTTATGCTTTCTCAAAGTTTGAAACAAAAAGCTGAGGAGAATCCTTATCTTACTGTGTTCGATCCAGCAGTGGGATCGGCAGCTTTTCTAGTTGAAAGTTTCAAGATGATAAGAGATGCACTAGCACGGAATCTGGGAAAAAACAAGTTGTCGTATGATGAAAAGAAACTGATATTACAAAACCAGTTGTGGGGTGTGGATGTTGACAGTGATGCGTTGCAAATATCAGCTTTCAGCTTATATCTCGCATTACTTGAAGATGAATCGGCAGAATTTATTCGGGAAAAAATTAAAAACTCACACCCGATTCTTCCAAGTCTTATTGGTAGCACTTTACTACATGCAAATACGATAATTGATTCTGTTTTTGAAGGGAAGAAATTCGATTTTATTGTATCTAATCCACCCTGGGGTTCCGTACCTACCGATGAATACAAAGAACACATTGTAGAAAGAGAGGCAATAGACAATAAGTCAGGAGCTTATCCTGAATATAAGGTAGTAGCAGATTACGAACGGTCTCAAGCTTTTTTAAGAAGAATTGAGCGATGGCAAAAAACTGATACAACTATCGTTATGATAGTAAAAAACTCAATCTTCCTAAATGACAAAGCCATAGGTTTTAGAAAAGAATTTCTTTCAAAGAATAAACTTGAAATGTTCTATGAATTGTCTGATTACAATAAAATTCTTTTCAAAAAGAGAACATTTACATCGGCAAAGGTAAATATTGAAATAGGGGCCAGTGAGCCTTGTGCCATTGTTATATTCAAACCAAATACAGATGATTCAGATTACAAGATAAATTATATTGCCCCTAAGCTGACAAAACTTGGAGAACATTTTGAGATTATACAGTATACAAATAATGAGTCCTCTTTTGTTAATAAATCAGTTTTTTTTGAGAATGATTTATTGTGGAAAGTTTTAGCAAATGGAAATATTGATGATTTAAATTTAATTCAGAAAATTAAAGAGAAAAAGGATTTAAATATAACAATTGAAAGTGGTAGGGGATTTGAACCTAAAAAAGGAGGTGAATTATCTGGGCAACCCATTTGGAAAGATTGGTTGGATATTGATTGTTTTCATAAATACAAAATTGATAACCTAAAAAAATTTAACTGGAATCAAAATTTTAGGAACAAAAGGGATTTTATATTTGAAACAGACTCAATTGCTATTGCTAGACGTCCATTAAAAAGAGACTCCATTAGGTTAAAAGCAACTATTGCTTCAAAAGGAATAGTATATAAGGATAACATAGTTTTTGCAAAAATTAGAAAAGGAGGCCAATATGTTGAGGATTATAATAAATATAATTTGCTTTTCAATTCTTCACTAATTGGTTTTTATTTAAACCATGTATCTGGACAATGGGGAAAAGGTGATGAAAAATGGGCTGCTTTAAGAACAAAAGATATTGAAGAACTTCCTATCTGCGATGTAGATAAAATAGATGAGTTTAATCTTTCAAATATTTCAGACGAGAATCTTTTTATTTTTCAATACAAAATAGATGAAAATATATATAATCTCTATGAACTAACCGATTACGAAAAAGAAATCATCAACGAATTCTACCAAGTAAAGGTAGAACGTGCAAGCGACAAGTTGAAATTTGTTCAGCATAGGGATATGTTATTCTATTTTGAAGCTTTCAAAGAATCATTTGAACTTATTCTATCAAGTAATCATACCTTAAATGCATCTTATTATATTTCCCAAAATATTGGGGCGATTATTAAAATTTCGATAGTAGAAAAAGCTTCTGGCAAAAAACTTGAACAGGATAATACTCTGCAAGTATTACAATTTGTAAAAAACAAACAACTTAGTGAAACTGACAAACTAATGAAAGAAGAAAAGATAAAGCTGTATGAACCAACACATTTTTACCTTATAAAAAGCAACCAGTTTAAAGACTGGACTAAGCATCAGGCATTTAAAGATGCCAAAGAAGAAATTGATTTGCTATTCTCAAACCTACCTGATATAAATGAATAAGAAAAATCAATTTATACAGTTTGGATTGAGAGCATTAGGATACGATTCAAAACAAGAATTAATTGAAAATCTTTTCATTAAATCAATTATCGACACATATAATAGTATAGATAAAAATATTGGAAACGAAAATGAAATTAGAGATCGATTTATATATGATTTCTACTATGATAGTACCTTACTCAAAGGTTTAATAAATAGGAATATTCTTTTTGTAAACTGGGAAAGATGGGTCTTTAAAAATGAAGACGATTTAGGGAGAACTGATTTGTCTTTTGCAATTTCAGGAATCGAATTTATTGTTGAATGTAAAAGATTGAAGAATGCAAGCTCTCAGTATATTGATGAGGGACTATATCGCTTTATTAACAAAGACTATTCAAGTAATGAAACTTATGCAGGCATGATGGGGTTTGTGGTAGATGGAGATATAAAAAGTATTTGTTCCTCATTGGAAGCCAAATGCAAAGAAGAAAGCTATTGTAAGAATGACTTTTTCAATGCCAAAATAAATATTACAGAAAATTCATTTGTTACTTCTCATTTTAGAAAAGAAATCGATGTTATTAATATTTATCATTTATTCTTCGAATTTAATTTAGAATAAACAACGAATCGCCAACAAAGTGTATATGCCATAAGGGTTTCAGTGGTATGCGAAGGTTTGTAGCCCGCTTCAACTTTTTGTGTACCTTGATAGGAAATCTCCCGAAAACGCCTACATTTCATATACGTAACGTTATTGCGGGGTTCATAAGTTTGATGGCTTATAGCGGGAATTAGAGTATCCATCCGACCAACTACATCTGCTATATTTCCGGTGATAGCAGTAGATTTTGCGGGAGCAGGTCGGTGAGTTTATTAGCAGGATAGTCGGGTATCATCTGAAGGACCTTTTTGAGCCACT
>JBAYVI010000261.1:0-3142 GCA_041674625.1 Melioribacteraceae bacterium | reverse complement strand
TTATTTTTGAAAATATTGTACTCATTGCTCATCTCGCTCTATGTTGTACTTTTTCATTTTATTATAAAGATTACTTCTTTGCATTCCCAAAATCTCTGCCGTCTTTGCGATATTCCAATTATTAATTTCTAATTGCTTTACAATAAATATCTTCTCGGTCTTCTCCTTAAATTCTTGATACGAATTGGAAAGATTGAGCAGACTTTCCGGCTGTGATGATGAATCGGGATTGATATGCTCGGCAACGTCATTCGCATTAATCTCTTTGCCCGGAACCATTATCAATATTCGTTCAATGATATTCCTTAACTCACGAATATTGCCTTTCCATTTAAGTTTTTCTAATGCATTAATCGACTGTTCCGAAAATACTTTCATCGGAATTTTATTTTTCGCACAAACTATTTTTGTGAAATATTCAATCAATAAAGGAATATCTTCTTTGCGCTCACGAAGTGGGGGAATATGAATCGGAATTACATTCAATCTATGATATAAATCTTCTCTGAAATTTCCGTTCTTAATTTCTTCTGCAAGATATTTATTCGTTGCAGCAATTACTCTTACATCGACCGGAATTTTCTGAGTTCCGCCAACCCTTTCAATTCTTCCATCTTCGAGTGCACGAAGTACCTTCGCCTGTGCCTGCAATGACATATCACCAATTTCATCCAAGAATAAAATACCTTTATCAGCAAGTTCAAATTTTCCGACTCTTTGATTTACAGCTCCCGTAAATGATCCTTTTTCGTGTCCGAATAATTCCGATTCGATTAGTTCATTCGGAATTGCCGCACAATTTATTTCAATCAATTCTTTTTTAGAGCGACTGCTAAGACGATGAATCCGTTTTGCTACTAACTCTTTACCTGTACCATTTTCGCCTGTAATTAATACCCTTGCATCCGTAACGGCAATCTTATCAACTGTTTCAAGTATCTTTTTTATCGCCGGACTTGTTCCAATTATAGTATCATTAATTTCTAATTCAGTTTTTAATTCAATGTTCTCTTTTACCAACTGCTTTTGATTAATAGCATTCTTAACTGTAATTAGCAATTTATCCCGATCAATCGGTTTCTCAATAAAATCAAAAGCTCCCATCTTAGTAGCTCTTACGGCATTATCCAATGATGCATGTGCGGAAATTATTATTGTGCTAATGTTTATTTTGTTCTGATTTATATATTGCAATATTTCAAAGCCATTAGTGCCGGGCATCTGAATATCTAATAATAGCAGGTCGTATTCGTTGTAGTTGAGCTTTTGCATTCCCATCGTGGGCTCGGTTGTGTAATCAACTTCATAATCCTGAAATTCGAGGATCATTTTCACACTTTCGCAAATCTCTTTTTCGTCATCAATTATTAGAATATGGCTCATAATTTTATTTTCATATATAAAAGTTGATAAATACTTAATCCCGAAGAGGGGAGAAGGCTATCATTTTTCTTTAGATTCTTCCCAAACCATTCTCCGAGATGGTTAACTATTAAATCCTTCTTATCGATACTTCCTTGCACCTTAAATACGGCTTCAAAGTATTCAACAAAAATACCCATAAATTTCGACAAATTAAAAAATCCAATATTATAACTTAGGAATGCATTAGCAAAGTAATGTGCTAATTTATCTATATCACCGCCATTATTTTTTGGCGAATCGAATAATAAGTAACGCGGCTGATGTCTGAGCTTTGCATAATAAAGCGTATCGCCCGCATTGGGTAAGGGGAAATTTAATGTAATACTAATAAAAGGGAGTTTTACAGCCATATTATTAAATGGGAGTAAACTAAATGTAAGTGCTAATAATGCTTCTGAATTATCACCATCATAAAACTTTTTCGCTTTTACGAATAATGAATCGGTAATACCCACATCACCGATTTTTGCACGCAATTCAATATATTCTTTTGATGAAATATATTTTGTAAGATAAATTACTCCATCAATAAAACTTTTTGACGCTTCTATTTTTATTGGAATCAATAAAATTATTCCTAATAAAAATAACTTCTTCATCTCTTCGTGTAATTGGAAAGTAAATTATCAGCTAATAAATAAGGGGAAATCTCACCCGAAATTATTTTCTCTTTTTCATTTTCAAGAATTTCTAATCTCTCTTTATTCCAGAAATCGCGCTTCAATAAATTATTTGCAATATCAATTACTCTTAGCTTAGAATTATTCTCACGTTTCTTATATAGTAAGGAATGTTCAATTAGATATGTTTTGTGTTTCTCAATAGATTCTCGAATCTCATCTAAACCAATATTTTCACTTGCAACTGATTTTACAATCGGCGTCATCCAGCTATCTGCATTATGATCTTTCATAAATAAAATTGTTTGAAGAGCGGAAATTGCAGAATCAGCACCGGGACGATCAGATTTATTCAATACGAAGAAATCAGCAATTTCCATTAAGCCCGCTTTCATCGCTTGAATTGAATCACCTGATTCAGGAACTAATACTACAATTGTCGTATCAGCTGTTTGTGCAATGTCTAGTTCAGATTGTCCAACTCCGACAGTCTCAAAAATTATTATATCATACCCTGCGGCATCAAGTATATCACCAGCATCGATAGTTTTTTTGCTCAATCCTCCGAGACTTCCACGTGTAGCCATACTACGTATAAAAACTCCAGGATCGCTTCCGATCTCACTCATTCTTACTCTATCGCCGAGCAATGCGCCACCTGTAAATGGGGAGGTGGGATCGATTGCAATTATTCCAACTGTCTTTCCTTCTTTGCGGAATGATTTTGTTAATTGATTTGTAAGAGTAGATTTACCGGCACCAGGAGGTCCGGTAATACCGATCCTATACCCGTTACCTGTTTTATGATGTATCTTTATTAATAGCTCCATCGAAAGCTTATCATCATTTTCAACCAATGAAATTGCCCTTGAAACAGCTTTCTTATTTTCTACTGATATTTTTTCAATCGTTTCTTCTTTTATCATTTATTATCTGTATAATTTTTGTTGTATAATATATTTATGTACGGATTCCGGTAATAAATAATCTACCGGTAAATTGTTTTTAATTCTCTCTCTTATTTGCGAAGACGATATTTCTATAATCGGATTATCTAAAAAGATTGCATTCTCAAAATAACGATTTCTTTCCTCTTT
>JBAYVI010000260.1:0-3160 GCA_041674625.1 Melioribacteraceae bacterium | reverse complement strand
TGACACTCCAATACCGTTTCATCCAAATTTGGAAGGTTTCGTTTTACCTTCGAGAAATAAAATTTATTCATCATTAAAAGAAATTCTATTATACTAAGGAGCCAAAGATGAAAGTGGAAGTCGTGATGCCTAAAATGGGCGAGAGTATTAATGAGGGAACTTTAATTAAATGGCATAAGAAAAAAGGTGATAGTGTAAAGAAGGATGAGATAATATTTGAAATAAGTACAGATAAAGTTGATACCGAAATACCAGCACCTGAGACAGGAATAATTTCTGATATAAAGGTATTTGAGCAGGAGACTGTGGATGTAGATACTGTTGTTGCAATTATCGATACGGGTGGTGAGGAATCGGTACAAAAAGAAGAGGAAGCAAAGCCAAAAGAAACTCCATCAACTACACAAGTGGGCGGTGAGTTGATTGATATTACGATGCCTAAGATGGGCGAATCCGTAATGGAAGGGACTATTATCAAATGGCATAAGCAGGTGGGCGATAAGATAAAGAAAGATGAAATTATTTTTGAGATAAGTACGGATAAGGTTGATACAGAAGTGCCGAGTGCCGAGGAAGGTTATCTTGCCGAAATATTAGTGAAAGAGCAGGAGACTGTGGAAGTGGGGATGGCAGTAGCACGAATTTCAACTACTGCGGGATTAGTGAAAGCGGATGCTGCGGATAGGGCCTCTGGTGAAGGAAATAGGGCAGAATCGGGAAGTGGAAGTAGTTTGGCAGGTTCTGCTATAAACGCAAACGGTAACGGAAGTCGTAATGCAGAACGGGGCACGGACGGTGCAGAATCAGTCGGAGCAAATAATAAGTCTGGTGATGCCGGTAGTGCATCGGATAATATATCAGGTAGTTCAGCAGGTGAGGCTGGTCGCAATCAAGGCGGTGCATCAAGCGGTTTTTATTCTCCATTAGTTATGAATATTGCTAAGACCGAAGGTATCGGTTATGATGAATTAGAAAGAATCAGCGGTACAGGTTTGGGCGGAAGAGTTTCTAAAAAAGATATTTTAGAATATATAAAAAGCAGAGGCACAAAATCCGCTTCCTCAACGCAAGAAACTTATGGTGGACAAAGTAATACTAAAGAGAATTATTCGAGAACTTCGAATATTAATGAACCTAAAATGGTTCGTTCCGAGGACACTCCTTCTTATAGTTCCTCAGGTTCTAAACAACAATTGCAACCGCAGTCTAAGGGTGCAGTGGAAATAATCCCTATGGATAATATTCGTCAAAGAATTATGTACCACATGAAAAATAGTAAAGATACATCGGTGCATGTTACGGCAGTTATCGAAATCGATATGACTAAGGTTCATAATTTCGTAAATACAAATAAAGATAAATTCCTTTCTTCGGAAGGTGTAAAACTAACATATATGCCGTTCATTTCTTATGCAGTAATTAAGGGATTAAAAGAATATCCATTCCTAAATGCATCGATTGATGGGAATAATATTTTAGTAAAGAAAAATATTAATCTTGGAATTGCGGTTGCCGTAGAGCCGAACGGATTAATTGTTCCGAATATAAAAAACTCGGATGAAAAAAATGTTGTTGGATTAGCAAAAGCGATTGCAGAATTAGGTTATAAAGCACGCAATAAAAAATTAGTACCTGATGATATAATGGATGGTACATTCAGCATAACTAATTATGGTGTATTTGGTTCATTATTCGGAACGCCGATTATTAATCAGCCGGAAGTAGGAATTTTAGGAATCGGTGCGGTTACAAAAAAACCGGTAGTCGTGGAAGTCGATGGAATGGATACGATTGCTATTAAGCCGATGATGTATTTATCATTAAGTCATGACCATCGATTAGTGGATGGTATGTTAGGCGGAAAATTTCTTAAATTAATTAAAGATATATTGGAAAATTTTGATACAGGGATTGTATGAGTAAAATAAATCAGCATCAACAGCAATTCAAAGAAGCGATAGAAAAAGAGAAAGTTGATCTCGGTAAAAGACCAGATTGGTTAAAAGTAAGACTTCCGAGCGGATCGAATTATAAAGATGTTTATAAACTGATGAGAACTTCCAAACTTAATACAGTTTGCGAGGAAGCAAAATGTCCTAACTTAGCTGAATGTTGGAATAGAAAAACTGCAACGTTTATGATATTGGGTGATACATGTACGAGAAGTTGTGGATTTTGTAATATTAAATTAGGGATGCCGAATGAATTAGATTTAGATGAGCCGCGCAGAGTAGCAGAATCAGTCGAAACATTAGGACTAAAGCATGTTGTTATCACGTCAGTAAATCGTGATGAATTATCAGATGGCGGTTCGGGGATATTTTCAGAATGTGTTCGTCAGATAAGAGAAAAAATGGGGGATAGTACAACGATAGAAATATTGATTCCCGATTTCAAAGGAGATGCAAAAGCATTTGAGATAATTATGCAAAATCCTCCTGACATTTTAAATCACAATATGGAAACTGTTAATCGATTATATCATGGAGTAAGACCGCAGGCGAAATACACGAGAAGTTTGGAAGTAATTACTTGGTTTAAGAAACGGGAATTGCGTACAAAGAGCGGTATAATGGTGGGCATTGGTGAGACTAAGGAAGAGGTATTGGAGCTGATGAAAGACCTCAATAATGCGGGATGTGATATTATGACGATAGGGCAATATTTACAGCCGACTAAGAATCATCTTCCTGTTTCGAGATATGTTACTTTAGATGAATTTAAGGAATACAAAGATTTCGGTTTGCAGTTAGGTTTCAAAGCTGTAGAATCAGCACCATTAGTAAGAAGTTCTTATCATGCAGATAAACATGCAGGGTCATTGAATTAGCTGGTGCACTCCTGAGGGAAATTGGCTCTTGCTGGGCATTTCATTTTTCTATATATTGGAGCGAAATATCCGATTATTTATTGTTTCTTAGTTAAGAAATAGAATTTCTCAACTTTGAAAAGTTATAGAGACGGAAGGAACATTTAGTAGATTTAATTTGGTTTTTCAACTCTTAAAAGCATTTTTGAGTTAAAATAGATTGGCACGATTGTTCTTAATTAATTAAAAAGATTTCCTTTATGCTAATAAAATAGAGGTGTAAATGGCAAAAGTAAAAGGTGATATCGTAATTGATATCGAAAAATGTAAAGGATGTGAGCTATGTATAGC
>JBAYVI010000259.1:0-3168 GCA_041674625.1 Melioribacteraceae bacterium | reverse complement strand
ATCAATTTTATCACTTTCACTTCTCAGAAAACGAGCGAATAATTCCTTTTGTTCATCGGTGCTAAATTTTTGGAAACTAAGATTCACTGATTTTACTTGAATCTTTCCGAGATGTTTTTTGTTAAAGTTCTCTATAAGTATTTGGTGAGCTTCTGAGATGTGCCCGGCAATTATTATCGTCTTTGCCGAATCTTCATTAGTTTTAATTTCATTGTCTCGCGAAAAAAAGAAGAATATTATTACGGAGAACAGAATGATTCCGCCGATATAATAATGGAGATTTGGAGATTTCTTATTCATCATATTTTCCGAGCTAGACTAAATTGAATTTTAAAGGTCAAGATAACATTTTTGGCAATGTAAAAATAAATTTACTGCCTTTCCCGATTTCACTTTCAACCCATATTTTGCCACCAAGTTTTTCTACAAGCTCTTTGCATAATATAAGTCCAATTCCGGTGCCAACTTCGTTGTATGTGCCTACTGAAGTATGGTGTACTTCTATTTTGAATAATTTACTTCTATCCTCTTCACTCATTCCTATTCCATTATCTGTAACAGAGATAGCTATTTCATTATCTCTATCTTCGGTTTTTACTTTAATTATGCCATTAGGTTGAGTAAATTTGATTGCATTTGTAATTAAGTTACGCAAAACAGTTTCAACAGCTTTTTCATCAGCATAAACAATTGAGTTTTCTTTAACATCGTTTTTTAAGAATATATTTTTATTCTGAGCATTTGTTTTAAGAAGATCAATTGCTTTAATACTTGTTTTATAGAAATCGATGCTCTTAAATTCATAGTCCATTCTATCAGTTTGAGTTCTTGCCCATTCAAGCAAATCTTCTAGAAATTCGTAAAAGTTTACAGATGATTTTCGTAATAGGTGAATCATTTCTTTGATTTCATCTGAAGTCAGCTCAACATAATCGGAAACTAACATCTCTGTTAATCCAAGAATACCGCTAAATGGACTTTTTAAATCATGCGAAATAATTGAGAAGAATTTATCTTTATTGGCATTTGATTCTATTAATCTTTTTTCAGATTCTTCAAGTTTTGAATTTAACTCAAACAACTCATTTGCAGTTTGCTCCATCGTATCATGTGCCACTTTAATATCTTTAATGTAATTGGAAATCTCTTCTTGAGCTAATTTCTTTTCTGATATATCATCCAAGCTTGTGATTCTAATCGATTTACCATCCAATTCAATAGTCTTTCCTTGAATTTCAACCGGAATTTTCCTCCCATTTTTGTCTTGGGCTATTGCTTCATATCTCAGAGTCATGTTAGAAAAACTGTTTTTGTTAATAAGTTCTTTCGATTCATCTGCCATCAAATCACTTATATTTTTCCCAATAGCTTCCTCGTTAGTATATCCAAACAACTGTTCTGCTGCATAATTTTGCCCGGTGCAAATACCGTTTTCAGTTAAAAAAGTCGGTAGTAAAGATGAATCAAATAATGCTTTAAATCTAGCTTCATTCTCTTTAATTTTTTTAGAAGCAATTGCTTTTTCAGTAACATCGTAAACTACTGTATATCGCAATATTTTATCTTGTACATTAATATTTTCTGCGTATAAAACAACTTGTTTTATATCGCCATTTTTAGCTCTTAACTCTGCTTCAACTTCAAATACTCCACCTTTGGAGTTTGAATTACTCATAATATGTTCAATTGATTCTTTTGTCAATATTTTTAATTCAAGAGCTGATTTACCAATAACTTCGTTTTTGTTAAACCCTAATAATGAATAAAAAGCATCATTAACTTCAAGATAATGCCCTGTTTCTAAATCGCTAATACCACAAGCAGAAGGATTTAAGTAAAACACTTTTGAGAATTTTTCTTCAGACAATTGAATCTTAGCTATATCATTTGAAACGCCAAATATAACAGGCTTTCCATCCCAAATACCACTAGTAACCTTTGTTTCAACAGGTACTTGTTTGCCAGATTTAGTTAGAAGTGGAACCGGGCAAAAATCAGCAGAACCTGCTAACATTTCGCCCACAATTCGTCCTGCTTCTTCTCTTCTTTCCGGTGGGTGAACCATTAAAACAGAATTTCCATTAAGTTCATCCCAACTATATCCCAGCCTATTGATAACAGTATTATTTACATGAATCATATTCCCGGCTTCATCAAGAACAAAAAGAAAATGGTCGATTGAATTAAAAAACATTTCATAATTTTCTCGGGTTTGTACCAGCAAGGCTTCAGCTTTTTTCCGTTTTGAAATATCAGAATGAGTACCTGTCATCATGAGGGGCTTCCCTTCACTGTCCCACGATACAACCCTCCCTCTATCTAATATCCAAATCCAACGACCGTCTTTATGCTTTATTCTTGATTCGAACTCGTAATAATCTATTTCACCGGAAAAATGTTTTTCTAGAAGTTCATTTGATTTTTTTAAGTCATCAGGATGTGTATATTTTATCCAAGTTTCAATACTAACAGGAGATAATTCTTCTAAAGTATAACCGATAATTTCAGCCCAACGCTCGTTAAAAACTGTTTCATTAGTTTGAATATTCCATTCCCATGTTGCAACCTGTGTTCCTTCTATAATACTTTTTAGACGAAGTTCGCTTTTTTGCAGCTCTAAATCAGCACATTTTTTTTCGGTGATATCGGACATGTAACCATTCCAAACGACACTACCATCATCAAGTTTTTCAGGTTTAGATATTCCTTGTAACCACCTAAGACCCTTTTTAGGCAAATTTACTCTATATTCACATTCCCATATTTCAAGTGTTTCGAACGATTTCAACATCGCCTCAATAACCGAATCATAATCCTCAGGATGCAGTCTATTTAGAACTATTGTAGAATCCGTTTTTACTTCTTCCGGTGTTACTTCATATATTTCCCAAATATTTTCACTGGCATAAGGGAAACAATTACGTCCATCTGGGAAATATTGAAATTGATAAATAACTCCAAGTGCATTCTGCGAGAATAATTTTTTATAAAACTGATTAAGGAAGTTTTGCTTTTCTTCACTTTCATTAATTTTTGATTGTTTTGATTTAGAGTCGGGTATTCTAGATGATATATCGGTATAAACTGTTGATAAATAACCTTCTTCGGGTGAATAAACTTCTATATTATACCAACGTTTTAACAATTTCGAATACCATTCAAAACCGT
>JBAYVI010000258.1:0-3174 GCA_041674625.1 Melioribacteraceae bacterium | reverse complement strand
CTCAAGAATTTATTTTGCACATCTGATAATGCGGAAGTGGTGAAATTGGTATACACGCTACTTTGAGGGGGTAGTGCTCGTTCGAGCGTGCGGGTTCGAGTCCCGCTTTCCGCACCATCTCTTTAACCTCAATTTATAAGGATATAAGTATGAAGAAAATAACTCTATCTATGTTAGTTCTGTTCCTTTTCTCGGTGATTACAATTAATGCTCAGGATAAATCGATGGCTCCGGATGCTGCTAAAGCTTACAATGAAGGTAATAAGCTTATGAAATCCGGCAACTATGATGGTGCACTAAAACAATATGAAGAAGCTCTCAAAATCGAAAAAGACCATAGGACTTATTATCAGATGGGCGTTACTCTTCGTAAATTAAATAAATTAGATGCCGCTGAAAATGCTTTTAATTCTGCTATTCAAGTTGCTCCTAATTTTGATGTTGCTTACAATGGACTTGGTGGTACTCTTTTTCAGGATGGAAAATATTCAGAAGCTGTGGAAGCTTTCAAAAAATTTGAACAATTGACTAAACAAAAATCACTTAAAGATAAAGCAAGAGAATATATTTCGAGATCTTTGACTAAATTGGGTGATCAAAACAAGAAAGATGGCAATTACGCAAAAGCAATTGAAAACTTAAATGAAGCCGTTAATTATTTCCCTTATGACGCTGCTCTTCTTTCTTTAGCAATTACATATATTGAAAATGGCGATTTTGATAAAGGAATTGCAAGTTCTGATAAAGTGCTTGGATTAAAAGTTTCTTCTCTTAAAGGAGCAGCTTATTACTATAAAGGTCTCGGTTTCAAGCGCAAAGATGATATAGCTAAAGCAAAAGAGAACTTCGAATTAGCTAAGAAAGATCCGCAATACCGCAAGTTAAGTGAATATGAAATTAATTTATTGAAATAGATTTCTTTAGCCCTCTATTTTGAGGGCTTTTTTCTTCCCCTTCTTTACTTTTTACAGCAAAATATTTTGGAACTGATGTTGAATCTGAATCGTATAATCTGAAAACTCACTTATTATTTTCTTAAATTTGGCTGTCATAATAAATTAATCTTTCTATTAAATGATAAGACAATATGAAGAAACTCCTTTTACTACTATTTGCGGTTACCATTGTGTTAAATGCACAACCATATTCGCCTAAACTTACTGATGGAATTGACCTACTTAATCGAAATGAATTTACTAATGCTTATAATTTTTTTAGCAATATTAAAAAAGATGTTTCGGTAAATGACGATACTAAATCAGCAGTATTCTATTTCTCTGCGCTTTCGCTTTATAATTTAAAAGAATATGATGGTGCGATCTCAGAATTTGAGGAGGCATTGGATTTATTCCCAAATTCGACTTTTAATGAACAGATACTTTATCGATTGGGTGAATTATATTTTTTCAATAAAGAGTATAGAAAAAGCCGAGAAAAATTTTTAATGCTGCTGAACATTTTTCCAAATAGCAATAATTTTGAAGAAGCACAATATTGGATTGGCGAAACATTCCTTCAAAATAAAAGATATTATGAAGCAGAAGAATATTTATTAAAAGCGTATGACTTAAAAGAGAACAATACCAAATTGGTTAATTCTATTTACTCTTTAGGTATTGTTTACGAAAAATTAAATAAGCACGATGAGGCAATAAAATACTATGATGAACTTTTAACTTATTATCAGAATGATGAATTAGCTCCATTGGCACAGTATAGAATTGGGATTGCAAACTATCATTTAAAATCGTTCGATAATTCGGTTTTAGAATTAAGCGATCCATTAACCAATCAGTTAGCTTTTGACGACAAAATTACTTCTCAATATTACCTTGCGAGTTCTTTGATTAGGACGAGAGATTATTCAAAGGCAGAAGATATATTTACAGACCTTTCCTCCAATTATAATATCCCCGAAGAGATAAAAAATAAATCACAATTGTCATTAGCTTGGATATATTTTCAAAAAGAAAATTATGATAATGCATATAAAATATTTGATTCACTTTCGGTAAATGCTGATGATTCTGTGGCAATAACTTCATTTTTCTGGAAAGCCGAAACTCAAAAATATATCGGTAATTTCGATCGTTCAATCGAATTGTTTAAGGAATTTATTGAAAAATATCCTGAACATAAATATGCTGAGATGGCGCAGTTAAATATTGGCTCGGTTAATTATAGAAAAAGTAATACCGAAGAATCTGAAAAATTTCTTTTGAGGGCACTTAAATCTCGGGATAAATCTACAAAAGCAAAAAGCAGTATTCTACTTGGTGAAATCAGAATGAATCAAAGTAAGTATTCTGATGCTAAATCTTTTTACGAATCCGGACTAGGTGATCTGGATTTGTCTGACCCACTTTATGGTCGTGCTTTGCTTGGACTAGGTATTTCTGAATACTATATGACTAAATATGAAAATTCTATCAGATTTCTTTTAGAATTGAAAAATAGATTTAACGACTTTGAGCAAGATAAAGTGAACTTCTATCTTGCAGAATCCTATTCAGCCCTTGGTGAATTTAATAATGCTATAAAACATTATAATCTTATTAAAAATTCTGAAAAAGAAATAGATAAACAAGTGATTTATGGTAAAGGGTATGCATTTTTTAATCAGAAAAATTTTACTAATGCAATTGCTCAATTCAATGATTTTATTAAGAAATATAGAACTGATAATAGAGTTAGTGATGCAAAATTTCGACTTGCCGATAGTTATTACGGTATGAAAAATTATGATAGAGCAAGTACTATTTATTCTGATTTATTCAAGGAATCGAAAAACTTAAATAGCGATGCAGCATATTATCAATATGCCCAGGCACTATATAAATCGGGTAAATCGGAGGAAGCAATAAATGAATTTAGGTCGCTCCAATCAAAGTTTCCAAGATCAAATTATAAAGATGAATCTCAATATGTTATCGGATGGATTAACTTTCAAAATGGTCAATATCGTAGTGCAATTTCAAGCTATTTACAACTAATAGAAAAATATCCAACATCTGAATTGGTTCCGGTAGCATTGTATTCGAGTGGTGATTCTTATTTTAATTTGGGTGTGTATGATTCTGCAAATGTTTATTATAATCAAGTATTAAATGACTACCCAAAATCGCAGTATGTGTTAGATGCTATAAATGGGATTCAATACTCATATTTGGCGGT
>JBAYVI010000257.1:0-3198 GCA_041674625.1 Melioribacteraceae bacterium | reverse complement strand
TTTCTTCATGATTAATTGGTTTTGGTTATCAACAAGACACCAAATTTAATGTTTTTGTTTAAGAAAAAACAATCCTTGCTGATTGCAGGATTATAATGTCATGATTGTTGAATTTTATAAAGAAGGTATTCTGGTTTAAAGATTGCTTTGCAATAAAATCATTTCACAAGCACCAATTGTCCGGAAGCAGTATTTTCACTGGTCTTAAGGGTAAAAGTATATACTCCTGAAGGAAGTTTTTCTGGTTTCCAAATCACCCGCTGCTTTCCTTCTGATTGATTCGCGTTGGTATAATCCACTTGCTTTCCAAGGTGATTGTAGAATTTTATTTCCAATTTTGAAGCATGTGGCAGCGTGTATTCGAGGGTAGTGGTAGTTGAAAAAGGATTGGGGTAGACATTTACCGAAATATTATCTGTTTCATCTGAAACCGGATTTTCATTTGCCCCTGTGAGAATATCGTCGCGAAACCAAAGACCATATCTGGGATTGCCTACCAGAATCCTGCCATCCACAATTTTCAGTTGTTTCACGGAGGTTTGACCCGACCAAGATTGCAACACAGAAAGGTCATCAATAAGATCTATCCAGCTTTCGCCCTGATCCCAGGTCATCCTAATTATCGGATTATAATTACTGTCGCCACCTAAAATGAGTGTATCTCCTTTTCTGTCAATACATTGCCCATGAAACCAGTTTATATTAACCGGCATACTTTGCCATGATTGCACCAAATCATCACTGTAGAATATACTGTCTTTAAGCAAATAATAGGATTGCTCGTTTTTAACTAATGTACCGAATTCGTCATAGTCGGTAAAGGTATTTCCATTGTCATCAGAAAAATACATCCTTTGGGCATACAGATATTCCCCCACCATAACTGTATTTTCGATTGCCTCTACATTCCCAACAATGAAATCCGGATCGATCGGTCCGCCTTCAACCTTTGTCCAGACAATGGAATCAGTGGGGGATCTGTATAAACCCCTCCATGAACCAATGTAATAATAATCAGGCGCTATACTCAAGTGGATAAGTTCTCTATTGAATGTATCTTCCAGATTTTCTGAAAAGGAATGCCATGTGCTACCTTGGTCCCATGACATACTATATTCATGAGCCGAAACCAGATAAAAAACCGAGTCAGTGGTAATAATTTGAAAACCATAAGCATTTTCTTTTCTTATGAAGTGTTCTCCTTTGTCTTCCGAATAAAACAATTCATTGTTTGCTGTGACGTATATGTTGCCACCATAGGTGTCAATGGAAGAAATATCGCGGTGGTTCAATCCTATGTTGAATGTCGTCCACGTCCCGTTTGTATCTAACGAGCAAGCTCCTTGATCTGTGGCGCAATAAAGTTCGTCCTGATGCAATAAAAACTGATTTACATTTTTAGTTCCGTCCGCAAATTGAACCCAGGATGAATCGGCATAGTTAAATCGAAAAACAGGATATCCATCAATGCTACAAAAGATATTGCCATAATATTCAAACAAGGTTTTAATTGTAGTAAAATTAGGGAGGTTGTTGGTTACATTAAACCATATTTTCAAATTAGGATTATAAATGCAGAGGCTGCTACCAGTATATCCTGTAATAATAGGACTGAATTGTAGCCAGAAAGTTCCATTCAGGTATTGTAATTTTTGTACCCAAACCTCTGGCTGACTAAAAAGACCGGTCGTAGGCAGCGAATCCCAGGTGTTTCCATAATCACTCGAATAAAAGAGTTTGTGAGTCTCATAACCGTCATAGATTTCAGCATACAAAAGGCTGTCGTCACACAAATATGAATAACCGGGGTCTTGAGTAGGAGGCAGAACGGTATCATAGGTTGTGCCATAATCAAATGAGCGTTTCTTATTGCCAGAATATCCATAAAAAATAACAGTATCAATGCTAAACATTTCAACGGGATTGTTCAGGGTATAGACTTCTTCCCATGTTGCTCCACAATCATAACTCCTTGCGGTATGATCGTAATTACTATAGGCGAATAAACAACTGCCTGCTTTGCATAACTTATGTAGGCTTTTGTCATCAAGGGATGATTCCCAATTACCTGTATCGGATTTGGAATACACACCCCTGTCGGCCGAAATAGCAAAGAGCATGGAATCGATGCTTACCATGGCAGGGATTTCCGCACCATCAAGTCCAGAGGCCATATTCCATTGGGCAAAGGAACTGTTGGATAAAATAATCAGGACGATAACGAGCAGGCGAAGATGTACAACATGTTTTTTCATTTGAGTACTTTTGGTTAGCGCAAGTTACGAATTATTTGGCAGGGAATATCCCACGACTGAAGGATGGATCAGAAGCGGTCCTCTCTTTCAGATTACTGCCCTGCCATTGAGGCAATGGAACCCATTAAGACAAATACAAGGAATAAAAAAATATAGATTTCTTCATGATTAGTTGGTTTTTGTTTTCATTAAAACACCAAAATTAATGTTATTGTTCTGGAATAAACATTGCTTGAAAGCTATTTGAATAGGGAGGATCGGTAACAATCAAAATTTTTGCCATTTATTCCCA
The DNA here is from genome assembly GCA_041674625.1 of Melioribacteraceae bacterium. Taxonomy (GTDB): domain Bacteria; phylum Bacteroidota; class Ignavibacteria; order Ignavibacteriales; family Melioribacteraceae; genus BRH-c32. The sequence continues at coordinate 651 of JBAYVI010000257.1, read as the reverse complement.
TTAACCGCTCCCATTCCCCAACTACCGAAGTAGTTCCCCCATTCGCCTAAAACCGATTTACAAGCGCCCTTTTTCGTGGTAGTTTTGCTTCAGAAACTAAGAAACTTTAAAATATACAACGTCATGAAAACACTTGTTAAATACTCACTCGCTCTTACACTGCTCACCTTCGTACTCCATGTAAATGCCAACACACCTCCAACAATAGCTGCTTTAACCGAAGAAGCTTATATCGATGATATCCCTTTCAACACAGGACAAATTTTCGATAGCCTGGTTGATGTTTCGCTAACCGATACCTACCAGTTGACAGATGAAAGCTACATCAGGGATATTCCATTCAACACAGCAGAAATTGCAGCAGATTCAATGGAAATGGAAACTTCGGAATTTACTCTGGACAATGAAACCTACATCGACGATATTCCTTTCTCGACTAAAGAAATAGCCAAAATATAATCTTCGATCTCAATATAGCTTCCATAGCCTTCAAAAGCCACCCCTTCTGGTGGCTTTGGTTGTTATAATCAATGCGGTGGACTCAAGTTCACGGCAATGGATGCCGTCACAATTTCCCTCCTCCTACAACACCAACAACCCATTTCCTTTTAAAATATCCATCGGCTTTGAATACCAAAATAGCTCGAAGTT
>JBAYVI010000256.1:0-3204 GCA_041674625.1 Melioribacteraceae bacterium | reverse complement strand
GGGTATTCTAGATGATATATCGGTATAAACTGTTGATAAATAACCTTCTTCGGGTGAATAAACTTCTATATTATACCAACGTTTTAACAATTTCGAATACCATTCAAAACCGTTATTATCATCTTTATAGTTTGATGGTTTATAAACTGCATTCCAATCTAGATCTAAGCTATTCGCCATAGAAGTCAGTTCAGATAAGTGCTTACCTATAATATCTTCAGACTCAAATCCGGTAATTTTTTCAAATAACTTGTTTACCTCAATAAAGCTGTAATCAATTGGCTCATTATTTTCGCCAAGTATAATTTTTAGGTAAGCAAAGCCAAATGGCGCTTTATCTAAAACGGTAGTCATAATTTTCTCATTTCTTAATGATTAAAAATAATGATAAAAACGTTTACAAAAAAACATGATAAGATATAAGGTAAAAAACATATTGGAATGAAGAACAAAATACTGGCAGAGGTTTACTAAATTTATCTTGATAAAAGGATAACTTCCTTGAGAACTCTTTCGGCTAACTGAATTGAATTACTGCAAACTTTATGATCAGCATAAAAATCAGGTAATGCGCTACCAATAGGATATTTTGAAGGTAAATAAATACTATCTAAAAAATCACATTCGTCTTCAGTAAGATCAACTATAATATCATTTTTTTCTAAGATAGATTTTAACTCCATTATATTATGAGTTTTCTTGATAGGAATACCTTTAACAAGCGAAAGGAACTTTAAAGATTTTTCTATGGATTGTTGTACGTTTTGGAGGCAGGGATTAAATAGTTCACTTTCAAGTAAAACTTGAGCAGCTTTGATATTTTCTTGAGAATACTCTAACCAACTATTAATTTCTTCTCGCATAGATAGTTTCTCCGGTGGAGATTTCTTTATTGAAAAAAAGACTTTCTTTATTAGCAATTATTGGGAAAATATCGATCGCTATTTCTTTAGAGATACTTCTGGTCAATTTACGGTATTTCATCGCTAGTGATAAATAATTTTCTGAACTATTCTGTACCACAGCAATATCTATATCATTAGGAGTTTCAGTATTATTAAAAGAACCGAAAATTATAATCTTCTCAATTTCCGATTCCCCTTCTAATAAACTTACAATACGCTTTTTTATTTCATTTTTGTTCATAATAGTTCATTTGGTTTTCTTAAATATATAGGTTTGGATCGTGATTTGCCAATTCTCTATGAAATACTATACATCGTGAGGTTCTAAATTAACCATAATTCTTTCATATACTTCCCTAAAACTAATAGCCACACCGTCAAAAAAAACTACATTATAATTTAAATAAATTTCTGAGTTCTCATCATTTGAAAAATGATTTAAACTTTCCCAAATAACTTTTAGTACTTTTTTAACATCTTGTCTATTTATCCGAATAGGGTTAATATTTAATTCTAGCTTGTTGGTAATCATTTTTGGCAAATTAACATGTTTTGCGAACTTCTTGTCTCCGCTAATAGAAGAAATTCTTTTATTTATAAATTTAAAATCATATGAAGTATGTTCGATTTCCCAGATATGATTATGAAGTAGCAAGTCTCTAACAACATAGCACTCAATAATCTCAGTTAGGTATGGAAAATCTTTTCGATATTTTTTAATATAACCTATGGGATTTTTAACTTCATCATTTTTGTTAAAATAAATATCACTCATAACATAGGATTCAAAACAAGCAACAAGCAAAATACAAATAGCGGCAGAGTACCCATTTTCGAGTTCACTTGTTTGTACTTCATTAACATTTCCATTGCTACGTTTCAGCAAATTGAATAGTAAATCTGAAATTGGTTGTAAGTATGCAGAAGCGATAATACTTATAGTCTTCTTTTTAGATTTTCTGAAATTATATACAATGTCATTTTTTGAATTAACTAAACCATTATCTGTTTTTTCAAAACCCAATTCAATAAAATATTTTTGTAAGGTTTTGATATTATTGTTTTTACATAAAATATTAGCTTCAAATTTTCTATCAGGATATAAATTTATTAGATCTCTCAGGGCATCTTTAGCATACCCATTTTTACGATATTTTTGAAATACTAAAATTTCTATTTCCCAAAATTCGATAATCGGGTTATACAATAGTATTATATTACCTACATATGAGGTATCATTTAAAATGTCATAATTCTCTTTAGGAGCTCCCACCATATTATTTACTATTTTTTCCTCTTCCCGGGTATCTATTTTAGACTTTAAATAATTACAAATATTTTCATCTATTCCTAATAAGTCCGGATTTTCTTCTAAAACCTCCAATATTTCTTTATTAAATATCCTATCATTATTTAAAATTATTTTTATCATTTTTCATTTCCAATGAATTCTTTCATATTTCCAATCACTACTATTTGTTGGAAAAAGTTAGTAAGTAAGATATTTGGTTCATAGCCTAGTTGTATACTCAAATTTAATAATATATTCAATTAAGACTTATATTGATTTTACGATGATATTTTATTTTTGAGTTTATCTTTAGCTAGTTCTAAGTCATAACTGTTTTGGAGAATAAGCCAAAATGTTTCGGTAAGATTAAAATATTTTGAAAGTAGCAAAGCAGTTTCGGCAGTGATTACTCGTTTACCTAATACGATCTGATTTATTCTTGAAATAGGAAGTCCGATAGCTTTTGCCAATTTATATTGAGAAACACCTAATGGTATCATAAATTCTTCTAAAAGAATTTCACCTGGATGGATAGGGGCTATTTTAATTTCTTTCATTTTACTACCTCAGTGATAATCTATAATTTTTACTTCATAAGCGTCATTTTCAAACCATTGAAAGATAATTCTCCATTTATCATTTATTCTAATGCTATAAAGATTAGTATAATTTCCTGCAAGTTTTTCGAGTCGATTACCCGGCGGTATTCTTAAATCATTTATATTCCCGGCGGCATTTATCATTAATAATATTCTATATGCAGTTTTCAAAATATCAGAAGGCAATTCTTTTACAATATGCCTAACGAATAACCTTTCAGTGGTTTTATCTGAAAATGATTTTATCATGAGAATATATTAACGTTTTGCGTTATTATTGTCAAGAAATATTTTTATGAATAACGGATGGTTTAAAAGAAGAAATCCGGTTCGGTAACCGGATTTGAGGATGTGGGCAGAGAGGGAATTGAACCCCCGACACAAGGATTTTCAGTCCTTTGCTCTACCG
>JBAYVI010000255.1:0-3216 GCA_041674625.1 Melioribacteraceae bacterium | reverse complement strand
TCTTCAAAAAATAAAACTTGAAATTTTAGAGACATTAAAATATTCTGATTTTAATAATGACCTTTTATCTGAAAAAACCAGGGTTAAAGATTTAAGTATTATGTCTAATTATAGTGTAAGTATTAATTCCGACTCTAAGTTAGATTGCAATGGCGTTTTGTTTGATGTAAAAGTAAATGAGATTGGGAGTATAGAAATTAATGTTTCTTATTTAGAAGGTTTCATAAAGAAATCAATTATTAGCTATCTAGTTCAGCATTTTAAAGAGTTTATAGTTAATTTAGAAAATAATATGGAATCTGATTTGTCGGAATACATATTACTACCTAAAAAAGAGAGACACCAATTATTAGAAGAGTTCAATGATACTGAAGTAAAATATCAGAAGGATAAGACTATAGTTGATTTATTTGAGGAACAGGTAACAAGAACCCCTAATAATGTTGCTATTGAATTTAAACAAAAGGAACTTACTTATATTGAATTAAACGAAAAGGTTAACCGATTAGCAAATTATATTTCTTCCAAACATAGCATAAATAAAGGAGATATAATTGGCGTATTTTTACCTAAATCAGATAATGGAATAATTTCATTATTGGCAATTTTGAAGTTAGGAGCAGTTTATTTACCAATAGACACTAACTATCCTCAAGAAAGAATTAACTATTTAATAGAAGACAGTAGTTTAAATTTATTAATTACTGATAGCTCCAATTTAGATATTAGTAATTGTGAGATTTTAAATCTAAAAGCAATAAATTTTGACAGTAATAAAAGAGATAATTTAAATTTAGAAATTTCATCTAAAGACCTTGCTTATGTAATTTATACATCGGGCTCCACAGGACAGCCTAAAGGGGTTATGGTAACACATAACAGTAATGTAAATATGTCTTCTGACCAGATTAAATTTATAGGAATTACTGAAAGTGATAAAGTGGTGTGGTTTGCTTCTGTTGCTTTTGATGCAACTATATATGAGATTATGATGAGTTTGTATAGTGGTGCTACATTATGTATTCCGACAGAAGAAATAATTAAAGACAAGGATCAGTTTATAAGCTTTTTAAAAGAAACAAAAGCATCAGTAGTCACTTTTCCTCCAAGTTATTTAGGATTATTGTCTGAAAAAGATATTTCAGGATTACGATGTGTGATTACGGCTGGAGAATCAGCTAATACAACTAAAGCAATAGCTATAGCGGAATCAGGGATTGATTATTATAATGCATATGGACCTACCGAATGTGCTGTTTGTGTATCGATTTATAAGGTAACCAAAAATGATTTTGATAAGTCAATTATCCCAATTGGCAGGCCAATATCCAATACCCAAATATACATTTTAGATGAAGCATTAGAGCCATTGCCATTAGGCGTAACAGGTAAGATGTATGTCTCGGGAGCAGGTGTGGCGAGAGGGTATTTAAACAATCCGGAACTCACTAAAGAGAAGTTTATCGCAAATCCTTTTATAGAAGGTGAGCGAATGTATGATACTGGAGATTTGGCCAGATGGTTACCTGACGGTAATATTGAGTTTTTGGGCAGAAAAGACCAGCAAGTAAAAATACGAGGATACAGAATTGAATTAGGGGAAGTAGAGAGTATAATTTCGCAGTATTCAGAGGATTTAAGACAAGTTGTGGTTGAGTCAAAAGAGATAAATAGTGAGAAATCATTAGTCGCTTATTTTATATCTACTTCAAATATAGATAAATCTAAATTGCAAGAATTTCTGCAAAAGAAACTACCGGAATATATGGTTCCTAGTTTTTATGTGGCATTAGAAAAACTGCCATTAACCCCGAATGGAAAGATAGATAGAAAGGCCTTGCCTGGAATAGATGGGAAAGATCTTATAAGAAAAGAATATGTAGCCCCTAGAACAGAAATGGAAGAACTTTTAGTTTCCATTTGGTCAGAAGTATTAAAACATGAAAATATTGGTATAAAAGATAATTTCTATAATTTGGGAGGTGATTCTATTAAAATCATTCAGATAGTTTCGTTATTGAAAGAGCAAGATTACATTTTAAAAGTAACACAGATTTTACAAAATCCTTTTATAGAAGACTTAGCTAAACTAGTAGAGTCTAATGCAGTAGTTATTGATCAATCGGAAGTGGAAGGACTAATTCCATTAACACCTATTCAAAATTATTTCTTTGAAAGTGAAATGATACCTAACAAAAATCATTACAATCAATCTGTAATATTAAGGAGTAAAGCGGCAATAGATTCTGCTATATTGGAACAATCGATATCAACTTTGGTTTTGCATCATGATGCTTTACGAATGATTTACAAATTTGAGAATAATTCATGGTTTCAATATAATGAGGACTCTTCAGAAGCTCATTATAAGATTAAATTTTATGATTTGCGAGAAGAATCAAATGAATTAGAGTCATTACATAAAATAGGGGATGAATTACAATCAAGTCTTAATATTGGTTCAGGAGTACTTTTCTATGTAGGTCATTTTAGAATGACAGCCGGGGATCATTTAGCGTTAATCATTCATCACTTGGTAATTGACGGTGTTTCTTGGCGTATTTTATTTGAAGATATAGCAAACTTGTATGAATCTTATCAAACACATGGACAAATAAGTTTACCATTAAAAACAGATTCTTTTCAGCGTTGGGCATTACTTCAAAAGGATTATGCGCTGAGTGAAAAAATGCAAATGGAGAGATTGTATTGGGAAGAAGTTTCTAAAGAGATAATACCAATGTTTCCTCGAGATTATATATGTACAGAAAAGATTTCAATAATGAATAGATCTAGTCATTTAATATTAGACACATCTTTAACTCAAAAATTGCAAACCCAGGTTCATCATGTATACAATACAGAAATTAATGACATATTATTGACAGGATTAGGTCTAGCCATTCGAGATGTTTTTGGAATACAAAAGAGTATTGTGAAAATGGAAGGTCATGGGCGAGAAGAAATTATTGAAGGAATAGATATAGGTAGAACTGTTGGGTGGTTTACAAGCATTTATCCGTTTGTATTAGATATTTCTGATTCAAACGGGAATGAATTGGTTACTGTACAGGAGTCTTTACAAAAAATACCAAATAAAGGAGTAGGCTATGGTATTTTGAATTATCTGGACAAACGATTTTCTAATGAATTGATTCCGAGTATTCAATTTAATTATTTAGGTGATTTTGGCAGCAATGTAGGAAGATATAATGA
>JBAYVI010000254.1:0-3263 GCA_041674625.1 Melioribacteraceae bacterium | reverse complement strand
AATTTTTAAAGATATTTTAGAAGAGATTGTAAAAAAAGAAAAATTAAATATAGATTTGACTTTTGTTTCATCGATGCTTCATATGTACCCCGAAAAATTAGAAAAATCATTAAATATAAAACTTGCTCACGTAAAGCAAGATGAAAAAGCACTATTGATATTTGGAGATTGCCACCCTCACATGAACGAAATGGAAGTCGATAATAAAATTGTGAGGATGCCCGGAATTAATTGTATTGAAATATTATTAAATAAGAACGATTACAGAAGATTAAGAAAGGAAGGAGCATTTTTTCTATTGCCTGAATGGACTCATAGATGGAGAGAAGTTTTCATCGATGAATTAGGTCTATCCGAAGAAGTGGCAAAAGGTTTCTTCAAGGACTGTCATACAAAATTAATCTATTTGGATACTAAGGTAAATGAAATCCCATTTAATGTTATCGATGATATTTCTAAATTTACCGGTCTTCCTTATGAAATAATGGAGATTGATTTTGCAGTGATATCAAATAGAATCAAAGATATAATTAATAATTTTTCTAATAAGTCCAATGGATTAGAGAGTGAGCAAACGGATTAAAGATAACGCCTTCAGAGAAATGGCATTCGATATATATGAAAAAATCTTAGAAGCATCTCATAAACCGAATATTGCTGCTGATATTCTTGCGATGCATTTGAGAGAACTAACAGGCGCTAAAGCTATTATTATTTACAAGTATAATTCCAAAGTTGACTTTTCAGTACTAACAATCAATCCCAAAAGAGCTAAATCAATTTTTGATAAAGAAAATTTATTAATCTTTTCAAATAGATATTTCGAGAATAAGAAGATAAAAATACTTGAAACTGAAACTCCTTTTATATTACCAAAAGACGAAGAAGTATATAAATCAATTATAATTCCTTTATTATATAATGATGAAAAAATAGGGGAGATATTACTGCTAAATCTTCCCGAAAACGAGCAAATTCAATTCGTTATTTATGCTTTAGAATTTCTCTCCAACATAATGTCATTAGTTATACGTAATTCCATTCAATATGAAAACCAAGAAGAAATTATAAGATATCGAACTGAAAAAATAGTTGAAAATCAGAATAGTATTCTTCACTTAAACTCTGTTTTGGCTGCAATCAGAAATGTAAACCAATTAATCGTAAAGATTGAAGACGAAGGAGAATTAATTAAAGAGACGTGTGAATTATTGATCGAAAAACGAGGCTACCTACAATCTTGGATAATTTTGTTGGATGGAAATAAAAATATTAGAAAATATGCATATAGCGGAAACTCCGATAACAAAGAGGAGATAAACGATATTTTTGGAAATAACAAATTATTCCCTATTCATAAAATGGTATTAGATACTAATGAATTAGTAATAATTAAGGAGAATAATAAAGACTGTCCTGAATGCTCGATTTTATATAATTCAAAATTTTATGGATCATTGCTTTTTCCATTAAAAAGCGGAAATAATCTCTTTGGAATAATTTCTGTAGCAATTCTAAGAGAGTATTTAGATTCTGCAGATGAACATGAATTATTTATCGAATTAGCAAATGATATCAGTTTCGCATTAAATAAAATCAATTTAGAGAAAGAAAAGCAAAACGCATTAAATTTGCTTTTGGAGGAAGAGCAAAAATTTAAGACACTTTTTGAATCAAGTGAAGCAGTAATGTTTATTTCGGATATTGGAAGTGGAAAAATAATTGACTCAAACAATTCCGCAGCTAATTTCTATGGATATGAGAAAAAGTATATTAATGAGAGTATCTATTTATATGACATAAATACGTTACCTAAAGATATAGTATTGGATTATATAGATAGAGCAGTGAAAAAAGAAGTGAATCATTTCCATTTTAAGCATAAACTTTCAAATGGAAGTTTACGAGATGTAGAAGTATATTCGAATCCCTTTGTTTATAAAGATCATAAGTTTTTATATTCGATAGTATTTGATGTAACGGAAAAGAAGCGGAATGAATCAGAAATTGCAAGAATGATCCAAGAATTAATAAAAGCCAAAGATATAGCCGAAAAATCAGAAATATTAAAATCAGAATTTTTAGCACAAATGTCCCACGAAATTCGAACTCCAATAAATGTGATTCTAAGTTTTACTAACTTGATAAAGGATGAAGTCGAATCAACATTAGACCCTGAATTATTTAAAGGTTTTAATAGCGTTAATTCAGCAAGTAAAAGAATAATAAGAACAATCGATCTTATCTTAAATATGTCAGAAGTTCAAACTAAATCATATGATGCAGTATTCAAAAAGTTAGACTTAGTTAAAGATATTTTAGAAAAGTTTAAAAATGAATATCTCTCATTTGCAATAGAAAAAGGTTTAGAATTAGTACTAATTACATCAGGCAATAATTTTAATATATTGGGAGATGAATATAGTGTATCCCAAATTTTTGCAAACTTAATCGATAATGCAATTAAATACACTAATAAAGGAAAAGTTACAATTGAAGTTATGACTGAAGATGGTAAATTGTTAGTAAAAATTAAGGATACCGGAATTGGAATTAGTGAGGAATATCTTAAAACAATATTCAAACCATTCAGTCAAGAAGAGCAGGGATATACAAGGTCGTTTGAAGGAAATGGATTAGGTTTGGCTTTAGTTAAAAATTATTGCGATCTTAATAAAGCAGAGATATTTGTCGAAAGTCTTAAAGGAAAAGGTTCGGTATTTATGGTAAAGTTCTTAGCTATTTAATAATTTGTTCGGTAATGAAACAGTAAATTTTGTACCTACTCCGAGAGTACTTTGAGCAGAAAGTTTTCCTTTATGCATTGCAATAAATTCTTTTACGACAAGAAGCCCTAAACCAGTTCCCTTCTCACCCGAAGTGCCATGTTTGGTATAGCTTTTATTTAATTCAAAGACTTTTTCCACTTCCTGCTCGTTCATACCAATGCCTGAATCTTCAAGAAATATATTTATAAATTCATTTTCAAGTGAAGCCGAAATTTTTACTCTTCCACCTGAAACTGTAAATTTAATAGAATTTGAAATGAGATTTGTAAAAACTATGTTAAGAAGAGTTTTGTCAGCATTTAAGTAATATACAGAATCGAAATCAGTAATAAGAGAAATATTTTTAATTTTCGCTTGATAGTTTAGGTTATTCAAAACTTCATCAATAATGTTGTTTAATAAAACATTTTCCGGTTCAAAAATAATTCTACCTGTTTGAATTTGAGACCAGCGCAAAAGGTTATCTAACATTTT
>JBAYVI010000253.1:0-3275 GCA_041674625.1 Melioribacteraceae bacterium | reverse complement strand
GTCCCGTCAGATACCCAGAGGTAAGTTAAAGTGATTTTTCATACCTGCCTAGCTTTGCGTCGGACGGTATTTCAAAATCACTTTAACTTTTCTTATAATATTTTTTACACCCACCTAGCTTCGCGTCGGACGGTATTTCACAATCACTTTAACTTTTCTTTTACAATAGTTCTTCAAACCTACTTAGTTTTCCGTTCAATGGTATTTCAAAATCACTTTAATTTGATATTGACGCCGTTACAAAACACCGTTGTAGAATGGAACTGAGAAAAAAGAATAATTGAACTTGAAGCTTATTTAATAAGATCTGTAAACGATCAGGATTAAACTAATAATAAAGAAAAAGAGCAATATCAAAATTAAATGCAATTTTGATATCTGAGTAATAAGATAAGTAATATTTCCTATAAAAAAACCATAATATTTCACTAAATAACAATGAAAACTTTTTTTATAGTAATTGCTGACATCACTATTTTTGGTTGTTTTACCCCAATGATGAATTACTTTAGCATTTGCTAACATCCAAATCTCTTTATTCATTTGCAACACTCTCCTACACAAATCAAACTCTTCAAAATATAAAAAGAAGTGCGGATCAAATTTTCCAATATTTTTAAATAATTCTTTTGGAATTACAAATGCTGTTCCAGGAACAACCTCAACCTTTCTAACTTTGGTTTTATCTACTGTAGTTAGATTAAATTTTTTAGCCACTGGATTATTTGACCAAATTTTATGAAAAATTGAATGTGCTGCAATGGCTCTTAATGGCGTCAGCGTTAATGCCCCCTGTGATCCAAATATTTTTTTATTTGAATGGATTAAAGTTGGGGCAACAATCCCACACTGTGAATTTGATTCAATAAATGTAATTAATTCATACAAACAGTTTGGTTGTAAAATTGTGTCTGGATTAAGAAAAAAAAGATATTTCCCCAGGGCTTGTTTTACACCCAAGTTATTACCCCCTCCATACCCTAAATTTTTTTTAGCTTGAATATACTTTACTTTTTTATATTGTTTTAATAAACGGTACTTAAACTTATGATCGCTACCATTGTCCACCACAATAACCTCGAAAAGAAATTTTATTTTTTGAGAATAGATACTTTTAAGACATTCAAAGAGAATGTCTTCTACTTGATAGTGAACTACTATAATCGATAATTTTGCTTTCATTTATTATTCGAGTATAGCACCTGTAATCAACATCAAGAACTTCACTAAATGTGTGGATAGAAAATGCACAGCAATTTTTTTATAAGCCTGCAATTCTATATTTGTTTACATTATAAATTTTTCCCCTACAGATGATTCAAACTATGATGATTCTGAGTTAGATGCAGAACTATCAAGATTTGGATTGTTCTAGATGAAGAGCTGCTCTTGTCTCTGCAGTTACCTCTTCAGGTGTTTTACCACTAACTGGAATTACTGTTGTCTCAACATCAATGAATTTTAAAGCCTCTATCATTCTGTCTTGAGTCCTTAGATCTCTCATAAATCTGGAACCTGCAGATATTTGCACTTGTGCCAGATAAGCAGCTACAGTTTCATCTTGTAAGAATTCAAGAATTTCTTCTCGGCTTGGTTTTTCATTTTCGCCTAATTTTTCTTTTAACAGACCTTTAAAATGTTCCAAATCAAAATTTTCCAAAGAAGCTACATCATCTTCTCTAGCTGTACCATTTTCAGAACACAAAAATTCGATAATTCTGTTAATAGTTCTTTTTTTTGCTTCTTCTGGGGTCATGGCTAGATAAACTGACTCAATATTATGAATACCTTGCAAACATCGAGCTTGATCAACAGTTCTAGGATAACCACTAATAACAACCGGCGTATGTGGTTTTCCCTGCCTATCTAGCCGTTGTCTTTGTGCTCTCAGTCCGAGTAAAAGGATAAGAGTCACCACTTTATCAGGTATATAGTGTTGATCAGCTCCTGGTAAATCCCAAGATTGAATAACCTCTTCCCAATGTTCAAACCCCTTAGCTCTACCAACTACACCCGCAGTGCCAGTTTCAAATGCCTCAAGGCCTAATTGACCCAAGGTGGTATTTTTACCTGCACCAGAATGTCCGCCTAGATTAATCATAGTCTGTTCTCTAGGTTTACCTTCATATTCATTGAGTTCTTGAACAACTTCTTGTCTTAATGACTCTAATTTTTTAACATCAATTAAACCATCGATCATTAGATAATAATGAAATAGAAGATCGGCTAATATTTTTTGATAGGATTTAAGTTCTGTTATTTTATTAGAATTTTTGTTTTCTTCTGCCAATTGAATCTCTTGTCTCAGTTGAGTACAAGCATCATAATTAATCATTAGAATACGATGAGCATGAGAGGGATCAACTGAGGGACTAAGTAATGTTTGAACTAGATTATGAAGTTCTTCAGTTGGTTGTGGCTCTTGAGATTCAAATTGACTCAACAAAAATTGTTGCATCACTTTACCTAAAGAATCTGGATCAAAGTAATTGCTATGCGAAACAGATTGAAGTTCTTTATTAAATTCATCTGCCCACTGTGATGGATCGATAGGTTGTTCTGGAGTATGTTGATTTTGTTTTGGTTGGTCTTGTTCTGGATTTAGAGGCATAAGAAGAAAGCAATTTTATTAATAATAGTTTTTTATTGTAATATATAAATCACAATAAAAATACATCAAAATTAATAAATCAAATACTTACTATTATTTTTAAGAGTAATAGTTGCCAATGAAATGATGTTTAAGTCTGAAATTTTGAAATTGAACTCTTTGTTAAATTTTTTTAGATCAATCACTAAACCTCTTTTTACTTGAGGAAAGTTTTACTCTTCAACTTTAGGAATTTTAAACCAAAAAGTACTGCCTAATCCAGGATCACTATCAATGCCGAATTCTCCTCCTAATTTTTCCACAGCTTTCATAACAATTCTTAGACCAAGTCCAGAACCAGGAATTTGTAGTTCTGTTGCAGTATGTTTTTCAAGTCTGACCTTAGCTTTTTCTAGATCTAATAAACTTTGAATTTCTTCAGGAGTCATGCCATCTCCTTGGTCAGTGATGCCAATGAGATAATAGCTGTCTTCGCTAGTAATAGAGACTTCACATGTTGGCAAGGTTTTTCTCTGATAAAAATTACTTCTTTGATCAAGATTTTTACCATATTTAACCACGTTACTCAATAGATTATTTAAAATTACTCTCAATATAGCCGGAGAACCCATCACTTTTGTTGATTCTAAAGGAGTTGAGAAATTAATCTTAAGCTGAGTATCTT
>JBAYVI010000252.1:0-3321 GCA_041674625.1 Melioribacteraceae bacterium | reverse complement strand
TCCTTTCTTGGCAGATTTACAAGTATGATAAATATAAGCAGCTTGTTGTGTTTAAATATCTAACGTTTGCATGGATTGTCAATTTATTTTATATCTCTTTTACGATATTTTTATGTTTCCTGCAGATAGTTTCTATTACTACTTCTGATCCAGAGGTGCAACCTTCTATAGTGCTATTCCAATTGACTGACAATCCAATATATAATGGAATACGATTTGTTTTGGATTCTATTTTTATTATACTTCTATTTTCTATCACCATTAAAAATAATGAAAACTTCAAACTATTTTCATGGTTTAATGAGTATGTGTGGAAAAGAAAAGCATCAAAATATATTTTTTTATCCTCGTATATATTATTGGTTCTTTCAAATATTAGCTATTCTAATGGCTATTTTATTTCATTATTGTTAAGACTCCCAATAACATTATTTTTTATTTATGGAATATTGTCATTAGCATTTTATTATCGTTCAAGAGAGAAACAGTTTAATAAATATTTATTATTTGCAGGGACAATTATATATTCGATAATTCAATTGTTAACTATTTTTCAAGCTGTTCATAATGAGACACATCAGATGTTTTATTATTTCGGATTTGTTTTCGGTTTGTTTTCGAAAGGAATAATTGTTTTCGGACTGTATCGTTTGTTAACTGGAATTACTAAAAAATCTCAAGAAGAATTGCCACAAGCTTTTCGTGACTTTTATGAATCGATAAATGATGATAAAGCAACCAGTATCATTCTCTTAAATCTTGTAAATAAAACAAGGGAAATACTTAACGCCGATATTGTATTACTATATCGCTTTGAAAAGAGAGATAATGATTTCTTTCAAGTGGATGTTACCTATTCGGGAGAGCTTTTTGTGCCAAGGTTAGCAGATCTATTTAAAACAGTGAAAATCGAGGATAGCAGACTATCTAAATATATTCTTAATCAAGGTAATTTATACTTTCCTAATTATAATACATACAAACAATGGGATTTGGACAGTAATGAAGTTTATTACAGCAAGGATTTTAAGGAAGAATTCTGGTACAGAGAAAAGATACATACGATGGCTGGAATAAGACTTTCATCTAAAAGTAAAGATCCAATAGGAATCCTGTACGTAAATTTTCGTCATAAAATCACTATAGATCCTACTTTAGAGCAGAATATTGAAACTTTTGGACTATGGGCAGCAGGAGCATTTCGAAATCTCATATTAGTAAATGATGAACTTAAATTAGCTAAAGAAAAGGCCGAGGCGGCAAGTAATGCAAAGAGTGCCATTCTTGCTAATATTTCACATGAAATTCTTACTCCTTTAACTCCAATGCGTACTAATATAGAATATTTAAAAGAAATAACACATGAAAAAGAACAGGTGAATTGTCTAAATATTCTTGATAAAAAATACCAAGAGTTGTCGGCTTCACTCAATAATATTCTTGAACAAGCTAAAATTGAATCAAAAACGATAACTATATCTCAGACTAAAACTGATATTCGGGAATTAATACAAGAATCAATTGCAACTTATATTCAGGAGTTTGAGAAAAAAAGATTAGCATGTACTCATTATATTGACCCTAATGTTCCAGTTTATATGAAACTGGATGGTAATAGAATTAAACAAATTTTAGGAAACTTGCTTAATAATGCAATAAAATTTACTGACGACGGTTCAATCAATGTGACTGTATTTGCGAAGAAAAATAAAGGCATGAAAGTTAACCTGAAAATTTCAGTTAAAGATACTGGAATGGGAATCGAAGAAGGTGATAGAAAAAAGATTTTTGTTTCGTTTGAACGATCTGGTAAGCTTGATCCACAAAAACATCCGGGTACTGGATTGGGTTTAGGTATTTGCAAAGAATTGGCCAAATTAATGAATGGTGATATTAGACATGAAACAAATATGCCTAAAGGAAGTACTTTTATACTTGAGTTAAAGGATGTAGAAGTTTTGACACAAAGTAATGCATTACCACAAAAACCACTCACTATAGTTAACACTTCTGGGTTAAAAACTAAATTTGAATATCAAATACACTCATTTGAATTCGACTTAACTAAAGTTCTTTCAATTTTTGAGAATGAATTAATTATTGATCTTCAAGAGATAAGAAAATTTCGCCCAAAAGAAAAGGTATTTTCATTTTCAGAAAAAGTTATTGATGTTGGCAAGCAGTATACCATTCCTTCTGTTATTACTTATGGAACAGATCTCATTGAGGCAACAAAATCCTATGAGTTTACCAAACAAAAGGAGTTATTAGATATATTTCCAGACTTTATTTCTCAAATAAAAAAACATAAATAATGAATTTAATTAAAAGAAAAGTCTTAATAGTTGATGATGAAGCCGATATTCTAAGAAGTGTTGCAAAGATTTTATCTGAGTTAGAAATTGATGTAGAAGCCGCTTTCGATGGTAAAGGGGCATTATCAATGGTTGAATCGATTTCGTTCGATATAATTCTTCTTGATGTTAAAATGCCAGAAATGGATGGATTTGAAGTCTGCCGACTTCTTCGTGCAAATGAAAAAACCAAAGAGATACCAGTGATTTTTTTAACTGCCGCAACTTCTAAAGATGATATTGTAAATGGTTTTGAAGTTGGCGGACAGGATTATATTACGAAACCTTTTGATACTAGAGAACTTATAGAGCGTGTAAAAACACAACTTAAATTAATATCTCAGCATGAGACTTTACAAAATATGAATTACATACTTGAATCTAAAGTTCAAGAAAGAACACATGAATTAAAATCAACGTTAGAAAAACTTGATAAGGCAAATGCTGATTTACTTGGACTTGATATTGCAAAGAATAATTTTTTGAGGTTGATAAGCCATGAAATCAGAACTCCATTAGTTGGTATCATTGGCGCAACATCACTCTTAGAGGATTTGAAGGCTGAAAACAAAGAAATTAGTGAATATGTTGAAATGCTTAAGATTTCCGCAGACCGATTGGAAGAATTTTCTACAACTGCCTTAATTATAACACAGTTACAAGCTAACAATCATGTAATAGACCTTAAACCTTATAAGGTTGGAAATATTATAGATGATAGTATTGAGGCTTTAAAAGATTCCATTGCAGTTAAAGGAATTGTTGTCAAAAAAGACCTTAGTAATCCATTGAAAGAAATATTTATTGAGATAACCATGATACAAAGAGCCTTAAAAAGTATAATGTATCCATCCGACCAACTACATCTGCTATATTTCCGGTGATAGCAGTAGATTTTGCGGGAGCAGGTCGGTGAGTTTATTAGCAGGATAGTCGGGTATCATCTGAAGGACCTTTTTGAGCCACT
>JBAYVI010000251.1:0-3363 GCA_041674625.1 Melioribacteraceae bacterium | reverse complement strand
GAACCTGATATTGAAGGTACTATTAACTTTACTGATTTTATGCTGAATGGTCAATGGTTTGCTGCAATGGATAGTAATTATAAACATGAATTTAAGTTTAATGAAGCATTTTCGTTTATCATTGATTGTGAATCGCAGGAAGAAATTGATTTTTATTGGGAGAAACTTTCAGCTTTCCCAGAATCAGATAATTGCGGTTGGGTAAAAGATAAGTATAATGTTAGTTGGCAAATAGTACCAACTATATTAAATAATATGATGACTGATGCAACTTCTGAACAGATGAAAAGCTTAACAGAATCCATATTATCAATGAAAAAGCTCGATATAAAAGAACTCGAAGAAGCTTATAAAAAATAAACGTGTAACTTATTTTAATATATGATTCAAGCCAAGCAGATATTAAAATTTATAACGTTGAGTATTGGTCCCAAGCCGTTTTGATTTAATACAAAAAACGACTTGAGACAAAAAATAAATAATGGATTTTTTCTAGGCTATTAAGCTCAGACCGATTCTTTGCTTTATTATATCCACCGACAGAATTGTAACGTCCACTATATCACCGACTTTCAATAGTTCTAATGGATTCTTAACGTACTTATTTGCTATTTGAGAAATATGTAGAAGTCCATCCTGTTTTACACCAATATCAACAAATGCACCGAAATCAACAACATTTCTAATCGTACCTTTTAATTTCATTCCCACAACAAGGTCTTCGATTTTTAGTACATCGCTTCTTAAAATCGGCTTCGGCATTTCATCGCGGGGGTCTCTTCCTGGCTTTTTTAGGTTTTCTAAAATATCGATTAATGTAGGTTCTCCAATTCCAATTTCATCAGCAACTTTTTGAGTGCCTTTAGTCCGGACAAATAATTCGACTAAATTACCTTTTTCATTTATATGAGTAGAAGAGAGGTCGCATAGTTTTAATAATTTATTTGCAGCATCATAAGATTCAGGATGTATTGAAGTATTATCAAATGGATTTTCTCCATCTCTAATTCTTAAAAATCCTGCACATTGTTCAAATGCTTTATCTCCGATTCCGGTTACTTCCATAATCTCTTTTCGGTTGCTGAATTTGCCGATTTTCTCGCGGTGTTTAATTAAGTTCTTTGCGATTCTTTTATTAAGTCCCGATACATAATTAAGAAGCGAAACAGAGGCAGTATTAATATCCACACCAACATAATTAACGCAACTTTCCACAACATCATCTAACTTTTTTGAAAGTAATTTTTGATCGACATCATGTTGATATAATCCCACTCCAATTGATTTCGGATCAATTTTAACTAACTCAGCTAGTGGGTCTAGCACTCGACGAGCAATTGAAATATTCCCTCTTTGAGAAGCTTCTAAATCAGGGAATTCATCTTTGGCAACTGCACTTGCTGAATAAACTGACGCACCTGCTTCATTTACAATCAGGTAATGACAATTAAGATTATTTTCATTAATAAGTTCGGCTACTAAAAGTTCAGTTTCTCTACTTGCCGTTCCATTTCCGATAGCAATCAAACTAATTTTATATTTATTAACGAAATCAAAAATGATAGATTTGGCTTCGCTCGAACGATTTTGAGGAGGATGAGGGTAGATTGTTTTTCCTTCAAGATATTTACCCGTCGAATCAATAATCGCAATCTTAGAACCTGAATAGAAACCGGGATCGATGCCGAGAATATTTTGATTGCTCATTGGCGGTTGAAGTAATAACTGTTTCAGATTAGATGCAAAAATTTCGACTGCATGTAAATCGGCAATTTCACTTACTTGATTTCTTATCTCTCTTTCAACGGAAGGGAATATCAAGCGCATAAATGAATCATCAACAACTTCATTTAATATCTCATCGAGAGTAGAGAATTGATAAGTAAAATAATTTTTATAAATTATTTTTAGAATTGATGGTTTATCAAAACTAAGATGTGCTTTTAAGAAAAGTTCTTTCTCGCCTCGATTAATTGCAAGAAGCTGGTATGGTTTAATTTTACTTAATGGAGCAGAAAAATTGTGGTAAACTTCATAAACATCTGTCTTTTTAGGAGCAATATTTTCTTTCTTAGTATCTGCCTTAGCAGAAACGATTAGAGCTTCATCATAAAGATATTCTCTTACAGCTTGTCTTACATCGGCAGTTTCACTAACCATTTCTGCAATAATATCTTTTGCTCCTTGAAGTGCTTCTTCTATTGAATTTACACCTAATTCTTCGTTAATATATTTTTCTAATTCCGCATTTAAATCGCCTTCGAATTTATTATTTTCGAGAATAAATAGAGCAAGCGGTTCTAAACCTTTTGTTTTCGCAATAGTTCCGCGAGTTTTTCTTTTCGGCTTATATGGTAGATATAAATCTTCTACTTCCTGCAATTTCACTGCCGCAAGAATTTTTGATTTTAATTCATCAGTTAATTTTCCTTGCTCTTCTATGCTTTTGAGTACAGCTTCTTTTCTCTCTTCAAGAACAGTTAAGTAATAGTTCCTGTCTTCTATGTTCCTTATATAATCTTCATCCAAACCACCAGTATGTTCTTTCCGGTAACGTGCAATAAACGGAACTGTAGCTCCTTCTGCAAATAGAGCCAAAACAGCTTTTACTTGTCTCTCTTGTATATTTAATTCTTTTGCTATTATTAATGATTGGTTCATAAGAAATCCTGTAAAAATTGAGTGCCTAAATTAACGGTATAGTTATTATAATATCCACTTGCACTTTAAATAAGTTATTTAAATATAGTTCCGTTTATAAAATAAATTATCTAATTTTGATTAACAATAAAAAGAATCGATATGACAACACCAACCGAAACTACAAAATGTCTAAACCCTATAACAGGCGAATTATTATATGAAATGCCATTAACTGAGTTAAATGATTTTAAAGGTATCGTTGAAAATGCTCATAATGCTCAAGAAAAGTGGGCGAAATTAAGAGTAAACGAAAGAGTAGTTTTTGTAAAAAAGATTAGAGAATTTATAATTAATAATAGTGATACGATAGCTCGTACTATCTCTCAAGATAATGGTAAGAATATTATCGATTCTTTGGCTACTGAAGTCATACCATCTGCAATGGCTGTATCGTATTATTGTAAAAACGCAAAGAAATTTTTGAAAACTCAAAAAGTCTCAGGCGGCAATATTGCATTCATTAATAAAAGAAGTAAAATCGAAAGAGTGCCTTATGGAGTAGTAGGAATTGTTTCTCCATGGAATTATCCTTTTGCAATCCCTTTTTCTGAAATTATAATGGGTCTTTTAGCAGGGAATAGTGTAATTCTAAAAGTTGCATCAGAAACTCAATATGTCGGGAAGATTCTTAAAGAATGTATTGAATACGCAAAACTTCCT
>JBAYVI010000250.1:0-3403 GCA_041674625.1 Melioribacteraceae bacterium | reverse complement strand
ATTAAAGCAAAAAAAGCAAGAAATAATAAACTTTTATTTATTTTTTCTAACGATAAATTTTTTATTTTATTTATTATATTTTTACCCATCCTTTTTCTATTATATCATTAATATCAACAGACTCATCTCTAACCCACTTTGTGGGTGCAATTACAATTTTATCTTCTCTTTTAGAAAGCCAAGCCCCCCACCAAGAAAATGTGCTATTAGGGATAACAAAATATTTACAAACACTCATAAGAAACAAATGCCCTTCATTCTTTTTGCCAACATATTCTTGCCCTACAAACATAGTTGGAAACTCAAATCTTATATTCTCCTTACACCATCTTATGTCATCAGAAAATACATATATTTTATCTATTTTCCCTATCTTTCGAATATATTCAATACCTCTATTATAATATTCTTTATCAACAATTTCATGATAACTATTGCCTACAAAATCAGTTCTTCTAATGTGAATACAAAGTGAATTTTGTTTTTTTATCTCATTTGCAAGATCTTGAATATTTTTATTTATTATTTCTTTTAAAGAAAAATCTTTTTTAAGAATATCTTCAAATCCTTCAAAATACTTAAACGACTGAAAGTATCCATCAAGATAAGTATTTGGTCCAAGTTCTAAAAATTTTGGATCAAATTGTTCAAAAACTAACTCATGCCCATTATGTTTTAAAATTCTCCTTCTAATCGCATCAAGAAAAATCATTATTTTCCCCTTCCAATACATTCTATGTATAAAAGGAATTTCTTTGTTTTGTGCAATACGTGCCTGTATGTTAAAAACATCTAAATCATAACTTCTGATAGTAAAATTACTTTTAAATAGTCGTTTATTTTTGTCTTCGTATGTTTGAATATTCAAAACTAATGAAACATTATTTTTAATAGATAAAACTCTCCCAAGAGCGTATTGGAACATTTGATTTCCCATTCCTCCTTTTAATCGTACAATTATCATAAATTTATATTTTCCTTATACCAATCATAAGTTTTTTTTATTCCATCAGCCAAATCTATCTTATTCTTCCATCCCAGAGAATGTATTTTAGACACATCTAATAATTTCCTAGATGTACCATCGGGTTTTGAAGAATCCCAAACAATATTTCCTTCATACCCAACAATCTTCTTTATAATATTAGCTAGCTCTGAAATAGATAAATCTTCCCCTGTACCAATATTTATAATTTCAGAACTTGAGTAATTATTTATCAAATAAACACAAGCAGAAGCTAAATCATCAACGTGTAAAAATTCTCTCTTGGGCTTCCCACTTCCCCAAAGAACAACCTCTTTAAAATTATTCTTTTTTGCATCATCAAATTTTCTTATCATTGCTGGAAGGACATGGGAACTTTCTAGATCAAAATTATCATTCATTCCATATAAATTTGTTGGCATTATACTTATAAAATTTGACCCATATTGTTTAGCATACGATTGACACATTGTAATACCAGTAATTTTAGCAATAGCGTAGGCTTTATTTGTCATTTCAAGTTCACCAGTTAATAAGTATTCTTCTTTTATAGGTTGTGGTGCAAATTTTGGATAAATACAAGAACTTCCTAAAAATAACAATTTCTTAACCTTATGTTTGTGAGCCAAATCTATTACATTTGTTTGAATCATTAAATTATCTCTAATAAAATCTGCTGGATAATTATCATTAACAACAATACCACCAACCTTCGCTGCTGCTAAAAAAACATATTCTGGTTTTTCAACAGAAAAAAATTTTTCTACTTCAACCTGTGATGTTAAATCTAATTCTGTATGAGTTCTTTTTATTATATTAACATAACCATTTTTTTCTAATTCCCGCACAAGAGCAGACCCAACTAGCCCACCATGTCCTGCAACATAAATTTTAGAATCTTTTTTCATACTATTTAAAATATTCATCACTTTTTAATCCCCTTTCTTCAAATTCTTCTTTCATCATTAAATAAACTAAATCTTTAAATTTAACCTTCGCATCCCAATTTAATTTTTGTTTAGCTTTTGTGCTGTCACCTAACAATACATCAACTTCCGATGGTCTATAATACCCTTCATCTATGCTTATTAAAATTTTCCCAGATTTTTCATCAATACCAATTTCTTCTAAATCTTTCCCTTTCCACTTTACACTGTATCCTATTAGTGATGATGCATATTCGACAAATTCTCGCACAGAATGTGTCTCACCAGTAGATATAACATAATCATCAGGAGTTTCTTGCTGTAACATAAGCCACATTGCTTCAACATAATCCTTTGCATAACCCCAATCTCGTTTTGCATCTAAATTGCCTAAAAAAATTTTATCTTTTATTCCAAGTTTAATATCTACAAGACCTTCAACTATTTTCTTTGTTACAAAAGTTCTTCCCCTTCTTGGTGACTCATGATTAAAAAGTATTCCATTACAAATAAACATTTTATAAGAATAACGATAATTATTACATATCATATGTGAAAACACTTTTGCACAACCATAAGGACTTTGTGGATTAAATGGCGTTGTTTCTTTTTGAGGTGTATCTAAAACCCTACCAAACATTTCACTTGATCCTGCTTGATAGAATTTTATAGGACGACCAATTTCTTTAATAATATCAAGTAAACGTAATGTACCTAAAGCATCTATATCTGTCGTATATTCTGGGATATCAAAACTTACTCGTACATGACTCTGTGCACCTAAATTATAAATTTCATCTGGCTTACTTTTATTTATTATGCTATTTATACTATTTGTATCTGATAAATCTCCATAATGTAAAATCAAATTACGATTATTAGTATGTGGATCTTGATATATTTTGTTTAACCTTTCTGTATTAAAACTAGACGAACGCCTTATCATCCCATGAACTTCATAACCTTTCTCTAATAAAAACTCCGCAAGATATGATCCATCTTGTCCTGTGATTCCTATTATTAATGCTCTTTTTTTATTATTTATAGAATTTTGTAACATAAATTTATATTTTTTTAGAATACTTCTTTAACAATTTTGAAGAACTACGAATTTTACCTCCACGACCAACATTGAAAACCATTTCAATATCTGAACTATTACATAATGCAAATTCTGGAATATTGTCTGCAAATCTATCTCCACCATTAGCGAAAATGTCAGGTTTAATTTTAGCCAATTCATTACAGACACTTATATCTTTAGTATTTTTTGAATGTTCTGAAATAATTACTTCATCTACACAATCTAATGCCTCTATAATTTCCTTTCTTTCACTTTCTGGCATAAAAACTGGTTTCCCTTTTATTTTAAACCAATTATCATTATTTACAATGACAATTAATTTATCCCCTAATTTTTTTGCCTCTTGCATATAACGAATATGTCCTATATGAATAGGATCAAAACCACCACTTACCACAACAATTTTTT
>JBAYVI010000249.1:0-3403 GCA_041674625.1 Melioribacteraceae bacterium | reverse complement strand
CGCTACTTTAGTTTTAAGAAATCAGCATTCATTTTGTTTGCCACTTTGAATAATTTACTAAACACAAAAAATCAGAACCAGGTACTATATAATAGCAACTTTTCAATTAAATCTTTTGATTACTATCAATTAAGATCATTTTACTTTGGTTTTGTATGGCAGTTATAACATGAATAATAAATGTATCCATCCGACCACCTGCTCCATTGTAAAGAGAGATACAAAAATACTCTAAAATCTCTTGTTGTATTTTGTTAGTTTCACCCTCCGAAAATCTAACACGCCCTACCCCGGCGTGAAACATAAGTTGCCAAAAGTGAGTATGATTCTCAAATATAACCCTTATTTTTGATGAGAATATCCGGTTAATTATTTTGATATATGCAATACGATACTGCTCATATGAATGTAATAAATTCAAGGAAATAGGTATAATAGACAAAAAGGAGGAGCATGAAAGCTGCACATCCAAAGCAGAAATGCAGGCCCACAATATTTTACAATTTGTTTACTAATACGATTACTACTTTTGTTGCAACATGCCTGACCCTCTAACTTATAAAAGTGGCAATGCCTCCATTAGCAGTTTCCTGAAAATTGAATCGTACCCCAACCAGGCCAAAGTCCGAACCACGTTTACATCCAAACTACCCGAATCAGAGAACCCGGCTGTAATTGAAACAAGGGATGGGACATGGATTTGTAAGTATTTAAAGGAATGAAACAGGTTAAGTGTTAGGAAAACGCGTGCTAGAGCTGGGTTTTTAAACAATTGAATAGTAGCAATATAACAAACTGATTAAAAGGGCAAGAATTCCTTAACTGATGTGCCAGTTAAATACCAAAGAATAATGGATCTTTCCTGTTCACCTCACAAATTCATGTGTAATTGTCGAACCTATATTAAAAAATCCTAGATTTACCCCACCTACACAAGATGTTCAATAAAACAATGAATAGTAGTCTACAGGTAAGGACTTTAGCGGATAAAGCGGAATTCATCGGTGATGTTGAGAAAAAACAAATTTACTGTGAACACTAAGGATTAGTGAGAATAGTTAAAAAATGGGATGAGAATATGGAGGTGTTTTGCATAATTAAATGAACCAGAGAACCTACGAAAAAATACAACTATGAAACTTGAGAAAATATTAGACAATCTTAATTCACTTGAAAAAAACTCTTTTATTAAAATTATCGATAATATTATCGCCAATAAACCTAAGAACGCAAAAGAAATTGAGAAAATTGTTTCTGAAACAGATAAATCAGGATTAAAGAACCTTGACAATATTGTTGTTTCAAAGATATTCGAATTGGTTGAAGCCGAATTTTCTCAGTTGATAAAATTAGAATTTGTAAATACCACTTCTCAGCTTGACATTTTAATTGATATTATCACGCGAGATGGAAATTGCAAAATGAAACTTGATTGGTTTACAAAGCTTTATGAAAATGAATTGAAAACAATCAATAAGAAAATCAAACAGCTACAGGTAGAAATTGAAAATCCAAAATCAGAAGTTACTGAAAGTAGAAAAAGAGATTATCTGGTTTATAAGGCTTGCATTAACACAGCATTTAGCAATGATATTGAGAATAATAGAGATGCCAAAATCACTGACGATGAATTATCAATTCTATTAACACTCTCGCAACGTCTGGAGTTATCTCAAGAAGAGGTTAAACTCATTAACTATATGGTTGTACCAGCTAAAAAATTGGATATTGAACTTATAATTAATGAGTTAAAAAATATTGGTATAATCTTCTATTCAAAAAAAACAAGCACTATTTACATCGCTGATGAAATGGTTCGGGTTTTGAGAAAAATAAGAGAAAAAGAAATTGCAGATAAATTCTTCAGACGTATTCTACGATTGCTTAGGGAGCCGCAAATTAACTTGATTTGCAAGAAATATAACATAGATAGGAAGTTACTTTTAGAACAGAAAATAAAAGAAATAATTAAAAGTGGTGTATCTATTTCAGGCATTCTAATGACTGATATACACAAAGAAGGTGCGACATTAACAGAGAAGAAAACATTTTTAAATGATCTGTGGAACAAAAGTTTAAATCAAACTACAGCTTTAAAAGGCACAACGATTGAGGAAAAGATGTTAAGCATAATATCTTATTTTGAATCTGTTGAAAGAGATGATAAAGTCGGTATATCAGTAGATGGTTACGAGAAATTATTATCAGAATTAGGAGAAACCCTGCCTAATCTTAATATGCAAGTTAAAGCGGAGTTTGAGCTTCAGGAAGAAAATGTGCTTAGTAGCAGCCTGCTCTTAGAC
This sequence comes from Melioribacteraceae bacterium, assembly GCA_041674625.1. GTDB lineage: Bacteria > Bacteroidota > Ignavibacteria > Ignavibacteriales > Melioribacteraceae > BRH-c32. Next base: position 1,100 of record JBAYVI010000249.1, on the reverse strand, counting down.
TATAATATCAAACCACAGGATATTTTAGATATAACTTTGGCCGAAGATTTAAACACGTTCATTAAGGCAAGAGCCATTAAATTAAGAGGGAATGCAATAGAAAATATTTTAAATGCATATAAAGACTCAGAAAACCTGTATTTAGAGAACTATGAAAATATAGGGTTTCGGAATTTAAATGCACTTAAAGAGAATAGAATAAATATTAAAGAAGCGGAATTAGGTATAAAATTCGAAGAATTGACTAAAAGCATATTATTACAATTGGGTTTTAATGTTGATGAAAAATTGAAGAAAAGTTTAAATACAAACAAAGACAAAATAGATATCTTACTAAATGTCGGTAATTATGAGCTAATCCTTATTGAGTGTAAAACTGTTAAAGAGAATGGCTATAATAAATTTAGTGCTGTTTCAAGACAAATGAAATCTTATTCAAACCTTGCTAACTCTAAAGGGTATATGATTATTAAGTCTCTCCTAATTGCACCTGATTTTAGTGACGATTTTATAAATGAAACCGAACTTGAATACGAATTAAATCTATCCTTAATTAAAGCCTCTTCATTGCTAAAGATACTTGATAGCTTTAAGAAATCCAAGAAGCATAAGCAATTCCCTTATAAACTTTTGTTAAGAGATGTTTTAATAGATGAGGACAGGATAACTAAAGCAATAGACAAATAATACCAAATGAAATTAATCCTTCAAACATTGAACAAGTAAGATATGTTATTGAAATAGAATTTAATGATTCAAGAATTAAGCTTGTCAAATATGACAAAATTATTCCTTCGTTTAACTCTATCCTTGATCGGCGTTAATAGTATGGCTGAGGTCGGAAATGCTTATAGATACAAGGTAAACATTACTATAAAAGATCAGGGCAAACTGACCGGCAACTTTTAATTTCTAAGAAAATGAAAATTGTAAAAACAACATTCCTTCTGATAATCCTTCTGATAAATACAGCTTCCTTTTCGCAAATTAGCACCATCACCTGGCAACAGTGTTTTGGCACCGGGGGTGATTATAATAACCAAGAGGCTGTGGTTAAATACAATAGAGGATATTTATTATCAGTAGGTATTAACGAAACT
>JBAYVI010000248.1:0-3480 GCA_041674625.1 Melioribacteraceae bacterium | reverse complement strand
AATGCCAGACCGGGTGGAAATAGAAATATTGGTTTCTGCGGTTACTGTCATAATTAGAAAAGTTATTTATACAGGTTAATTATGAAATATATCAAAGTTTATTTATTCGTTGTATTAGCTCTCACTGCTTTCGCATGCAGTGAATTAAAAGATGATATTACAACTCCTCAGAAAATTAATGTTCATTCTCCTGAATTTTTACAAAAAAGTTCATCGAATTTTCATGGAAATTTTATCAGAAATAGTAATTGGGATTTAGTTCAATGTCAGAAATGCCATGCATCTAATTATGCAGGTGGACCAACGGAAGTTTCTTGCTTAAGTTCAGGATGTCATAATCAAGAGGCTGGACCTGAAGCTTGCAATACTTGCCATGGTGATTTTACTAATCCTACACTCATCGCTCCTCCACAAGATACATATAATCATAGTGAAACTTCTTATGCTTCTGTTGGTGCACATAACGCACATCTAAATGCTGGTTTTCTAGGAAAAGAAGTTGAATGTCAAGAATGCCATACAATTCCTTCTCACTTTAATTCTATAGGACATATTGATAACAGTGCAGGTGCTGAATTAGTTTTCGGACCATTGAGTAATATGGGACCTTCTGCTTCTGTTTATGATAAAACTGGTGTTAAGTGTTCCAATACTTACTGTCATGGTAATTTTGGTTTTGCAAAAGAAACCTCAAGATTTAAATTTGCATATACTGCGGACAAGATGACAGGAAAGAATTTTTCTCCAATGTGGAATAAAGTTGATGGCACGCAGAAAGCATGTAATACATGCCATGGTTTACCACCGGCAGGCCATATCCCTTCTACTTTAGATAAATGTGCAACTTGTCATATTGGTGTGGTTGATGTTGCAGGACATATAATAAATACAGAAAAACATATTAATGGCGTTATAAATGTTTTTGGTAATTAATTAAGTAAATTATTTTTTAAGAGCCGCTAATTAGCGGCTTTTTTTTTATTATTTTAGGTAAATGAAAGAATTAATAAGAGATAAAATATTAGATTCTATACCCGAAGGTGTCTTTGCTATTGACAAAGATTTTAAGATAAATTTTTTCAATAGTGCAGCCGAAGAGATAACAGGTTTTAGACGAGAAGATGTGATTGGCAAATATTGCAAACATGTATTTCGTTCGGAATCGTGCTTTTCAGATTGTCCTATAGCTATTGTATTAAAAACTAAAAAAAATATTTTTGACCAAGAATCGAGAATATGCACTGCTTCAGATGATATGAAATCAATAAAGATTAATGCCTCATTAATTTTTAAGGGGAAATCGCCAATTGGTGGTATTGTTACTTTTAGAGATTTAAGTAACATCAAATGTACAAATATCAATTATCCGTCAGACTCTCATTTTCACGGTATTATAGGTCATTCTAAACAAATGAAAGATATTTACGACCTAATTACCGAAATAGCGGATTCTAACGCACCGGTTCTAATTACTGGCGAATCAGGAACAGGTAAAGAATTAGTTGCAAATGCAATTCAAAGAACAAGTAACAGAAACAACAATCCTTATATAAAAATTAATTGCTCTGTACTACCTGCAAATTTATTAGCAAGTGAATTATTTGGGCATGTCAAAGGTTCTTTTACTGATGCAGTTAAGGATCGCCCAGGTCGATTTGAACTTGCAGATAAAGGCACTATCTTTTTAGATGAAGTGGCAGAGATGCCGCTTCAAACACAAATCCATTTACTTCGAGTTTTACAAGAAGGAACGTTTGAAAGAGTTGGAGAATCGATTACTCGCAATTCAGATGTTAGGGTAATTGCGGCAACAAATATTAATATTGATGAAGCGTTAGACAATGGAAAATTTAGAGAAGACCTTTTTTATCGATTAAACGTAATTCCAATAGAACTTCCACCATTACGTAATCGTAAAGAAGATATCATTCCCCTTTCTAATCATTTTCTACAGAAGTTTTCTAGCTATTACAAAAAAGAGATTGTCGAATTTGAATCGGGAGTTTTTGATCTTTTATTAAACTATAATTATCCTGGTAATATAAGAGAGCTTGAAAATATTCTTGAGTATGCTTTTGTTAGAACTACTAAAGGTAAAAAAATTGAAGCAAATAAATTACCTAAAAATCTACTTTCTACTAATCTAGACCTAAAAAATAAACCGGTTAATTATAATAACAATTCAGAATTGAAAGAAAAATCTGAATTAATCTCTCATTTAGAAAAAAACCATTGGAATAAAAATAAAACTGCAGACGAATTACAAATTAGCCGAACAACCCTATGGCGAAAAATGAAAATTCTCGGATTAACAAATTAAGAGTCTTATATGAATGAAATGTTAGGTAATCAATACTTTATGACAAGAAAATATTCACTTGCCTTTGAAGAGTTTGAAAAAGCTTTATTATCGGACGAGAATAATCTGAATATTAAAAAGAAATTGGTTATCTGTTATACTCAAATGGGTAAAATAATTAAAGCCAAAGAACTTTTTTTTGATTTAATTAGAAATGATATTAAAACTATTACAAACACCGACCCATTAGTTGATGACTGTCCATGCCCTGATTTAATTGCTCGGTTAGAAAGTGATTTAACTTCTAATGAAGGTTCTTATGAATATTTTGTTTCGCTTGGTATTATTTGGCTTTATTGCGATTCAAATAATTCACTTCAATACTTTCTTGAAGCTCGTAAACTAAATCCTAATGATTCTCTTCTCGAACAGATTGTAAATGTTCTTTTCTTACATAAAAAAAAGATATATAAATCATAAAACAACCAATTCGCCTAGAAGTTAGTCAAAATTATTTGAAAGGATTTTGATTGATATATTTTATAAATTTGTGGGCTTTGATACAATAAATGGTTTAATTAGGAATGGCAGAAACAATTACATTTTTTAATACATTACTTCCTTTTTTATACTTATTAGTTATGGTTTTTTACGTTTACGATTTTATAAACGAAAAGAAATTAATTAATAATTCAAAAAGGATCGTATTATTTATTACTCTATTAGTGCATTGCTTTTATTTATTAGCAAGAACGATTGAGTACGACCATACACCTATAACCAATAAATTTGAGATATTTTCGATAATTGCATTCTCTATTAGCTTCTCTTATTTCATTTTAGAATTATCTACCGATATAAGGGGAACTGGTGCGTTTATTATTTTATTTTCACTAATATTTCAGATAGTTTCATCAATTTTTATATCACATACCTATCAAGTACCTGACGTACTTAGAAACAGATTACTTGGTCTTCATGTAATAAGTGCGCTTCTTGGATATTCGGGTATAACTATTTCAGCGGTTTATGGAGTTCTATATATATTACTTTATAAAAATTTGAAGGAGAATAAATTCGGACTAATTTTTGAAAGGTTGCCGAGTTTAGAAATACTTCAAAGACTTACATTTAATTCCACAGTAATAGGATTTATACTACTAACCTTAGCAATAGTTATT
>JBAYVI010000247.1:0-3492 GCA_041674625.1 Melioribacteraceae bacterium | reverse complement strand
TGTATCAACTGCTATAAAAACAGTCATCAACGACCATATTAAATAGATTCCATACAAACCTATTATCAAATAATATTTTTGCTTTTCATCTTCGCTTGAATGAAAAAATAATTTTATTAAAAACATAGCTATTATCAAAGGAAAAAGAATATCAACAAATGCAAGTTGCGATTTAGTAGTGCTTATTTTAACAGTTTCTACCGCACCAGCAAGAATAGATAATAAAAATGTATGTACTAAAGCAAAAGGCGTTTTGTAAAACCAATAAAGAATCAATACTCCAATAATAGCAACAACTGTAATAATTGCAATAACAGAATATTCGAAAGCTAAAAAAGCTAATAAAATAATCTCTATTAAAAGTAGAATGGAAAACCCAACCTTATTTAATGGCTGGGTTTTACTTATAAATTCATTGCGAATAATTTGACTCATTATTTTCTGCTAATCAAAAACATTCTCTTAAGTGGAATAAATATTCCGTCATTAATCTTTTTATATCTGGATTCATCTCCACGGAGATTATTGAGAGATTCTAAAAATAGAGCCAATAAAATTGAAAGGAATAAGGATACAAGAAAAGAGGCTACAACTATTATTACTCTTTTAGGAGCTGATTTTTTTTCTGCTGGTACAGCAGCATCAAGAACCAAACAGACAGGTATATTTTTTTTCTCTTCTATTTTCGCTTGTTCATAGACAGGTAAAATAAATTCCAATAATTTTGTCTGGAGTTCAAATTCACGTCTATATCTTAAATATTTAACTCCAACTTCAGGAATTTGAGAAAATGGTGTAAATAATGTTACATCTGAATCTTTAGAATTATCTGTAACATTCATTGAATTTAATCTCTTTTTCATTTCTGCAATAATAACCTTTTTATCCATGATTAGAGGGCTATCATTTCCGTATGTTTTTTTAGCAAGTTCGAGTTCAATTTCTTGAACTTCAATCATAGCTTTTAATTCAGCGGCTGCGGAAATTGCAGCTTTTGTCTGCTCTGCAATTGAATAAATGGAATATTTTTGACTGAATATTTTTAACGAATCTTCTGAATTTTTTAAGTCGGTAAGCACTTGGAAATATCTTCTTTCTATAAATTCACGATTATTTTTTGCCTCAAAAGTACCTAACTCAATACTTATTTCATTTAATAATTCCACGAAATAATTAGCCATTTCAGCTGCTCGTTGCGGACTTTTATCAGTAACCTTAATCGTAATATTGCCTTCATCTTCAACATTCATTTCCACATTATTATCTAATTCTTCAATTACTTCTTCAATATAATCATCAGAATCAAATTCATAAACTTCTCGCAAATTGAATTTCTTAATAACTTTATCAAAAGTCCTCCTGCTTTGAAGAATTGCAAGATAATCATAAGCTTCGGTAGATGTTGTACCTAATCTGCCTAAGGTTTTAGATAAATCTTTGATTGTAGATGAAACGTTACCAATATCTCCAAGTAGTCCACTCTTCGATTTGGGAGGAATTATATTTGCTGTAGAAGTGTACCATTTATCAAGCATAAAACTAACTGCAATTGCAATTAAAGAAACTATAAATACATTTAGGATTATAGTTTTGCGCCATTTTAATAACACAATTAAAAAATCTGAAAATGTCTTTTCACTTTTTACCGGTCGATTTAAATTTTCCATGTTCTCCATATTTAACTTATTTACCAAGCTGATTAATTAATAGAATAACGGTAGCGACACTTCCAATGATACCGGCACTTAAACTAACTCTATTCAAATACCAAGTGAATGTTCGAGGAGGGTCCTTAGGTACATAGATAAAATCACCCGCTTCTATTTTGCCTTTAGAATCATCGCCGGTAATCCATTCACGCGAATCACTTTTTATTAAAATAACTTCATCATAATCTTTGGAATTTTCTGTTAGTCCACCTGACTGATCTACATAATATCTTAATTCTTTATTTGAATCATAATCATAATAACCAGGTCGAGGTACTTGTCCGAAAACATAAATTTTATTAATAAATTCGGGAATAATTAGAACGTCTCCATCATTTATCAAAAATTTAGAAGCTTCCGAATTTGAGTCTTTTAATTGAACAAAATCAACTAACTTTTCCTCTTTAGATACTCTTAAATAGTTGTCAACAAAAAAATAGATCGAATCTTCATCGCTCAAATTAGAAAGCCTCTGCATCGATTTCATCTCTTGTCTTCCATTAATCAATAATTTTAATAGGTCCTTATTTTCTTCTTTACCATGAGTTTCTACATAATCAGTAATGATCTTATTTATACCGCTATTGTATCTAATAATAATTGCATTTTTTAGATCGGCTTTATCAAAAAACCCGCCTACCTTTTCAATAATGTTTTTTAATGGTGTACCATCTTTAGATACAAATTGAAAGCCCGGGTTTTTTACTTCTCCAATTACCAAGGCTTTGTAACTCTGCTTAAAATTCTCTGTAAAGAGAACATTAATCCTATCTCCTCTTTTTAACATGAAATCGGAATTTAAGGAAACCTTAACAACTTCTTCCTTCCCATTTTCATTAATTCGAGATACTTCTGCATTAGTAAGATTATCATAAGCTAAATTCAATCCACCCGCAAAAAGAATTGCATCGGAGAGTCTATCTCCATTTACATACTGAAATTTAGTTGCCTTATTCACTGCTCCCATAATTTCCACATAATTATTTAGCTTGTTATATGCAGGAAATATTAATACATCTTCGTTTGCGAGATACGGATTATATTTATAATCACCAGTCATCCTAAATTTCAATAAATCTACTTTTATTATCTGACCATTCGAACGTTTTAAGGTGATATCTCTTAAAGAATAATCTTTACCTTTTTGTTTTTCTTCTTGATCCGGAGAAGTATTTATAACAATTGAACTTTCTTTTTGAAAAGTGATAAAAATCTGAGTAACAAAATGGTCTACTCTTTGTGCTGCAAGAGCACCGAATGTGCCTGTTGTAACAAAATTACCGCCAATAGTTACTGTAATAGGTTGAAGTATTGAAGACGAAGTTAGTTTTTTATACAAATCTTCTTTATCCTGTGCATTAATCTTTACTAATGCAGTTAAAACTAAAATTAAGATTAAAATCTTTTTCATTTTCACTCTTTTATTAATAATTTTTTATTTATTTCCATAAAGATTTTGATAGTATTTCTGATAGTCGCCCGAAATAATTCGTTCCCACCAATTTTTATTTTCTACATACCACTTAACTGTATTCTCAATAGCCTGTTCAAACTTATAATCAGGTTTCCAGCCAAGTTCATTCTGAATCTTAGATGAATCGATTGCGTATCGTCTATCGTGACCAGGTCTATCCTTTACATATTCAATTAGCGATTCATTCTTACCAAGAATGCTTAAGATCAATTTAACGATCTCAATATTTTTCATTTCTTGACTTGCGCCAATATTATATACATTTCCAATCTTTCCATTTTCTAAAACTAAATCGACAGCTTTATTATG
>JBAYVI010000246.1:0-3526 GCA_041674625.1 Melioribacteraceae bacterium | reverse complement strand
CCCAGTCGCGCTTTGCATCAAGATTTCCCAAATAGAGTTTATCCTGCATTCCAAGTGCAATCTTAGAAACAGCCATGGTTATCTTACGTGTAACAAAGGTTTCACCTCTTATTGGCGATTCATGATTAAAAAGGATTCCATTAGAAGCAAAGATATTATAAGCTTCTCTATAATTTTTAACTATCCAAAAACCATATAACTTAGCAACTCCATAAGGAGAGCGAGGATAAAAAGGAGTCTCTTCATTTTGAGGTACTGCTTGAACTTTACCATATAATTCAGAAGTAGATGCTTGATAAAACTTGGAATGCTTTGCTATACCGGTTTCACGCATAGCATCAAGAAAACGCAATGTACCAAGTGCATCAACTTGAGCAGTATAATCAGGTACATCGAAAGATACTTTTACGTGTGATTGGGCTGCAAGATTATAAATTTCATCAGGTTCTATTTTTTCGAGAAGACGATTTAATGAGCTTGTATCGACCAAATCACCATAATGCAAAAATAATTTCTTATCGATTATCTCGGGATCGTTATAAAGATGATCAATTCTGCCAGTATTAAAGGAGCTGCTTCTACGTACAATACCATGGACTTCGTAACCTTTTTCCAAAAGTATTTCAGTAAGATAGCTGCCGTCTTGACCGGTAATTCCGGTAATTAATGCTTTTTTCAATTATTTACCTTATTAAAGAAGTTTCTTGTATCTACTATTAATTTGCTATTCTTTTTAATAAACTTTTTATCATAATCATCATGATCGGTGCTGAGGAGAACCAGATCATACTTCTGTAAGTTTTCTTCAGTTAATTCTACACTACTCATATCATAATTATATTTTCTTGTGGGTGGGAGTTTGGGGACGTAAGGATCGTTATAATCGACTTCTGCTCCTTTTTCCCTTAATATCTCAATCAATTTAAGCGATGGGCTTTCGCGCATATCATCTATATTCTTTTTATATGATGCTCCTAGTATCAATATCTTTGCTCCCTGAACAGATTTGCCATGTTTATTGAGTGCATCAACAGCCTGACTAACTACATAATATGGCATCTGTGTATTTATTTCACCTGCTAACTCAATAAACTTAGTAGAGATATTGTATTCGCGTGCTTTCCATGTGAGATAAAATGGATCGATTGGGATACAATGTCCGCCGAGTCCGGGACCCGGATAGAATGCGTGGAAGCCGAATGGTTTGGTCTTTGCCGCTTCAATTACTTCCCAAATATTTATATCCATCCGATCGAAGACCATTTTAAGTTCGTTTACCAATGCGATATTGACTGCTCTATAAATATTCTCCAATAATTTAGTAGCTTCTGCGGCTCGAGGTGTGCTGACAGGTACTGTTTTAACTATTACTTGGTTATATAATGCACATGTGATTTCGGTGCAGGTATCTGTCATTCCGCCGACTACTTTTGGTATTGTTGTTGTATTATAATCGGGGTTATTAGGGTCTTCCCTTTCAGGTGAGAAAGCAAGATAAAAATCCTCACCAACTTTTAATCCTTTTTCTTCAAAGAGGGGTAATAATATTTCTTCGGTCGTTCCGGGGTAAGTGGAGCTTTCGAGAACAACTAACTGCCCTTTCTTTAAAAATTTTTGTACTGTCTTTGCGCTATTTTTAACGAATGACATATCGGGTTCACGATGATGATCCAGTGGTGTGGGAACGGCAATAAGAATAGCATCAACATCAGATAATTGAGCAAAATCAGAGGTGGCAGAGAATTTACCGCTATCAACGGCTTCTTTAATTTTTGACTCAGCGATATGCTTAATATAAGTCTTGCCTTCATTAAGCAAAGGTATCTTCTTCTCATCGATATCGAAGCCAACCGTCTTAAAACCTTTTTTAGCGAAAGCTAATGCCAAAGGCAATCCTACATACCCCATGCCGATTACGCCAATTACTACTTCTTTACTGCTGATTTTTTCTAAAAAAAGCTCTTTATTCATCTATGCACCCCAAATTATTTAAAGCTCCGCTCCGTAAGTCCCATTCGGTCTTACCAACTATTAGATTATTACCAATTTTTATGTCTCTGATGTTTTAAGCCCTCTCAAAACAAGATATGTCGTATTTTATTACAATTCTAAATATACTATAATTTTACTTTCTTTAAAACTATATTAAAAATATATATAAAATCTTTATAAATATTTATTTCGCTTTTGTTATTTCGTCTAATTTTAGTACTACTGATCTGTTCATAAGCTCGTTTGATTTCATTGTCGATTTAAATAAGTCCATAGCGTTCTGATCTTTGGCTTTTTTAATGAAATCAGAGAAACCGGAGGGCGGCGGATTTGACTGATTGATTTTTTCTATTCCGAGTGCTTCTTTGAGAAGAGTAACCAGCTCTTCTCTTACTATCTGAATCTTTTCGTTATCATTCGATACCGGTCTTTCATATTTCTGATTTCCGGCTCCGGTATCTTCCGATATTTTTATTTTCTCTTTTGATGCGGGCGCTGCTTCATCTAAATATTCTTCATCCATATAATTTTCATCGAATGCGAAGATTGCATCAGAGAATATTTTATCATTCTGGTTCTGTGCTTCTATTGCTTTCATATCAAATGAATAAACCTCTGCGAAATCTGCTTCATTTTCTTTCCGCGTAAGCGAAGTTAATCCAACTTGCTGAATCTTGAATCTAAATTTATCAGGATCTAACTCAAAACGCAAGTGCCTAAGATCTTTTATTGCATAAATTGGGTCAAAATAAATTAATTCCATCTTATCATTGAGGCGGATAAAATACCCAAACTTGGTGCTATATGCATCAAGCTTGGGTACATTAGTCAATAGCCGATATACTATAAGATTTTTTGGCGAAGGGTCTTTAACGTAATTACACACATCGAAATAAGAAACGGCTCGAGGGCGTTTGATCTTTTCGTTCTTAAAGACAATCTTAAAATTGTCATTAAAATTGAAGGTATTCTGTGAATAGATCAGAATATCATTATTTCTTAGATCGAGTGTTTCAAGCAGCATTTATGCCCACCTTACAAGACCGAGTTCAAAATTATTAGTTAAGATATAATTATCAGGCAGTATTCTAAGTGTATATCCGAACAAGCCCGTTTCATCAAGCTCTATTTCGCCTGTATAAAAATACAAATTATCTTTCGATTTTGTAGGCTTATAATTCATTTTAGCCGATTTATTTATCTGCTCATTAGTATCGGTTTTAGTATAATAGATTTGCACTTCAACATCATCGGGAGTAAGTTCGCCCAAAGAGATTTCGGCAGATACGGAGAATTTCTTACCTACTTTTAGTTCACCATTTTTCTTTTCCTCTTCGATTTTATTGAATCGAACGGAATCCCAATTGCGATGAACTTTATCGCGCCATGCGGAGAATTCTTTCCCTTTAATCCATTCTTTTGCTTGAAGATGAGTCCGTTTCTCGATTGCAGGGAAATAGAATTTTTGAGCATATTGTTCGACCATTCGGGAGGTATTAAATACGGGTCCCTGTTTTTTCATCGAATTTTTCAT
>JBAYVI010000245.1:0-3574 GCA_041674625.1 Melioribacteraceae bacterium | reverse complement strand
ATAACTTACATCACTCGGGGCGCTCGTTTCCGAACCTTTTACAGCTACTACATAAAAATAGTTACGTGTTGCCGCAATCACAGTGCCGCTGTAAGAAGTTCCCGCATATTCTCCTACCACAGAAAATTCTCCTTGTGGAGCTCCTAAAGCTACGCTACTTGTATATAAGCGGTATGCAGTCGCCCCAACTGAATCACCCCAATTAATTCCAATTGTATGAAGAGTAGGATTTGTAATCGAAATTGAAATATAACCGGGTGCTTGCAATGGCGGGTCGTAAAATACTGTCAGAGGCGAAACTGGACCCAATCCACCTGAATTTCGAGCCATTACTTGAATTATAAAATTACTCGGCGTGCTCGGTGGAATGTAGTATGTTTCTAAGTCATGACCTGCATACACCTCTTCAAATGCCGCACCTTCAAAACTGATTTCCACCTTATAACTTGTAGCGTTTTCAACCGAATTCCAAGAAATTCTACCCGTTAATTGATCATACTGAAGATTAGCAGGCGCGGTCAAACTTCCCGGTGACGAACTTTCGGGATAAAGCAAATAATACTCAATCAATGCCGGCGAATCCTTAAAAACTTGCTTTGATGCATTATTAATTTGAACCATAATATCCCAAAATTTATTGAAGGCTTCAATACGTTCTTCTGCTCTGTCAGAAGATAATTGCATAAATTCCTGCTGATTATTATAGACCACATTTAATTCCTCAGACATCGTCAAAAGTGCCGTAATATCAACCTGAAGGAAGCCCACCGCAATCAAATCGGCTTTATATTTTACAGAATCAGCCGCACGATTTGCCAATTCAAGCAAATTTATCATTTTTTGGGGTGATTGCCGTGCTTTTTCATACAAATTATTCCCGAAAGCACGCAAAACCGAATCGGATTCACCCCATTTCAATTTAACATACGAAATTAATTTGCGATAAAGTGCCCGAGATTCCTCCATTTTGTCCTCAACTTCCATCGAAAGAATCACCTGATTGTTCAAATCCTCTTCATTCGTCGGCAGAGAGCCCGCTTCTTCGATCAAATCAAGGAAATCCGAAGCGTAATCAGCAATAAACATTGGCGAGTAGGCTGTAAAGAGCAATAAATCTCTTACCAATCCACTGTGAAACAAATAAGCCTGTGTCAAAGCATCGTCATAAGACTTTGCAAACTTCTTGGTAATCATAAAAACTCCTGAAAAAATAGTTATTAATTAGAGTAACAAAATTTTATAAAGCAAAATTATCAAAAGAAATTTATATAATATAAAATTTTTCAATGATTAAATTAAAAGAAAAAGTCACGAAATGATAAAAAATACTCGAATAATTGTATTAAATGCCGTTAAAGTCGTATTAAATGCCGTTAGAACCGTATTAAATGCCGTTAAAGTTGTATTAAACGCTGTTAGAACCGTATTAAATGCCGTTAAAGTCGTATTAAATGCCGTTAAAGTCGTATTAAACTCCGTTAGAACCGTATTAAATGCCGTTAAAGTTGTATTAAATGCTTAAAAAGACACAAATTATTATTATTTATGCAATATTTGCATAAAATTTGACTTAAACTAAGGATTAATTCATAACAACAGAATTACACAGGGGAAAAACGAAATTAAGCAGAGAAGGAACAAATTTTCAAAGAACAATATTCAATCATTATTCTATGAACAAAAAACATATTACAAAGGAAAATAACCAACATTCACAGAACATAAAACGACAATTATTTTATTATATTGTGATTTAATTGTTTGATAGATTAAAATTATTATATCAAATAAAAATGCCACACTTTATGGGTGTGGCATAATTGATTTTATTCTATTTAAATATCACACTCTCTCTACCAAGCCATTAACTTTAATTTTTATTATTTCGATTGCTTCCAATCCTTCGTTATCAACTACTTTTACGGCTATGTTGTGTGTTCCGGGTTTGAATTTGTTGTTAAACATATATAAGTTAAATTGATTGGTTAATTAAAAAACAAAGGTACCCTGATTTGCAAAAGCATTTATCCTTCTCTCTGCAATGATTTTATATTCTTCACTTATTTCGTAGCCTACATAATTTCTTTCGGTTTTCAAAGCTGAAATAGCGGTTGTACCACTACCCATAAATGGGTCTAATACAATATCATCTTTAAAAGAGTATAATTGAATTAATCTGTATGGTAATTCTTCAGGAAATGGAGCCGGATGATTTACTTTTTTTGCAGATTCTGGATTCATGGTCCAAATTGATTTTGTCCATTCCATAAACTGTTCTTTAGAAATTGTATTTTTTTTCTCATTTTGTACGCGTTTGTATTCCCCTTTAGAAAATATAAGAATATATTCGTGAACATCTCTTAAAACCGGATTAGAAGCAGATTGCCAGCTTCCCCAAGCCATAGAAACTCCCGCACCGGCACCTTTGTTCCAGATTATTTCACCTCTCATATTGAATCCAATTTCCAACATCATCATTGTAATATAATCACTAAGAGGTATATATGGTTTTCTGCCAATATTTGCAATGTTAATACATGCTCTTCCACCATTTACTAATACCCTATAAGTTTCAGTAAAAACATTTTTTAAAATTTTTAAATATTCAGCTAAACTCAAATCATCATCATAATCTTTAGTTACATTATATGGTGGTGATGTAATCATTAAATGAAGAGAATTATCAGGTATTGATTCCATAAATTCTGCATTTCCCAAAATAATCTTATTTAATAATTCTTTTGGTATTTCAATCTCTAAATTTCCTTCATCAATTTGTGATTTGGTTCCATTATACAACTTAGAGTTATAAAAACGAGTGGAATCATGATTAATTCTTCCATTTGTACCAAAACTCGAAGTTTTAGTACCATTCTTTTTACTAATTAATCCTGTTGCCATAATTCTACCCATCTATCAAAAGAATTGAATTTGATTATTTCCTTTTTCCATTCAATAGGTATTTTTATTGAATGTTCATGATTCGTGAGCGTTCTTAGTGCAATAGCTGACATTTCTGCACCCCTTGGATTTGTACCAGCTTTGGGCAACTTGATATAATTCTCTTTCCCAATATCATTAAATACTTCGATTTGAACTTCCTTAGGAATATAATAAAATCCACCTCCGTTGCTCCAATTAATCTGAACAAAAAGCAAATCACAACTCGGATGATATTTTTCTCTGAATCGTAATGCACTATCAGCATCAACTGTCCAAATAAGTTTAACACCAGAAAAATTTGTCCCTGTAATAGTTTTAATTGAAATAGGATTCCCGAAGACAATAACATCAACTTCTGAATTAGTAATTGGTATTTCGGATATTACATTTTCTTCACCACACTTATATAACATTAATGCAACAAGGATTCTTTCTCTCAAACTACCAACTTCCATTCCAATTTTTCCGGCTCTTGAACTTTCAAGTTCGGCAACATAAAAAAGTTTTGGGAGTTTTTCCTGTATCCTTTTAACATTGTTTTTGTCTTCAAATATTTTCTTTATTCTTTTATCCACTTTAAATCCACATTGATAAAATATATTTTTACAAACTTAATGAAAAATTTCCAATT
>JBAYVI010000244.1:0-3581 GCA_041674625.1 Melioribacteraceae bacterium | reverse complement strand
CAAAACTTCCTAAAGGCGTTTTTAATTATATAAATATTCCGGGCAGAATTGCGGGTGATTTATTTTTAGAAAGTGGAATAGATAAACTGTTTTTTACAGGTTCAGTGGTGATTGGAAAAGTCCTTATGAAAAAGGCGAGTGAATCTTTAACTCCGGTCTGCTTAGAATTAGGCGGCAATGATCCAATGATTGTGCTTGATGATGCCGATCTTGATCGTGCAGTTGGGGGAGTTATCTGGGGAGGATTCCAAAATTCAGGGCAGTCTTGTGGAGGTGTAGAAAGAATTTATGTTCAAGAAAAAGTTTATGATAAGTTTCTTTCCAAACTAAAAGAGAGAGTAGAAAAATTACGAATAGGCGATAGTCTTGCATTTGATTTTGATATAGGTGGAATGACGACTCAGAATCAGATTAAGATTGTTAATGAACATATTGAGGGTGCTCTGAAAGGAGGTGCAAAACTCTATGCTCAATCGCAAGGTGGTGAGATTAATTTATTAGCTGCAAAAGTAATAATAGACGTTAATCATAACATGGATTTAATGAAGCACGAAACGTTTGGACCTGTAGTAGGTATAATGAAGTTTTCTTCTGATAATGAGGCAATTGAATTGGCAAACGATTCTTATCTTGGTTTAACGGCTTCAGTTTGGACGAAGAATAGCAAAAGAGCTGATATGATAGCTAAGACTATAAAAGCTGGTGTAGTAACGATAAATGATCACTTAATGAGTCATGGATTAGCCGAGACATCATGGGGTGGCTTTAAGCAATCGGGTATTGGAAGAACGCACGGCAAATTTGGCTTTGATGAAATGACACAACCGCAATTTATTGTAAAAGATTTATTTAGCTTCTTACCAAAAAATCTTTGGTGGCATCCATATTCAGAAAAATTATATAAAGGATTAAGTGGACTTCTTCAGTTTTTATATGGCAAAAATATTGGAGCAAAAATAAGCGGCTTAAAAAATTTATTGAAAATTGTACCAAGAATGTTGGAAAGAAAATAAAATCAAAATTAATAATTACATTTTCTTTTTGAATTTATCCTTAACAGATTGAAATCGGTGTTTAAATTTTTCAACTAATATTTTTGCCCATACAAATTCTGTTGCAAGAATAGATAATCCTACCGGGATTACAATTAATGCAGGGCCCGGTAAGACTATTAAAATAATTCCAATAAATAAAATCGTTCCACCAATTATGGCGACGAATATACGGCGTATTTGTTTTAAAGAATTGAATTTCATCAATTAATCTAATACCGGTATAACACCGAGATTATAAAAAAAGAACGAAAAAATATCAGCATTTAATTCAATTGCTTTTGATGTACTAGTTCCTGCACCATGACCAACCTTAGTTTCAATCCTTATCAATTTGGGATTTTTATCTGATGCATTATTTTGTAGTTCAGCTGCATACTTAAAGGAGTGTGCAGGAAATACTCTATCATCGTGATCAGCAGTTGTAATTAATGTTGCAGGATAATCAACACCTTTTTTAATATTATGAAGAGGAGAATATTTTATTAAGCAATTGAATTGATCTTTATCATCGCTTGATCCATATTCAGTAACCCAAGCCCAACCGATAGTAAATTTGTGGAAGCGAAGCATATCCATAACACCAACAGCAGGGAAAGCAACTTTGAATAAATCCGGTCTTTGATTAATTACAGCGCCAATAAGGAGACCGCCATTAGAACCGCCTTGCACAGCTAATTTCCTTGGATTTGTATATTTCTCTTTAATTAAATATTCCGCAGCAGAAATAAAATCATCAAATACATTTTGTTTTTTCCCTAACATGCCGGCTTTATGCCAATCTTCTCCATATTCACTTCCACCTCTTAGATTAGCCATTGCATAAACAACTCCGCTATTCAGTAGAGCTAAACGTGCAATTGAAAATGAAGGCTGCATGGCAATATTAAATCCGCCATAAGCATATAGTAGAGTTGGATTATTACCGTTTAGTATAATCCCTTTTTTATAAACTAAGAACATCGGAATATTTGTGCCATCTTTACTCGGATAGAAAACTTGCTTTATTTCAAAGTTATCTGCTTCGATAGGTAAATTTGTTTTTCTAAATAGTTCACTTTTATTTTGAGAAACTGAGTATTTATAAATAGTTGGAGGGAAATTAAAACTTGTGAATGTATAGAAAGTTTCTGTGTCTTCATTTTTCCCGCTAAAGCCGGATACATTACCTATTGCCGGCAGTTCAATATCATAAAGGAATTTACCACCGTCATCAAAAACTTTTACTTTGCTATATGCGTCTTTTAGATAGGTAACAATTAACTTATTATTTAATCTACTAACGCTCCTTATAACTTCTTTACCTTCAGGTATAATTGTTTTCCAGTTCTCTTTAGAAGGATTTTTTAAATCGATAAGTACAATTTTATTATTAGGTGTTTCATCATTAGTCATTACAAAAAATTTGTCATCTTTATTATCTATAAAACTATAATCACCTGTAAACTTATCGATTAATTTTATTATCTCTGAATCTTTCTTTAAATCTTTATAATAAATTAAATTATTTGATGATGAGCCTTCGGAGACTGATATTATTAAGTATTTTTGATCATCTGAAACTCCGGCACCAAAACCATATTTAGGATGTTCATTATCTTCCAGAATTAAAACGTCTACTGATTGAGGTGAACCAACTTTATGATAATATAATTTTTTATATTCGTTTTTTGCTTTTAATTCTTCTCCAGGTTTCGGTTCATCATATTTTCCATAGAAAAATCCATCTTTATACCAAGCATTACCTGAAAACTTTGACCAGACGATATGATCTTCAGTTGGCATTTTCGATTTTAAATCGACCACAAAAAATTCATTCCAATCTGAACCACCTTTTGAGATTCCATAACTGAAATAATTACTATCATTTGAAAAATATATACCTGCTAAACTTATAGAACCATCGGTTGAAAGTTTATTTGGATCTAATAAAACTTCCGGTTTTGCATTTAATCCCTTCTGGATATAATAAACACTTTGCTCTTGTAACCCGTCATTTTTTGAAAAAACATAGTAATCGCCAACCTTAAAAGGTGAGGAAAAACGCTCATAATTCCAAAGTTTTGTTAAGTATTTTTTAATATTTTCTCTATAAGGTATAGCAGAAAGGTAATCTTCCGTTACTTTGTTTTGTGCCTCTACCCATGGGTTTAGAACTGCCGGATCCGTACTCTCTAACCACCGATAAGGGTCGAGAATATTAGTTCCAAAATAGTTATCTACTTGATCAGTTTTCATTGTCTCAGGGTACTTAATAGTCGAGTTTTGAGCTATAATCGCAATATTTAGAAATATAACAGATATTAGAATAGAAAGTTTAATTTTCATTATTTTGTCTCAAATGTGATTAAATATGGTTTACAATTTAGCCTAACTGATTGATTAATACAAAAGTAAAAATATATCTCGTTTTTGATTGCTTAATAGTTTTTAAGTCTATATTTTACTTGTACCAATAACATTAATCAAGTCGGAAATATGATGAGTTATTGGATAAAACAATCTTAATGTAATATTTCCGACCATTAT
>JBAYVI010000243.1:0-3582 GCA_041674625.1 Melioribacteraceae bacterium | reverse complement strand
CGCATCTAATCTTTCCGCAGGTATCTATTTCTATCAATTAAAAACCGGTAACGTAACTCTTTCTAAGAAAATGCTTCTATTGAAATAATTTATTAAGGAAATAAAATGAAAAAATTTTTATCAGCAATTCTTATTATCATTACTTCATCATTTATTATCGCAGGTTCGGGAAAATCTCTCTATAATATCGGCGATTACAAAATTGCAAATGACGGTAAAACAAATGTAACGAAAGAGATCCAAGCCGTGATTGATGAATGCACTGCTAATGGCGGTGGAACTGTTTATTTCCCGACCGGTACTTATATGATTGCCGCTCTTCAATTAAAGGATAACGTTTATCTTGAACTCTCCGCAGGCGCTGTTTTATTCGGAAGTCCTCTTATTGATGATTACACTCCTAAATATACTATCTATGCCTTGAAAGCTAAAAATTTCGGTATTAAAGGAGAAGGAACTATTAATGGAAATGGGGAAGTATTCTGGAAAGGTATAAAGGGAGAATTAAATCGTCCCAATCGTCTACTGTTTTTTGATGAGTCCTCTTATATCAGAATTGAAGGTATAAAGATTTATAATTCTCCAAATTGGAATATGGAACTTCAATTTTGCGACTTCGCATGGATTGATGGTATCACTATGATCAGTCCGCAAGATGCTCCTAATACCGATGGAATCGATCCTACATCTTCTACAAATATCTTTATAAGCAATTCATACTTCGATCTTGGCGATGATGTTATCTGTCCGAAATCTCTTAAAGACCGCCCGACAGAAAATTTAGTTATTACAAATTGCGTTATGAGAAGCGATGACTCTGCTATTAAATTGGGCACTCGTTCAGAAGCTCCTATCCGTAATTGCATCTTTAGTAATATTGTCATAAAAGATACTCAATATGGATTAGCTTTCTTCGCTAAAGACGGTGGTATTTTTGAGAATATCAGATTCTCTAATATCTCCATCGAAACGGCACTTAAAAATGATAATTCATCTGACCGCCCAAGCGGCAGTTATGCGATCTTTCTCGATATCGAAAAACGAAAAGAAAACGGTCCGATTAGTTATATAAAAAATGTTTATTTCAATGATATCACAATTAATAGCAATGACGGTCATATCCTTGTAGCCGGCTGGCCCGAACAAAAAATTGAAAATCTATACTTCTCTAATATTAATTATAATCTCTATAATCATAGAACATTTGAAGGAAGCAAGAAACCGCGTGGTGTGAAATCACTTAAAAATAAAGCAATAAATGATTACTCAGATGTCCCGTCCAATTTTACTTTCGCTTATGTGAAAAATCTTAATATCGATAATCTTTTTATTACAGATAATGATGCATCGGGTAAATTTGAAAGACATATGATCTGGGGAAAGGATTTAGAGGGGGTTAATATTAATCAATTTAAGAACTTTGTTGCCACTCCAAATAAAACATTAGCTCAATTTTATTTTGAAAATAGCAACGCTATTTCTGTTACATCATCCGTACCTACTAAATCAGAAACTTCGTTTATTCATTTAGGTGAAAATGTTAAAGATGTATCGATTACAAATAATGATTTGCGAAAAGTCAGTGAAGTTTATAAATCAGATACTGAATTACCAAAGGGAGAGATTTATATAGAAAATAATAGAAGATAACTTCTTATATTACTCCTAATAATGAAATTATTTGGGTAAGGTAAGTGAACTATTTTGTTACATTATTTGTTGTGATAGTATTATTTCCGGGTATCAATTCGGCTCGAAATAATCAGATGGTTCATAAATTGTTTCCGGAAATTGAAAACAGATTAGAAGTAAACACAACTATTTGTGGATCGCGCAGCGCCCTCGTGCCGGTTCATTTTTATGCCGAGAATATTGCTAATATTGACCTCGGCATTGATACTACCTTTATACGGGGAGTGGATATCTCCACATTCCCACAGATTGACGCATTCGGAGGGAAGTTTTCCGTCAATGGTAAGACCACTAATCTCCTTGATATACTTAGCGACAATGGGGTAAACTATATCCGGCTTCGTTTATGGCATACTCCTCGTGATTGGTATTGCGGACTTGAGAGCACGCTTGAGATTGCGAAAAAGGTTAAAGCGCACGGTTTCAAACTCCTTCTCGATATTCATTATTCCGATTGGTGGGCTGATCCTGCTAATCAGAAAAAACCCGCCGCTTGGGAAAAACTCCCTTTCGCATTACTGAAGGATAGCGTTTACGCTTATACTTACAGGGTGATCTCGTTATTGAAATCGGAAGATGCTCTCCCTGATATGGTTCAAATCGGAAATGAAATTACACCCGGAATGCTTTTCCCCGATGGTCAATTAAGCGGCAATTCCGGCTTCATTCAATTAGCACAATTACTAAATGCCGGCATCAACGCCGTCCACGCCGCCGCAAATTCTAATTCCGCATCCGGTAACTCTATTTACACCGCCCGAAGTTCAGTAAACACTCCAACCACTTCTACTGCCTCCATTTCCTCGGTATCCGCACCAGCTTCATCTTCTATTAAGATTATGCTTCATCTCGATAGTGGTGGCGATAACGTAAAATGCCGATGGTGGTTCGATCATATTCTCGCACAAGATGTCCGCTTCGATATTATCGGACTCTCGTATTACCCTTGGTGGCATGGCACATTAGTCGATCTCAAAAATAATATGAACGATCTCGCTATTCGTTACGATAAGGATATCATAGTTGTCGAAACTGCATACCCGATGACAAATAAATATCTCAATGACGGAATGGATAATGTAGGATTCGATACCGATAAATTAATTCCCGGTTATCCGGTGAGTGTAAAAGGGCAGACCGATTTCCTTTTCACTCTCAAAAATTTAGTTAAGGAGACTGCCAATAAAAAAGGAATCGGATTTATGTACTGGGAGCCGGCTTGGATTTGGCAGAAACCGATCGGTACTGCATGGGAATATTTTACTCTATTCGATCCCGTTTCGGGCGAAATGCTTCCATCGATCGAGCCATTTAATGAAGCTGATTCGACTTCCACAGGTATTGATGATGAAACCGGAGGGAACGGAACTCCGCTAAATCCAGAATTTCCGGGGTCAAGCACAATACCAACGGATGTAATGCTCTATCAAAACTATCCGAACCCGTTTAATCCGGCTACTATAATACAATACTACCTGCCCGAATCAGCGGAAATATCGCTAAAAATCTATGATCTGCTCGGCAGGGAAGTAGTTCAGTTAGTAAACGACACCCAATCCGCCGGAGTTCATCAAACCGAATTCGATGCGATCCAGCACCACCTTACAAGCGGCGTTTATATATATAGCATAACCATTTCTCCCAATGCCGGCACTTTAAATCCCAAATCCAATTCTCTAAATCCAAACTCCGGGGCACTTTCCTCTAACTCCGGTACTATGTCTTTATCACATTCCGATGGCGTGAATCTCGCCCCTCATAATCGCACTCCCACTCCTCGCACAATCTCCAAAGCAATGATTTTAGTAAAATAAATTACTTTCTTCAAGATGATTAACAAAACTTGTAAAAATAAATTTTTTGATTAAAAGAAAAAACTTTGTAAGTTTG
>JBAYVI010000242.1:0-3594 GCA_041674625.1 Melioribacteraceae bacterium | reverse complement strand
CAATGCATCATACTTTATGGCGGGGTTAGTCTGATTATGAACATTTTAGTTCCAAATATAAACCATTGTGGACAGAAAGATTTTTCTTTTGAAGTCCGCCACAAAGCATATGCACGCCCGTTACCGCCAATTGAAGAAAAAATGACAGACATTGAATCCGCATCGCAGACAAAAAGATTTTTAAACTGGATAATTGACGGACTTGTTATCGCAATCATCTGTCTTATTCTATTTGTGTTAATTGGTACACTTTTAATATCTTCAGACCTTTTAGACTCATTGAAAGTTGAGAAAAAATATGATTTAAGTTTTATAATCTTCATCGTAATATTTTTCTACTATTTGATTTCCGAATCAATATTAAACACAACTGTAGGTAAACTAATAACGAGAACAAGTTTAACTCAATTAAATGGTGACAAAGTACGTTTTAGCCAAATCTTGATAAGGACATTTTGTAGATTTATTCCTTTTGAGCAATTTTCGTTCTTGACCAAAAATCCATATGGTTGGCATGATAGTATTTCTGAGACAAGGGTGGTCAATAAAAAATAAAAAGACAATATATGAACCAAATAGCATTAGTAGGGGTTTTAATATTAATATTTGGGTTGATTTATTTGATGTTTTATTTCACTAGAATCCTTATTTCATTAATTCAAGCAAATAGATATGGACTAAGAGTTAATTTAAAACAAGCAAAAGTATTATGGAGAGATTCTTGTCTGAAAAAAGAATTTTTACTTGGAGTAAAAGAAATATGGGATGTATATCCAATTCCTATTGAGAACTTAACAATGCATTATTTGGCTGGTGGTAATTTGAACAATATTAAAAACGGACTTGTTGAATTTAGCCTTCGCAACAGAGAACCCAATGTTTGGTTTTTAACCACATTTGATTTGGCTAAACGGAATCTTCCAGATGAAATCGATAAAGCAGAAAAAAACGACTGGAAGTTTGAACTGTAGTGTTAGAAAACAACTGGCGGTAACAATGCATCATACTTTATGGCGGGGTACGTTATGAAAATGAGTATTTTAGTTTCAAATATAAATCATCGTGGAACGAAAGATTTTTCTTTTGAAGTCCGCCACAAAGCATATGCACGCCCGTTGGCAGCAAGGCAAACAGACATGAACGATAAAATACCATATATAGGAAATCTTATGCAGAATTTAAATATCGATGAGTCAGTATTGGATGCTTATTACAACCTGACACCACAACCTTCTTCAAGAGATAAGATTAGTGATTCATACATTGGTAGATTAAATTGGTATAATAATCCTTTTCAATATAATGTATTTGGTGCATATCCATTAAAGCATGATTATGAATTGCTTGAAGCTAAAATTGAGGATAATTATTTCGCTAAAAAACAAATTGACAAAGAAAAAATCAATTTTTACCTTAAAGAGTATTCAAAGGGTTTTAAAATTGGACATGATAATTTTGAAAATGACATTGTAAAAACTAAGTCAACCCTATTTGACGATAAAACTGACTATTCTCGCACTATTTTTGACTTTGCTACTGGTAGTCTATTTAAAGGCTCAGGCTTTCCTGAAACATTTGGAGGGAATAGGCATGTTCTTTCTGGTTGGTTTGAAGCAGGTAAAGAACAGGGATATTTTTATAAGGCGTGGGATATAATATTAAGTCATAGTTCAAGGTTCGAAAAATACTTTAAAAAAGAAAAGGAAACTTCAGAAAATGAATTTATAGACCATTTTATAAGAGGTATAGAGTGCTTATATGATTTGGATGAAAAATCTAGTTGTATTAAAAAGCAAAGAGAAAGTAATAATGCAAAAAATGAACATGAATTTAGAGACTGGTTTATTCCATGGTTTAAAGCAAAATATGACTATGCTAATTCAGAAACAGAAAAAGGTAATAGACGAATTGATTTGAAAATTGAAGATAACATTATCGGAAAAAAAATAATAGAATTTAAAGGTTGGTGGAATGGGGACAAGAAAGAAATAATTGACCAACTTACAAACTACATGACAGAGTTTGATAAAACAGGATATGTTTTCATGATAAACAATTTGTCAAAAGGAAAGAGAGGAAATATTACTAAAAAGTATGAAGCTTTAATATCTAAACCTGAATTGAATTTTAAATCTTGGGATGAAATACCTCATAAGAATACTGATTACAAATATTATAAATCTACACACTATTATTTTGGTGGTGAAAAAGAAATTTATCATTTTATATTTAGGTTGAATAAATAAGCCCAGCTGCCAACAATGCATAATACTTTATGGCGGGTTAAGTTATGAAAATGAAGATATTAGTTCCAAATATAATTCATTGTGGGCAGAAATATTTATCCTTTAAAGTCCGCCACAAAGCATATGCACGCCCGTTAGTGGCCATTTCGAGAATCCATAGTAACACTAAAACACAACTATCATAAAAAATATTGAACAAATGCTTCCATTAATTATTGAATTAAATTGGCATCTAAAGGATAGTTCTGCAATAGACATTAGTGACTTATTTGGGGCTTTCGTTTCAGGAATAACAGCATTAATTGTTTTTTTGCTTGGAGTATTTTTTGAAAGGAGAAAGATCCGGGACAAAGTATTTTCCGATCTTTCTTCAATAAATGACTATCTCACATTTCAAATAAACGATTTATCTACATCTGCTATTAAACAAAGGAACGAGATAATGAAGTTCATTAGAATAATGAAACTTGAGAAAGAAGAGGATTACTATTTAAAAATGACAGCCAGCTTTAACCCTCAAAATATAGTAGAAATACTTAATGCAGACCTTTTTAGACTCATGGTATTAAAAAGAACTGGCAATAAGGACAATAACACAAAGGCCTATTCTACTTTTGTTAATAGTATAACTCTGTTAGCAAACCTAAAATCATATATTTACGACTCATTCAAAGATCTAAATTCTAAACATCAACAATACGTTAATAAATACAAAGACCACTTAGAAAAAGTTGTTCGTACAATGGAAGACTTCGGTACATATGCAGAACAAAAAAACATTAAGAAAGGCGATGATGTTTTACTAGATTCGTATAATGAGATAATTTCCAAACTAATTCAAGATGAAGATTACCAAGATATTCATAAGACTTATAAAAATTTGGTTATACCAATGCATAATTTATGTTCTAATAAAAGAATAGTTCGAGGGGATATAAGAGCGAATATTATAATCAAAGATCTTATGCAAGCAAAGTTCTATTTCGAAAATTACTTAAAGCTGAAATCAGTGTATATTCTAGAATTCTGCAAGACTGCAAAATCAATAAACAAGGAGACAGTTATCTTTAATGAAATGTATAAATCACTAAATAGTAACAGATTATTAAAATAGAAAAAAACGGCCACTAACACTGCATATACTTTATGGCGGGTTTCGGTCTGAAAATGAACATTTTAGTTCCAAATATAAATCAGTGTGGACAGAAAGATTTGTCTTTTAAAGTCCGCCACAAAGCATATGCACGCCCGTTATGCTTAATGCTTAAAAAACACTCATGGACAGACAATTAGACCTGAATGGAAAATAAGAGAAGAAAAATATTTTTAGAAAATTTCTTGCGATTGT
>JBAYVI010000241.1:0-3610 GCA_041674625.1 Melioribacteraceae bacterium | reverse complement strand
TTATTCTTCTGCTAACGCGAGTTAACTAAGTAAGAAATAATTTTACCACCACAATTTGTTGCCGATTCCTCAGCTTAATTTTCTTCCTTGATTATAGAAATTTCAATAAGTAAGTTGCAAATAGTAAAGGCGTTCCACTCTGTAATTAAAGACACCGGGGAACCGAAGATTTAGTGTAGAACGAAGAACGTAGAGTGTAGAATTTGTAAATACTGTTTTTCATAAATCATTTTCGGTAGATATAAGTAGTAAGTCCAAAATAAATTAGTTGTGAATTTTGATCCCGCAAAAAAATCGGGACAGGGTTATGAGCTTTGAATTAAAAACAGACATGGTTAAGCTATTGGATGTGGTGTGGATTTTTGTAGCTGTGAATGATATCACGCCTAGAAGTGCGATATCGGTTAATAAACTAAATAATTGCCGGTAGATATCATGCACGGGAGTGCAAGTGTCTGGCGGGATAATTAACAGTTAGGGAACTTGAAGGTATTATTATGCAATGGTCAAATCTAAATAACATTACTTCAAAACAATATCTTTGTGGATTTTGTCATAATAAAGTTGCAACTAATAAAGGTTATTTTGTTGAAAGTGGAAATCAAGCCCAAATCTATATTTGTTCTCACTGTTTTCAACCAACATTTTTTAAGGATGGGAAACAAATACCCGGTGTTTCGCCTGGTAATCCGATTCTGCATTTGCCAACTCAAATAGAAGAACTATATGAAGAAGCACGGCGATGTATTTCAATCTCTTCCTTTACAGCAGCGGTATTAATACTGAGAAAATTACTTATGAACATAAGTGTCAATCAAGGGGCTGAAGAGGGTAAATCTTTTTTGTTTTATGTTAATTACTTAGCAGATGCTGGCTATGTTCCTCCAAATGGCAAGCAATGGGTAGACCACATTCGAAAAAAAGGAAATGAAGCAACACACGAAATTAAATTAATGTCAAACGAAGACGCATTAGATTTGATTGTTTTCACAGAGATGTTATTAAAATTTATTTATGAATTCCCAAATAAAATTCCAAATTCAGATATTACTCAAAAACTATAAAAACGGGCAAAAATGAAAAAAATAATTTTAACACAAGGTGATAAAAAAAATTACTACAATGTAAATCTTGTAAATCGAATAATTTTATTGACGCAAAAAGCGACGTAAAAAATGTTGTTGGTGCAACTAACACAGTTGTTATAGCAAAATGTTTTGATTGCAATGAAACATCTAATTGGCGTTTTACTAATGCCATTGTTGATATTCAATAAGATAGAATAATCACTGTTACCTAACCAGCAACTCAGCCGGACGCCGTTTTCAAGGTGGCGTTTGTGCTGTTTTTAAGTTTAGTGAAATTAATAAACATTGCTGTTCAGCAGTGTAGTAATAAATTAAATTGCGGCAACCGGCTTGTGCTGTTGAAGTTACAAACCGGTTGCATAAACTTTGGCGTAGGTTGTTAAAGCGGCATTCCAGTGTTGGGGCGCCGGCTATTTGCAACACCGTTATACGTAACATTTAAATTGGAGAAACAATGGATATTATCTCAAAGCTAAACTTGAATCCTACTGAACAACAAGAATTAGCAAATATTCTTAGTTGTAAGCGAAATGAATTGGCAACAAAACTAGCTCCTTTTGCAAATGCTGCACTTCAAGAATTAGTCTCAATGATTCTTGGTCAAAAAGTATTTAATCGAGGTTCAGATATTCTCGAATATCGATTATACTTATTAATTCTAGAAGCATTTAACGGTAGAATCCCAGATGAACAAGATGTTTGTCGTTTATTCCAAACTACTGCATCAAGTAGTCGTTCTTTAATTCGTGCAGTTATGTCAAAGTATCAATATCAATTAAAGGGAGCTATTGAAAATACAATAATAGCCTTGTTGCAAGCTGTTGAAGTAAACGAAGGCGGGCATTCCTATATTATTTCAGTTCACAATCTTAATTTAGTAGAAGAGTTGAATAGGGAACTTGCAGAAATCGATACTAATCTTCCACCAGTGCAGAAAAAAAGAAATAGTGTTGCAACATTTGAAATTATGCCATCTTCTTATACTCAATTATGTGAGAGATACGAAATTCAACCTGTTCCACTTGATGAAGGAGAGGAGCAATAATGAGTGATATATTATCAGCTCTAAGTCTTTTCCTCGCAGTATTAGGGTTACTATATAGTGCATGGTATTCTGAAATTAATTCAGCTGTTAATGAAGTGATCCCAAAATTTATACAAGATCGAAAACCTGTTAAAGATAGGATAACTTCAGCTTATTACAATAAATCACTTCCTCTTTCATTTAGTGGGATATTAATCAGTTTTATAATACTTCCCGATTTTCTCAGAATACTCTTTGAAGTCTATGTTGAGTTCAATAAAAATGGTTTGCGTGCAATAAGTAATTATGATTCGGTAAAGGCATTATTTTGTGCAATATTTTTTTTACAAGTAGTTTTTTCTATTCACTTATTCCTATTAGCCAGAAAATTAAATGAGTTAATTAAAAAGTGTGATAAGAAATAGTTACGTATAACATGCACTTCCATCCGACCGCTTCTTTTCAGAGCGGCATTTGTGAAATTATTGTGTTAAGAAGGCGAAGTAAGTGTAGAAATAAATTTTGTTCTAATAAATAAATTAATTAGAAATTATTGGTTGTGGTTCTTCGTTTCGTCATTGCTGTTCGGGGCGGACGGGTGAAAAGCCACGTCGTTATAGTGCAGAAATAATGTAATAGGTGTACTTATGAAGATTAGAAATAATAGAGTAATTTCTAAAAAGAATGATGTTGTTGCAATTGCAAGTCTTTCGATAGCAACAACCACCAAACTTATTTATCTATTCTTAACAATACTAACAATTATTGTTGGCTTATTTGGATTCTATGGATATAGTTCGCTAAAGGATATTGAAGCCTCTGGTCAACAAAGTATTCACATTAGAGATTCATTGAGAACTATTTTATCAGAGGTAAAAGTAATACAAGAAAATGTTAAAAATTTTTCAATTCTATCAGAAAACAATTATATCAAAACTAATAATATTTATGACTCTCTAAGTTATCGTTATCAAAAAAGTAAGATAATAGAAAAAGTCATTTTAGATAATAAAAATCAATTAGAGCGTATACAAAACAAAGTAAATGAACAAAATTATCAAATTGTATCGATAGCAAATATATTTAATGAAGTAGGCGCAGCGAATCAAAGTTTACTTGATGGTAGAGAAAGATTAATCCTATATCTGCTAGCTAGAGAAACGGATAAAATAAAAATCCCAGAATTGCAAGATCCAAATATTATTATGAACCTAGGTTCAATTTGGTATAGACTCGGTCAATACACAAAAGCTTTAGAAAATTTCGAGCTCATTAAAAACAAAGTTCCTCTCATGAATGATTGGGCTAAGAAAAATTTTGACCCAATGTATAATGATTGTTTGTCAAAAAAAGATTTAAAAAAATAACAATGCACTATAACCGCTTAAAAAAGGATTAAGTCAATAGACAAAAAAATATAAGTGAACAACTCAAGAGTTGTTCAGAAAAATTGTTCTTTGAAAAGCTGAGCTAATAAAACACACTACTTTCTGCCTAC
>JBAYVI010000240.1:0-3618 GCA_041674625.1 Melioribacteraceae bacterium | reverse complement strand
TTTGAACGCCTTCTCTCGATACATCAGGTCCGCCTTGGGCACTTTTCGTTCCTGCAATTTTATCTATCTCATCAATAAATACAATTCCCGCTTCTTGAACTCTATCTATTGCTTCTTTCTGAACTGCCTCCATATCGATTAATTTCTGTGCTTCTTCTTGAGCGATAAGATTTCTTGCTTCTCTAATAGAAGTTTTTCTTTTCTTCTTTTTCTTTGGAATCATTGATGACATCATATCTTGAAGATTCATCGAAAGATCATCCATCCCCTGTGGACCTAAGACCTGCATTCCGAATGCCGGTAGATTTACATCGAACTCAATGAGCTTATCATCCATATCACCTTTTCTTAATTTCTCTCTCATCCATTCGCGTGTCTTTTCGTTTTGGAGAGCCTCTGTTTCCGCTGTCTCTTCAACTTCGCTTGCAGCAGTCGGCTTTTTAATTGGCGGAATTAATTGATCTAAAATTCGGTCTTCTGCCATTAATGCGGCTTTCTCTTTTACTGCCTCCGTCTTCTCGGTTCGAACCATATTAACCGATATCTCTGCTAAGTCTCTTATCATCGATTCTACATCTCTGCCTACATATCCGACTTCCGTATATTTCGATGCTTCCACTTTTATAAATGGAGCGCCCGAAAGTTTTGCTAATCGGCGGGCTATCTCTGTCTTTCCAACTCCCGTAGGTCCAATTAAGATAATGTTATTCGGCATAATCTCTTCTTTTATTTCTTCACTTACTTTTTGTCTTCTCCATCTGTTTCTTAGTGCTATTGCTACTGCTCTCTTTGCGTCATCCTGTCCGATAATATATTTATCTAATTCAATTACAATCTGTGACGGGGTCAACGACTTCATAAGGTCAACTTTCATCTCTATTTTCCTATAACTTCAACATTAATTTTATCGTTTGTATAAATACATATTTCTGATGCTGTTTTTAGTGATTCTCTTACAATCTCTTCTGAAGAAAGATTAGAATATTTTTTAAGCATACGTGCGGCAGCGAGCGCATACATTCCACCCGATCCGATCGCTACAATTCCATCATCCGGCTCAATTACATCGCCTGTTCCCGATACAATAAATAATTTATCAGCCGAGGCTATTGCCAGCATTGCTTCTAATTTTCTTAAATATTTATCCGTTCTCCAATCTTTTGCTAATTCCACTACCGCGCGGCTAACATTACCGGAGAACTGCTCTAACTTTTCTTCAAATCGATTAAGAAGTGTGAACGCATCTGCAGTAGAACCTGCAAATCCGCACACTACTTTACCATTTAATAGACTTCTAATTTTTTTTGAATTGTGTTTCATTACGGTATTACCGAGAGATACTTGACCGTCTCCGCCAAGTGCTGCCACTCCATTATGCAATACTCCCACTATTGTTGTTGATCTAATTCTCAATTTCTTTACCTCTATTCTAAAATTTAATTGGAAAAATCCTTGCTACTTTTTTTTGATATTCTAAATATTCATCACCGAAACGCTCTATCAATTTCTTTTCCTCATAATAGCTGCCAATTACAAAATAAACCAGTATGCAAACTAAAGAGATTAAATAGAATAAATCCATTGTTGGACGAACTAATAAAAACATAAAAGAAAATAGATAAATTGGATGCCTTACGAACTTGAAAGGCCCCTTTATTACTAAAGATTGTTTTTCATCTAATTCATTTATATCGTAAGTGCCTTTATAATATCTGATTATCTGCGATATACCGAGAAATTCTTTTCCGTCTATGTAGCGGATGGTCCAGATTAATAAACCAATAAAAACTATTTGCAATCCAACACTTATTAGATCATATGGAAATGCTAAATCATAAATTACCAAGTTGGGTTTGGGAGCAATTTCATATATCGCAAGAAATATAATTAATGAACTGATATTATAAAATAATCGATAGAATGCAATTTTGTTTCCCGCATTTTCAATAATTCTTTTTTTTATGTTGCAAGAAGCCAGTATCGTATGGGACACTCCAAATAAAACAAATAGAAAAATAATTAGCACACTATCAAGTAAGTAGGTCATAACTCCTTTCTTAACCGGGCGACAGGGATTTTTAATTGTTCGCGATATTTGGCTACCGTACGGCGTGCAATATGTATCCCTTTACTTTTAAGCATTGCCGCTATTTTATCATCACTATGCGGATTCTTTTTTGGTTCACTTTCACAAATCTCTTTAATTAACTCTTTTATATGTTTATTAGATATATCCTCACCCGAATCGGTGGATAATCCTTCACTGAAAAAATATTTCAATTCGTGAATGCCCTGCGGGCTTTGGACATACTTACCGTTTACTACTCTGCTTATAGTTGATATATCCATTCCTATTTCATCAGCGATATCTTTATAAATCATCGGATGTAAGAACTTCGGTCCATCTTCAAAAAATTCAAATTGACGTTCCAGTATAGCGCGCATAATCTTCATAAGAGTCTGCCTTCTTTGATAAAGAGAAGCAATAAAGCCTTTAGCCGATTCAAATTTTTCACGTAAAAATTTATGTGTCTCTCTTTCGCGTTCCGAAATTTTTCTCTTCCTCTTATTCGTATCGAGCATTTCGAGATACGCTTTGCTAATTGTAACCGAAGGAACGCTTCTATCATTCAAAGTAACTATAAAATTATCATCCTGCTTTTCTACAATAAAATCAGGTGAAATCTGATTCATCTCTTCTGAATCAATATTTCCCTCACCCGGTTTCGGATTGAGCTTTAGTATTAAGTCGATTGCACTTTTTAATGTTTCCTTGGATAAATCAAGTGCTTTTTGAATATTATCATATCTCTTATTCTTAAAATCACCAAAATGTTCCGATAAAATTTTATCGGCGATATAAGAATAATATGGATCGTAAGAACCATGTCTAATCTGAACTAATAAACATTCACGCAAATCACGGGTGCCAATGCCAATCGGGTCTAATTGTTGAATCTCTTCTAATACTTTTTCTGCTTTTTCTTTACTTATCTCTATATCTTCAAAAAGACGAAGATCATTTACAATACGCTCTAAATCATCTTTGAAATAGCCATCTTTATTTAAGCTATTAATAATGTTTTCGCCGAGAATTACTTCATCTTCGTCCATTTCGAGCATGTGAAGCTGTTCGATTAAATTTTCTCTTAGACTTCTTCTTTGCGGAGCTATCGGATATGTTTTTTCTTCGTCATTACTTTTATTAAGCTTTTCGTAACTTGCTTCCGAATCAATATCGGAATCATTCATATAATCTTCTATATCAAATTCATCATCGCTATTTTTTAAGTCTTCTTCTACTACTGCTTCATCTCCCGTATCAGGATTATCTTCCATCTGCTCTTGTTCTAATTCATAGTCTTCGAGCAAAGTTTCTTCGAGAATCGGATTGAGTTCAAGTTCGGTTTTAATCCTCTGCTCAAGCGCAATAGTATTCAATTGCAATAATTTCTGATATTGAATCTGCTGTGGTGAAAGCTTCTGCTGTAATGAAAGCCGCTGTTGTAATGATAACATAATTGATTACCTAATTAAACTTTTAATTTTTTGAAACCATTTAGAACCGAATTGCCTTTCGAGCGATTCTTTACAAAAATCGAGAACAGAAATTTGAGT
>JBAYVI010000239.1:0-3620 GCA_041674625.1 Melioribacteraceae bacterium | reverse complement strand
TAAAACTACAATTGCAAAGATCATTTCCGAAAAAACCAATTCCGAATTTTTTCAAATAAATGCAGTTTCTTCAGGGGTAAAAGAAATTAGAAGCATAATTGAAAAATCTAAAGAAAATAAACTATTCCAAAAGAGAACAATTTTATTTATAGACGAGATACACCGCTTCAATAAAGCACAGCAAGATGCTCTACTTGCATCGGTAGAATCAGGCGATATTATACTTATTGGAGCAACAACCGAGAATCCTTCTTTTGAAGTAATTCCCGCTTTAAGATCACGAGTAAAAATTTATACATTAAATTCACTTACTGAAAATAATCTTAAGGAAATTATTGATGATGCAATAAAGCATGATATATTCTTGAGTTCGCTCAATATAAAATCGGTTGATAGCGATTTTATGATTTATGCTTCGGGAGGAGATGCAAGGATACTTTTGAATTTATTGGATAGTGCAGTTATTCATGAAATTAAAAAAGATGAAATAGTTGTTTCAAAGGAATTAATTGAAGAGATACTTCAAAGAAAAAATATTTTTTATGATAAGGATGGAGAAGAGCATTATAATGTAATATCTGCATTCATAAAAAGCATGAGAGGAAGCGATCCTGATGCTGCCTTATATTGGATGGCGAGAATGCTTGAGGGGGGCGAAGACCCTATATTTATTGCTCGAAGAATGATAGTGCTTGCCTCCGAAGATATTGGCAATGCATCTCCGAATGCACTTTTAATTGCACAAGCTGCATTTAGCTCGGTTGAAAAAGTAGGAATGCCAGAAGGAAGAATTATACTTGCCCAATGTGCAGTTTATCTTGCCTCGCAGCCTAAGAGCAATTCTTCTTATATGGGAATAGAAAAAGCACTTGCCTTTGTTCGTAATAATAAACTGTTCCCAGTACCATTAAAATTGAGAAATGCTCCTACATCGTTGATGAAGAATATGAATTATGGAAAGGATTATAAATATGCACATGATTTTGATAATCATTTTATTTTAGATAACTATTTACCGGAGGAAATGAAAGGAATGCAGTTTTATTTCCCATCCGAAAATGGTCAAGAAAAAAGTATTAAGGAAAGGTTGAAACAATTATGGAAAGATCTTAAAAAATACTGATTCTGCTGGTAAATGGTCGTACACAATAAAATTAATTGCGAATAAAAAACATACCGGGCAATTGCCTAATTAAGCTTTTCATTTCAAGTCCGAGCAAATTTACTAAACAGTCCGATGTATTTATTTGTGCAAGCGAAGAAATTTCATCTACTTGTTTGGGGTCGTCATTAATTACTTGATAAATTTTTTCTTCAAATAAATTTAATTCGGGAATATTTATTTCATCAGAAGTTATCTTTAATTTTGGAATATTAAGCTCATTAAGAACATCATCGATAGTAGTAATCAGTTTAGCTCTATTTTCTTTTATTAATTGATTAGTACCTTCGCTAAGTTTAGAGCTAATATTTCCGGGAACAGCAAAGACTTCTCTGTTCTGATCAAACGCATAATTGGCTGTATGCATGGCACCACCATTCTTGCGTGTCTCCACTACAATAGTCCCTAAAGATAATCCTGAAATAATTCTATTACGCCTTGGGAAGTTTTGTGAATCCGGTTTTGTTTCAAAATCATATTCAGTAATGACTGCGCCATTTTCAATTATGCTATCAAATAAATTTTTATTTTCGGAAGGATATATAACGTCCATTCCGGTACCCATAACTGCGATCGTTCGTCCTCCATTTTGAATAGCATTACGATGTGCAATAGTATCAATGCCGCGAGCCATACCACTTACAATAGTAACATTATTTTTAGCAAGCGAAGAAGCAAAATATTCAGCTTGCATTTTTCCATATGAAGTAGGTAATCGAGTTCCGACAATTGCTACCGAAGATAAATCCGTTTTTGTAATTCCCCCTTTGATGTATAAATATAGCGGAGGAGAATAAATATTTTTTAATAAATATGGATAATCTTTATCTAAAAAAGTTACTAATACAGTATTATTTTTATTGAGGAAAGAAGCGAATTTATCAAATTCAGATTTAATAAAATTATCATCATAATTAATTTTTAATATTTGAGAAGCTTGAGATGGAGAAATACTTTCAATGGTAGTAATAGATTCGATATTAGAATTAGCAATAAAATCAAGGTCTTCAAATGAAGATAAAAGCTGGATAGTTTTTTGAATACCAATCCCATCTAATTTGAGAATGGAACTGATATAATAATAATTTTTAAAAGTATTGTAATTCAATTTATTCGTTGATATCTAAATTATCCACGATAGCTACAACCATAGTATTAACAGGCGCATTGGCATGTCCAAGCATCTGTTGAATTGCATCACCTTCTTGGCAAATTAATACGAGATCACCAATTCCGGCACTAATTAAATCGAGAGCAATCACATCTTTATCACCAATAAACTCACCATTAGTGTCGACTTGATGAGCTAAAAGTAATTTGTGTCCAATAAGACTTTTGTCTTTTGGAGTAGAAACAATATTACCCTTTATCTTCGCTAAGAACATTAGACTCTTCTTTTGTAGAAATAGATTTCTTTTTTCTAAACATAATGCTTAATGGAATAACAACAACATAAGCAATAAAAAGAACAATTGGAGAAAGAATAAGTGAAGAAGAGCTATCCCAATTGCCTTGACCCATAAAATAAAAACCAGCAATAAGAAGAATTAAGCCAACACCAAGAATTAAATAATTTTCTTTTATCCAGTAATCAGTAAATGGGGATTTGAGGATTTTTTTAATCTCTTTTGATTTCGATTTTATTTTAGCCATAAACAGTCGCCTTAGTTTAAGAAAAAAAGCCCAGTGTTGGGGGGAATCACTGGGCTAAAATGCTCCCCCGATATTTAAATCAGGATTGCACATCAAAAATATATTATCTATATGTGTATGTCAAGAACTATTATTACTGAATATTATATACAATCTTCCGAATAGTATCAAACTGCAAGTATGGATATTGCTGTTGCAATTCATAAATTGCATCGGAGGTGGAAATTTCATTATTACGCAAGTCTTGATATTTCTTTCTAATGACATGGTTCCTAACGGATTTCTCATTGATTAAATCTCTTTCTTTTAAAGCAGTATAAATATCGTCATTTATTAAGTCAGAAAGCGGATTCTCAAAAAGAGAGTCAGGATTTATATTGTTGTTATTCATAATTTACTCCATGAATCTAAAGTGAATATTTAGTTATTAAACAGAAAAGAGGGCTTAAAGTTCCTTTGCAAGCAGTAAAGCGGGGAAAAGAAAGAGCAAATAACGGGAATGGAAAAGGTAAAAAGGAAATAATTAAACTTTTTTTAAATTAAGACTTGACAAATAGAGATCGATACTATACATTAGGAACTATGCTTTTTTACAGTATGT
Source organism: Melioribacteraceae bacterium (assembly GCA_041674625.1). Lineage (GTDB taxonomy): Bacteria > Bacteroidota > Ignavibacteria > Ignavibacteriales > Melioribacteraceae > BRH-c32. The sequence goes on along the minus strand of JBAYVI010000239.1, from coordinate 204 downwards.
CACGCAAGAGAGCACGTTCTAAGAAAAATTGAAATAATAGAAATAAAAGTTTTATAAGGACTTGACAAAGTAAAGATTATGCTTTACATTAGAAGTCCGATTTTGAAAAAGTTCTTTGATAGAGTGAGCGACTAAATAAAATATTTAGTAAGAGTAATTCAACCGAATACGCGAAAATTAAAAATATACAACGGAGAGTTTGAT
>JBAYVI010000238.1:0-3726 GCA_041674625.1 Melioribacteraceae bacterium | reverse complement strand
ATTCCGCTAATTTCGTTATTTTTAGTATTCTGTGCAATCTGATTTAAATATTTTTCTGAACCAGACATATCAACAAATACTTGTGAACCTCCATTAATTGCATACGAATTTAACATTTCTTGTGTTTTATCATGCGGGAATATTGTTGCGCCTTTAAACATCGGATCACTAAATAACGTTGCTTTTGCAGGAGTCAATACATCTAATCCTGATTTGGTATGTATAATTTCAGATGCACCTTTACCGTCTGGTGTATCTCCGGCAATAAATGTTTCAGGTGCGCTTGATGTACCTTTGTAGAATGTGGGAACAGGAGTAGCTAAAACAGTAGCTAGTTGTAGTGCGCCTATTCCGGCAACTAACCCAGTAAGTACACCTGCTGAAACACCAAAATCAAACTTAGGAACCTGAGCCCATATACTTATAATTGCCTGAGCAGTACTTAGGGCTATATTCATAGCTGCCTGTGCTTTTTCTGCAATAGCCTGACGTTTACGAATTTGATTTATTTCCTTTTCGTATTTGCGTTCAGCGATAATTTTTTCAGTCAGGTTACTGCCAGCTGCATCTATTTCAGATTTGTATGTTTCTTCTGCCTTACTTAGTTGAGAATCATAAATTTTACTTGCAAAGTTAAAGCCTTCATTAAGAAGTTCGACTGTTTTTTCTATTGTCTGCTGTCTTAAATCTGCTTTTTTATCTTCAGTTTCCTTATCAACGTCAAACTCTTTATTTTTATAAGACTCTTCTAGGTTATTGATACGTTTCTGTACTTGTTCGGCATCTTTTACAGTTAAATTTCCTGTATCTAAAACTGCCTGAAGTTTTTCACGTTCATTATCAATTAAGTCAAGTGTCAACTGATCTTCGATAGCCTTAATCTTATTGGCTTTACCTTTAGATGCAAGTATTTCTTTTTGTGCAGCGTCAAGAATAGCTAAAGACTGTTCATGTGTATTTTCTTCAACTTGTGCTAAAAGTTCATTCGACAACGTTTCTGACTCTGCTTTTTCTTGCTTGTTATTAGCCCTACGAATTTTTATCTGGTCTTGATATTGTGATATTTCAAAGTCAGTTGTTAATGATATTTGGTCTTGTTTTAGCTTTTCAATATCAGTAGTTATTTTAGCTTCTTCTTCTTTGTTTCCCTTTACTATTTTTAGTAAATTGCTTTGTAATTCAATCTGTTTATCAATAGTTTGTTTCTTATTATTATATTCAGTTTCATTTAACGCAGCTTCATACAGTGCTGAATCCCTAGCATTTTTATCACGGTTAGAATAAAGTTCATCAAGTGTATTCACCTCTTCTGCTAGTTTCTTTTTCTGACTCTGTTGAAAGATAAATAATTCCTGATCAGATGATTCTTTCGTTAGTTGAAGTTTTGTTTTTGCTGTTTTTTTATCGATAATATCAGTTTTATTTAATCTTTTATCAAGCTCAATTCTTGCATCAACGTAGTTTTGATAATTTTCATATCTAGCCTGTAATTCAACCTGATCTTCTTTAGTAATTTTCTTTTCACTCCCAGAAGGTGCTGTTTTATTAAACTTTAATATGTCTTGTTTCTTTTTTTCCAATTCTGCATACTGTTTATATGCTTTCTCAGAATTATCTTTCATTAATTTTGCCTGTGATTTTAAATAGTCTGTTGTTTCTGTTATTCCATCTTTTATATAAGAAGACGAATCAAGAATTTTGCTTTTAAGGTCTTTATCATTTGTTGTATTAAAAGATTCAAATTCATTCTGGGCATCGTCAAGAGATTTTTTATATCCAGAAACATCAAACGGAACTGTTTTTTTAGATACTTCATTTTGTTCGCTAAATAATGACCTTCTTTTTTTTATATATTGATCAAATAATTTTAACGCCAATCCTTCTCTTATTCCTTCAGCTTCTAATGACTGAACCCATAGTTTTTTATATTTATTATAGTTATTCTGCCCGACATCTTCCCATTTATTAAAAACACTAATTACTTTTTGTACTGATAAGCTTATATCGTCGAATCCAGCAGAGTATTTCTGAAGTTCATCTGTAAGTCCAAAAGCATACCGAATATCATTTATAGCCCCAGTAGCTTTATTTATTACAGCTATGAATGTTTGGCTTTGATTTACTTCATCGACAAATTCAACCCAAGATGTCTTTAATCGGCCTTGCGCTGCCGCTAGCGTATTTATTTTATTTACAGACTCTATTCCATATGCTTTCTCTAATGCTACTGCAAATTTAGGCAATGCTTCTGCTGAAAGTATAGTCCCAGCCTTTAACATTTTATCTAATTTAACTAATGATACATCCAAAGCATCTGCCATAATACCAAAAGCACCAGGAAGTCTTTCTCCAAGCTGCCTTCTTAATTCCTCAGTAGTTACTTTTCCTTTAGAGATCATTTGTTCTAAAGCTAGAAATACGCCAGAAACTTCGTCTGTTTTTAATCCTAATACCGCAGCCGCCTTAGCCATTGAATTAAAAATCTGCATAGTTTGTTTTGCAGTTATGTTTGATTGGATCGCAGCCGCTCTAAACTTTATATACCTTTCTGATATCGTAAGCAAGTCAAGTCCGTAATTCTGTGCTGTATCCGCTAAGAATTGTTGTGTTTGAGCCAGTTCCTTTTGATCTTTAATAACTGTTTTCATAGAGAAGCTTAATGAGTCTAGCTCTCTGGTAAGTGTAAATACGTTTTTTATAATTTGAATTAATTGCTGAAACCCAATATATGCAGCCAAATGCTGCCATACAGCTTTAGTAACTCTTTCCCATGCAGTAACATTTTTACGCTGCATGTCAGAAATTGCATCTTTATTTGTGCCAATAACCTGATTAAGCCGTAATATTTCGGCTCGCTCTGATGCAATGGCCGGATTAAGTTTGTTTTTTATTGTAAAGGCATGAAGTTTATTTTCTGCCTGTAATCTTCTTATTGAACCTTCGGATTGTGCTTGAACTGATAATTTTAGCTTTTCTTCTTGTGCTGCTAATTTAGTAGCTTGTGCTGCCTTTTTATCTTCAATGGCCTTTTGCTTTGAAGCTTCTGCCGCTTTTTTCTTTGCTTCCGATGCTGCTTTTTCTCCGGTAATTTCTTCTTTTATTGCGGCATTTTTCTGTTTAATTAATTCCTTAGCCTTAATAATTTCTTTATTATACTTACTTTGAATTTCTTCAAGTCTAGCTGTAACCTTACCAAGCTCTTGATGTTGTTTAGCAAGTTCAGCCTGATTAAATGTAAGTTCTTCTGTTGCCTTTGATGTATCTTTTGAGGCTTTAATTATCTTATTTAGATTATCAGCACCACCTAACGACTTAGCCAATTTATCGCCAGATTCAGCAACTTTATCAAATGCAGTAATAAGTTTAGATACTTCCTGTCCGATTGATTGAAGTTTCTGATTTATCTTTTCACTTTCAATTATCCTATCTGCTGATAATATTCCGGCCATTGCGTTTATTTTTATTACTATTATAAGCTTCCTTTTCTGCTCTATTTTTTTCAGCTATTCTTTTTAATATTTCAACCCATTCAGCTAAACAAGTATTTTCAATGTCAACAGTTAAATTATGTGATACTTTTAAGTCAGCCATTAATCGATACATGTTAAAAGCTTCGCCTTGTTCTTTCTTTGTCAGTTTGTTTTCAGCAAGTTCTAGTTTTGTTTCTTTAGCTAATATTGCAGCTTTTACGCCTTCTTCATTTGTTGACTTAATACCGAATTGTTT
>JBAYVI010000237.1:0-3731 GCA_041674625.1 Melioribacteraceae bacterium | reverse complement strand
TTGTTATTATGCTTGCAGTTAGTAATGCAACAAGCAGGGTTCTAAATTTCATATTCTACTCCTTAACAATCTTTCTTAAAATGATAGTATAAGTGAAAATTTATTCTGATGGTCTAATCGACCATAATCTACATTCGCATAATCGACTTTTATATCGATATCCATTAAAGATACATTTACACCGAATCCAAGAGTCAAACCACCTTCGCGATCTTCTAATAATAACTGCCTGAATCCTCCCCTTAACGAAATCAAATTAAATAATCTAACTTCAGTACCGAGGTTCAAATATTCTTTATTATCATTTGGGTGAATAGCATCCACAGCTATAATCCAATCATGTTTTTCTAGACCAAGAAAATCTTTTGCAATATTTGCCGATAATCCAACTCTAAAAATTATCGGAAGTGGATATTTATCCGTTTCTAAATATGCATTGATATTTTCGTTATTCCCTTCAAATGAATCATTAATATCGTGTTGGACAATTACATCTCTTCCATCCATCTGCATTTCAGTACCGAAATTACTTATCGACATACCAATAAGAATATTTTTGAAAAATGTCTTATATAATACACCAACATCAAAAGCAACTGAGGAAGCAGATGAATGCCATATATGTTCATTAATAAATTTGGCACTACCACCAATTGCAAAACGGTCGGTTAATGCACGTGCATAGCTTAATCCGATTACCATCGAACTTGCAGATACTTTTTCACCACTTCCATTAGGAAAGGTAATAGTAGTTCTTTCAATATCAGGCATTCCAAGATTAGCAACAAAAACTCCAACTGTACCAAATCCTTCTATTGGCATTGCAAATCCACCAAAATCATAATATAAATCTGCGATATAATCGTAGTGATTTATTATAGCTTCCATCTTTGTTAAATGAGCAATACCTGCGGCATTCCAATACATACCTGTAATATCACTCGATAAGGTTGTATATGCTTCCCCCATACCAAGAGCACGACCGCCAACACCTATCTTTAGAAATGGTGCCGCCGTTGTACCTACTCTGCTAATTGATTGGGCACTTACAAAACTGCTCATCAAAAAGATTAGAACTATAAGTGAAGTCAATTTCAAAATATTTTCATTTTTTATCATCTTAATACCTTTAACAGGGCTGTTTGAACTATTTATCCTATTCATAACTTACTCTCAAACCAAGCTGAATATAACGTGGTGATGAATACATTCCAGGATTAGCATAATATTCTTTTGAACTGCCCACTTCTACCAATCGAGACCAGCTTAAATAATCCTGTAATGTATAATCTGGTAATCCTGTATCTGCATAAACACTATTTGCATTTCTTGTATCAAGCAAGTTTGTAACATCTAAAATTGCTTGGAATCCGAATGAACCAACTTTGAATGTTTTTGCTACTCTTAAATCCAGATTAAATGTAGATGGTTTTCTTTCACTATTTTCTTTCAATCCCGTAGCAGCATTTCCGCCAGTTGCTTCTCCTCTTGAAAATTCAGGCGTATATGGGAATCCAGATGCATAATTTGCTATCAATGTGCCTTGCCAGCCATTTCTTGTATATGTAAGTACAGCATTTAATGAATGCGGTTGATCCCAATTCAAATTTACTAATTGAATACGTGGGGCTTTTCCTGCAGATAAATCGTTGTATGCATCTTGCGGATTAGATGAAGTTCCATTTGCATTCATATATGTATAATCTAAATTAAGATTGAATGCATCGAATCTATAACTTGTAGAAAGGGTAATACCTTTTGCTACTGCATTATCTCTATTTACATAAGAGTAATATGTTAATCCTCTATATGTATCTACCGGATAACCTGTTCCTACCCAATCACGTATATCTCTATAAAATGCTGTAACATGTAAAAATAGACTATTGAATAATTGTTGCTGCAATCCGATTTCATACATTACAGTTGTTTCCGGTTTTAAGTTGGAATTACCAACTAAGTTTTGTGATCCTGCACCTGCTACCCAAAAATTTGGATTGGTATATAAGTATTGAAATTCCGGATTCTGATAAAAATGCCCATAAGAAAAATGGATTACGCCTTCTGCTGTAATCGGGAATGATAATCCAAATCGTGGACTGAAATGTGTATTTACATCTGCTTTCTTATACCAAAATTTTTCTCTTTCTTCTACTGTATATTTTACCAATTGATCTTCGGGAAGATCAGCTGAATAATTTTTATAAATATTACCTAACTTAAATGGAGAATAGATTTGCGGATCTGCCGGATCTGCCAATACTCTTCCATCTGTATCAAAATAATCGTATCGTAAACCAATATTAATAATCAACTCTTCAAATTCTATTTTATTCTGAATATATGCTGCATATTCAGTGGGCTTTGCTGCATAGTATGTATGGAATGCAGACGATTTATCGGGAATAATTGGTCTATAATTTACTTCATCAAATTGAAGCGAATAATAATCTTGTTCTATATCATGATATCTTCCGCTTGCTCCCATTTTTACTAAATTGTATTTATCTATTTGACTTGTTAAATCGAGATTGAACGAATAATACTTACTCGAATTAGTATTTCTACCTACATCATTACCCCAATAAGAATAATCATTTGGATTACTTTTTACTTCTATATCCGAATCTCTATCAGGTTTAAACATAAATTGCTGAAAATCTCCCGATTTTGTAGGCATATATCGATAATCATAAGGGTCTTCATATAAGTAACTTTTATGCTCATTAGAATATCCGCTTCCCTTAAAATCAATGAAAGTAGAATTGGAGAATACATAAGTTGCGGAGAATATTTGTGTATATCGATCAGTATAATAAAATCTTCCACCATCTGGTAAATATTTTTGCCCACCACCATAACTTAGATCGTCATTGTAATAAATTCCGTAACTAAGATTAAGGCTATTGAAATTAAAGAATACTTTAGCCTGTGCAGATTTACCTTCATACCAGCTTAATGGTACTAATTTATCATCCGGCATATCAAATGAATGAACTGTATCCATTACCGGACTCCATAAACCCCAAGGCATAAAATATCTTTTCCCTTGCTGATAACCCGGTTTATATTGATATCTTCCGGCTACATAATAAGAAACATATTTTTCTATCCCCGGTATCGGACCTGATAGATTTAATTGTAAATCTGAATTTTTAAAAGGATTGTAATTATTTAAATAAGGAGTTTTTGTTTGCCATGGCTTATCACCAGATTGAAGTGCTTGAGATAACTCGCGCCCATTATTAATTCCATATTTAGCAAAATCAAAATCAAGATATCCGGATTTGGTAGTAAGTGCGCCAACTGCCGCCCTTGCCCATTCACTATTGTCCATTACAGAATATAAATCTTCATTAAAACTTAGATTATCTCCGATATATGCAGTAGCATTAGCAGTAAATTTGTCGCTCCCTTTTTTGGTAACAATATTTACAACTCCTGATAATGCTTGTCCATACTCGGCATTAAATGTACCTGTTATAGCTTTTAATTCTTCAATCGATTGATCGTCAATACTTATTCCGGAACTTCTATTCAAAGGATTTACCACCTGAACACCATCGACGAGGTAAGTAATTTCACTTGATCTACCACCTCTGATATGAAGTGCTCCACTCGCATCTTTTACAATTCCCGCCTGCATACTTAATATACTTGTTACATCTCTTGCAGGGAGTTCTTGTATCTGATCGCTCTGCATACTTCTTTCGGATGAAGTTAAATCTTTC
>JBAYVI010000236.1:0-3797 GCA_041674625.1 Melioribacteraceae bacterium | reverse complement strand
GTTCCAGGCAAATCTGTAACATTTAATCTATAACCATTTTGGTCAAAATGAGCTTCTTTTGTATCAACTGTAACACCACCATAATTCCCAACTCTTTCATGCTTACCGGTAGCAAAGTTAAATAATGTAGTTTTGCCAGAGTTTGGATTCCCAACTAAAGCAACGTTAATTGTCTTTAACTGCCTTTCAATTGTTTCGTTATTGATATCAGGTAAAAAAGTGCCGTTATAATTCAATTTCTCATTTATCTCGGCTCCTTGATGAAGAACGACTTCAATCATATTGGCTTCGCTCCTTCTAAGCGAAACATGAGAACCCATAATTTCATATTCAATTGGGTCTTGAAGGGGTGCATTTTTAATTACTGTAACTGTTTTTCCTTTAACAAATCCCATTTCTGAAATTCTTTTACGGAATGCTCCGTGTCCTAAGACTTTTGTAATTACACCTTTTTCTCCATTAACTAAGTTGGAGAGATTAAGAGTAGGAATTTCTGTTTTTATCATAATAACTTTCTCGGCATTTTCCATTAAAAATCAATACCAAATCGTAAAAATGCCGCCAATGCGTTGTTTAATTTTCTACCCATTCCCATCGGATTTATTATGTATTGAATATCCGGTTGGATAGTAAGGTTACTTGTAATTTCTTTTTTATAAAATAGTTCAATGGTGGTTTCATTTTCAAAATCTGCATGGTAAAAGCCTGCGTAAGCAAAAGCTAATCCGAAAGCATCAGTTCCGGAATTATCAAAAACACCAAAACAATTAATTCCACCCCCAATATAATAATTATGTCTATTAATTTTACTTGGGCTTACTGCAACTTGTGTAAATACTCCAATTCTGTTAGTTTCACTGTAATTCTTAATCATTTGATCACAGATAACATAGAACCCGTAATTTTTATTAAAGATATCAATTTTTTCATTTGTAGTTTCATCAATTTCATATAGTTTAGTATGATAATAAACACCAGACTTAATTTGTGCCGGCAAATCGAATAAATCACTTGAAAATTGAAGCTCTGAAATTAATAAGACACCATCACCCTTATTAAGTTCCCATTTTAAGTTATATTGATTATTATTAGAGTAATCAGGCATACCATCATATATAGCTGATAAGAGTTGAATAGATTCGCTTAGGGATAGTTTTGCAGTAAAACCCAATGCAGTCATAGGAAATATTGGCAAAGGTATATTATTTGATATCATTGAAGGGATGCCGAAAGAACTATTAATAAAAGAAGAGGCGTATTCAGAAGTAACAAAATCCGCATTTAAATCCAATAAACCGATTGCATATTCGCTATTTTCAAAAGATTGCTTAAACCATAATTCGTGTAAATAAATCATATTACCGGCTTCAATATTGGATGCTACTTGAAGGTCTCCTATCAATTCTGAAGAAGGCATTCCTCCATGAGTAGAAGCTCCATTAATAAAAAATTCTCCACCATTCCAAAGTCCTAAATTTTTTGTTTCAAAACCAATTTTAAGATTTGCCATTCCAAGAAAAGTAGCCCCTCTTTTATATCCACCACTTAGATTACTCGCAAAATCACCGGTGTAGGTAGCTTCTTTCAACAGAAGAACGGGCTGTACATAGTCAGCATTTGATTCCTCTTTTGTTGTAGTATCATATAACAAATTACTATTTTGCCCTGCAATATTAGATATTACACCAAACACAAAAAATATCCCAAAAACTAACTTATACATAACCTTTCCTATTTGTTTATTACTTACTATCGAAAAAATATAGATATAAGTTAAGTGCAACAATCGCTGTTTTAAGGGAAAATGAGCTATAAACATCCCCTTTAGTAGGGATAAGGAGAGAATTTAATGGTTTTTCTGATCTATTTCACGTATAAAAATGGTCGATGAACATTAATTCAAGTTAGGTAATCTTCTATTTGCACAATTTTGTTAGAAATTGCATAGATCGTGAGCCCGGCTTGGCTCTTAATCCCGGTTTTCTGTGAGATGTTTTTTCGATGGCTAATAACTGTATGAATACTAATATTGAGTTTATCCCCTATTTCTTTGTTAGGTAAACCTTTGATTAGAAGTTTAAGAACTTCAATTTCTCTTTCGGAAAGCTGTTCTATTTCTCTACTATTACCCGAATGATAATCAGAGTTTTTAATTTTATGTATCAATTCACTAATGCTATCCGGTGAATCAGTTATATTAATTATTTTATCAAATTGAGCAAGAAGGTGTTGATCAAAAAAAGTATATACTAATCCTGCCCATAGAGTATTTGGCAGGCTCTTTTTAAGGAGAGAAAATTCCTTTAATTTATTCTGAATTTGGTTGGGATTAATTATAGCAACATCAATTAGGCTACCAAAAAGTTTTGTATTAAATTCTATTAGAGAATCAATCTTGAAAATTTTGGAGTAAGTACCAGCTTTGAGCAAAATATTAGATAACCCTTCTGTAATAATTTGGGAAGGCTCAAGTATTGCAATATTTATAAGACTCTTAGTCAATCTTCTTCTCCAATTGGCTAACTATCGGGATTAAAATTGTCTCTTCAATTGTAGAATGGATATTAAGGTCGTGCTCAAGATCGCTTAGACTAATAAATATTTTTCTTCTTATTATTCTATCATTCTTTACCGGTATATGTTTTAATAGTAATTCCTTAAGATCAGTCAATTTAGATTCAATATCTGAATGATGGTCATGATATTCATTAGAAGAATATTTTTCATTTGCTTTGTCGTGGGAATGAGAGGCAGAAGAATTATATAATTTATAAAAATATGGGAATGCAACTTTATCCTCATAAGCGAGATGCTCTTTTACTTCATTAAAATACTCATCGAAAAATTTCCCTATTAATTGAATTTCAGGAGAATTATTTTCTTTATAAAGCTCCTCAATGCAATTCCTTATTTCCGGGTATTTTTCATTTTCATAATAATTATGTGCATTCTTTAGATATTTAATTATTGTAGGAATATCTGCCGAATTGAATTGTTCTTCTCCGGTTGGGTAGAACCCATTGAATAAATTAGCAATTGAAACAAATACTGCGGCTGAGATATTCTTTTCATGGCAGACTTGCTCAATTGTTCTTTCCCCTGATATAAAATCCAATTCAAGATTTTCTAGGAGAAGAAGAAGTGATGGATTATCGAAAATCAAATCCGAGATTTTCATTCCCGCTTTTATATAATATTTTTCTGTTTGGTACATTTTCCCTTATAACTAATTAAGACAAAGATACTGATTTAAATAAAAAGAATCATACATCAATAATTAACTCAACTTTTCTTAGATTTGTAAAAATATTAAGTCGCTGATATGATAAATCCAAAACTAATTTTAATACTTACTTACATATTATGTTTTACTTTGCTTTACTCCCAGATTTACTCACAAAACTTGATAACCAATCCTGGTTTTGAAAATGGAATGACGGGATGGCAGGGAATATGGACTCGTGATGCAAACAAAGGAACTTCTCAAGTTATTTATTCACAAAGTCATACAGGGAATAATTCGCTAAAGCTTTTGCATTGGGGAGTGAACGATTATTCATTCCAACCTATCGGTTATCGACCGGTAAAAGCGGGCGAGATTTATGATTTTTCTGCTTGGGTGAATGTTGTAAAATTGAAAAATCGGGGCGAATTATCAATCGCACTTTTTAAAAGTAATCAGGAAGCAGTAGAATGGATTTATGAAGCTGTTCCATTAAGAATAACTACTGGACAATTCGAAAAATTTAAGACTACTTTTATAATCCCGGAAGGCGTATCATTTATTTGGACTCGTT
>JBAYVI010000235.1:0-3893 GCA_041674625.1 Melioribacteraceae bacterium | reverse complement strand
TCCGGTTGTTAAAGCCATTCTTAAATTTCTTATATCATCAAATCTATATGTAAAATGAAGTGATGGTAAGAAGTCTGTATAAGAGCCATCGTCTTTTTGACCTGTCTTAGCTAATGTATAATCAGTCTTCGTATGTTCAACTCTTGCACCAAGAAGTATCGACAATTCATTAGTTACAGAAACATCTGACATAGCATAACCTGAAATTACAGCTTCAGATGCTTCATAATCGTTATCAGTATATGCTTGATCTTCAATAAATGCAGCCAATGGAAGAGCGGTAGCTTCAGGATCATTCCACACAATATCTTCAAAACCATAAGTTCCACCTGGTACTTCGATAGTTTTACCTGATGCAGGTTTAGCATTATAGCGATGTGAATCATAGAGACGATCTTTTAATCTATATTTTAACCCTGTCTTAAAAGAACTTACACGATCAAAAATATTGTATGGTAGAGTAATATTAATATCTCCACCTTTATCTCCATCCACTGTTAAAAGTTCATCGTGGCGAAGTCGACTAACTTTCATAGGAGCGAGATCCGGGAATACTTCTTTACCGGTAATGAAATATAACTCATCATTTGACCAGCCTGCATAAGTATTTTTTCTTGCATAAGTCCAATATGTTCTATCGGGTAATCTTTCTCGACTTTCGATCCAGAAAAGTGAATAATCTAAATCAGCAGTTCCTAATTTATGTTCTCCACCTAACTTAACGGTAGCTAATCTTTGATCTTCAATACGGTTTCTTGTTTCTCTATCTTCAGTACTTTTATTAATAGTATAGACTGTCTGCCTTCTTATTTCATTATCGATATAACTATTATAGTTAGCATTTAATCTGATTCTGTTTTCAGGATTAAATACATAATCGGTAGCTAAATTAACACCAAAACGATTACGATTAACATCATAATCTGTCCACTTGCTCGAAATTAAATCTGTACTTTGATCACCTGTAAAACGATATTCTCTAAGTATTGAACCACGGTTGGTTTTATAGAAACTTGATGCCAATAAAACACCAAGGCTATTATCAAAGAACCTTTTACCTACTAAAGCAGAATAGGATTGAATATCATTGCCCCATTTATTAAACTCTGAACGCTGCTGATTATATCCGCCGCTTGCTACGAAATTATAAATTGGTTTTTCAGGGGCGTCTTTAAGAATAAAATCAACACTTCCACCAAGTGCATCAGCGTCCATATCGGGGGTTAACGCTTTTGTAACAACAATCGATTCCATTAAATTAGCTTGAACTAAATCAAGTCCCACACCTCTATCAGCATCTGGATCAGGACTTGGTATCCTTACACCATTTACACTTACAGAGTTATATTCAGATGAAATGCCTCTTAACTGGATCATTTCACCTTCACCTTGATCGGTGGTGATAGAAACAGAAGGTATTCTTTGAAGTGCTTCGGCAGCATTACGATCAGGGAATTTACTGAACTGCTCTGAAGAAACAATATTTTTAATATTGGAAGCATTCTTCTGTTCATTTAATGATTTTGCTTGTCCTCTTGTAAGAGCTCCATAAACGTAAACATCTTGCATCTCTTCAGCTGATTCTTTGAGTTCAAAATCAACAAGAACAGATTTATTTGCTACAACATTTACCGGAATTGATAATTTTTCATATCCAAGATAAGAAGCAATAATATTATACTGCCCTTCCGGAACGCCCACCAGTATATATCTTCCCTCTTTATCGGAAGAAACACCAATCTTAGTGCCTTCAAGGTGTATATTTGCGCTCGGCAATGATGATTTTGCCGTAAAATCAACCACTCTACCAACTACTTTACCAGTCCCTTGTGCATATAAAGACTGCGATAATATTACTGATACAAATAATAACATCAGTAAATAACTTAAAATGGTACTTCTTGTTAATGTAGATCTAAAGAACATTACAACCTCCTACTAATTAGAAATTAATCAATATTTGATTCTGTTTTTTAAGAACTCCGTTTTTTTACTTCTGTATATTTTTTGTTACTTATTTCTCGATGGAAAATTCGTCAATCAGTTTGTCTTTCATATCATAAGCTTTGAAAAAAAGCTTGTTTCCATCTACTGATAGAAAACAGTAATTATAATCCCGAAGAAATTTCCCATAAGTTTTCGGACCTGGGTCTTTCTTTTTGCTTAATGCTCCACCACCACCAGCAGAAATTATATAATAAGTATTTTCAAGTTTACTTCTTTCGTAACCATGCGAGTGCCCCGAAAAATTTATATCAACTTTATATTCATCAAATAATGGAAGCAATGTTTTTTCCCCATCTGGGAATACATTTCCAAATGCAAACGGATGCGAAGGTACATGAGAGATAACAAAAAGCCATGTTGCTTTTTGTGCTTCATCGGATGCTAACTGTTCTTTAATCCATTCGTACTGCTTGCTTCCTTCTTTAAAATCTTCATATTCTGCTTTTTGGGGATAAGCATTACGAGGGTTATCTATGAATATAAAGAAGCAGTTAGAATATTTGAAAGAATAATAGTTTTCATGTACCGAATTCGGATAAGAAAAATTTTGATAAAAATAGGGTGAATTTAATTCGTGATTGCCAATTGCAGAATAAAAGGGTTTTTCACTTAAAACATTTTTTAGCGGTCCAAAAAATTCAGTATCCCAATCCTCCCGCATTCCTCTTTGCACTAAATCTCCATTGGAGACAATAAAATCAAAATCTCTTTTTACATAATTATTTATTATTTCTTTATGTCTCAATGGATTCATTTGATTATCACCATAAAGAATAAAACTAAAGGGTGAATTTTTTACAGGAGCAGATTTTAGACTGTGCCAATCAGAGGTAATATTTCCCGACTTAATGCGATAGAAATATTTTGTAGCCGGTTCTAATTTCTTAATAACTACTTCGTGTTTTCTATATTTTGTTTCAGATTGAATTTGACTCGGATTTTCATTATTTATTCCATATTCTACTATTGATTGGCAATCGAAATTTGTGTCCCATCGAATTACTGCACTATCTGATAAAACACTTTGGAGATAAGGACCTCTCACTATGGCTTGTTTTATTTCTTTCTCTTTATATTGGTAATTTTCATAAACGGTAATATCATCAAAAAAAGATGCTAAATTACCAAGAGATGTAAATCCAACTTTTCCTGATTTAAACTGGCCATCAGATACTGCGAATACTTCTTCATTATTTAACCATATTTTAATAGAATCTTCATATAACGAAATAATCGAATTAAACTTTGCGCTGCTAAGAGTAGAGTTTTCTTTTCTTGTTATTTCAATATTTTTTCCTGCTACCTTTTTATTTAATAGAATCAATTTTTCTTTGAATGAGATTAAAAGTCTATAATAGCTATTTTCATCTTGATATCGAAAAATTATCCCCATGAAATCATCATCCGTATAGATAAAGTTTGTTTCGATTGTAATGTTTTCCCAATTAGTATTCCCAGAGATTATATGGGTTCCAAGAAAATCTTTAGGAGAGCCGACATCTGTAAGTTGAACTAAGTATCCACTATCGAGTTTCCAATCGGAAGGTTCATCCTTTATGTCGTCTATTACATTCCAACCAATTAATTCGTTTTCTTCAAATTTGTCCTGCCAGATAATTTTATTATAAATAGTATCGTTGGATGCGGGGTTAATTTCTGCAAGAATTGAAGTATAGAATAGAATCAACAGAAAAAACGGAATTAATTCTATCCTCTGATTGAACGATTTACAATAAATCCTTATCATTTTTACTCCAATTGGTGTTTTTCGGATTTTTATTTATTTATACTATGTCAAATGACATACCACAAAAATATTAGTAAAAATGTACATTTGTTGTGAATTTAATGTTAAGTTTATAGCCTAAAAACGAAGGAATTGGGGA
>JBAYVI010000234.1:0-3902 GCA_041674625.1 Melioribacteraceae bacterium | reverse complement strand
AACAACAATATTATGTAAACTATACACTTAATCGTGCTATTTTTGACAAAACTCTTAAAGAAATCTTAAATCTGGGCAAGACCGATACGACTCATTTCGAGAAAAAATCAAAAGACTCGAAAAACAAAGTAATAAACACTTTCTTCAAGAACGGAACTCTTACTAATTTGCCCATTCAACACAAAAAGCGTCTAATTATTATTGAAGAGTTTATCAAAAAGTTTGATCCTGCAAAAAGATATCTTGAATCGGAAATCGATGATTTGATAAATGAATCTTATGAAGATCATTGCACAATTCGCCGAATAATGATAGACGAAAAATATCTGTTCAGAGAGAAACAAGTTTATTGGATCAATTACGAAAAATGTAAAAATTTATTGCCCGAATTAATAATCGGAAAGGATATCAAAAAAATGAGCGAGACTAAAAATACAAACGAAACAAAAAATATAAACGAATCAAAAGAAGAGAGTTTAGATTACAATAATAGATTGCAATCAAATCAATCGAGCGGTTTCGACCCAAGAACTAGCAAAACGCAAATTAAGCGTGATTATAAAAACACGCTTACTCCAATGGGTGTTTATCAAATAAAAAATATAGTTACCGGAAGAGTTTATCTTGGTAGCAGCCTTAATGTTGCAGCAAGACTGAATCGTTTCCGTTTTGAACTTAAATTTGGCACTGAATGGAGCGATGATCTGATAAATGATGCAAAGGAATATGGCGAAAATAATCTCGTATTCGAAGTGTTGGAATATCTTAAACCGAAAGATGATTTGAAATATGATTACAAATACGATTTAAAAGAACTCGAAGAGAAATGGCGGGCTAAGCTTCTTTAAATTCTGTTTTCTTTTAATTTATCGAAAAGTAATGTTACATTTGTTAATACTATTCGATGGAATTTTATATGAGTAAGGATTTTAAGCGTAAATTAATTGGCAAAATTAATTCAAGTTTAAGCAGTTTCTGGAATTTTCTTAAATCAGGTCCCACTATTTTTAAGGTCATTTTAATTGCACTTTCTTCTCTCTCTGTAATTCCTATCATTATTCTTATATCACAATCGATTTCGAGTTTGAACTCCTCCAAAGAACTTTCTTACAACACAATAGAATCCACAATTAAAGATCAAACTACTCAGGTATACCAATCTTATGCACAAAACTTAGCACGGAGAATTTCGGATTTTTTATATTCGTGCGAATCCGATCTTCATAGCATTTCTTCCATTCCGGCGAGTCCGGAGAGCTTTCTTCAATTCGGAAAGAATAACCTGCGATGGGCAAATTTTTATGGTAAAAACATTCCATTATATAAAGAACTTTCTCTTATTGATGAATTTGGAAATGAAAAAATAAAAATTATTAAAGACGAAATAGTACCAGGATATTTGTTAAAAAATGTAACGGATAAGAAAAATACCAAATACCTGTCAGAAACATATTTTGAAGATACTAAGAATCAATCGGGTGATATTTTTGTTTCTCATTTAACAAGTTGGTATATCAGCAGATATGAGCAGCTCGAAAAAAACAAACAGCTTGATGGAGTAGTTCGTTTTTGTAAAAAAATTAAAGATGGCAGTGGTAATTTCAAGGGGATCATAATGATTGCTTTGGATGCAGCTCATCTGTTAGATTTTGTCGATTTCAAAATAATGCCAAAAGATTCCCTCGCTAATCGATATCGCGCCGGTAGTTACAATTATATAGTAGATGATCAAGGGTGGATAATCTCTCATCAGAAATTATGGGATATTAAAGGACTTGATAAAGAGGGGAATCTTGTAAAGGAGCTTTCACCTAATACACCTAAATGGAAGTATGATACCGGAATAATGCCTATTAATTTAACAAAAATGGATTGGAAGCTGGTCGATATTTATAGTAATGAGCCGATGAGTTCTATCGTGGAGCGTGTCCGAAGAGGAGAGACTTGTATAACAACTGTGAGATCGATGGGTATTTATTCAGAAGTTGAAGGAATTATTAGAACACGTACTTATGCACCGATTTTTTATTCTACGGGAGAATATAATAAGTATGGTATTTTCGGTTCGGTTTCGGTTGGTACTTCATTAAAGAAGTTTATGGATAAATCGAGATCACTAGTTGAACATCTCGAAGAGATTAATGAAAAAGCAAAGCAAGAAATGATATTTGTTGCACTTCTAATTTCATTAGGTGTGATTTTCTTTTCATTTTTAATAGCGCGATGGATTGCAAAACCGTTAGCAGAATTAAGTTTGGCGCTATCAAAAATTGGACGAGCAGATTATATTATAAGCAATGTCCATAGCCCAATTAAAGAGATTGAGGTTCTCTCCAGCGGCGTTAAAAAATTAGCATCGGAATTAGAAGAAAAGGATAAGAAAATAAATCAAACTGTAAAGGAATTAGGATCAGTAAATCTAAATCTTGCGGCAACCAAGAAAGAACTCTCTGCTTACTTGCTTCACGAATACGAGAGTGAAACTGATGTTATACTTGAGGAAAAGATAAAAACGTATGAAAATGAATATCCGTTACTAAAGGAAATAAGAAAAGAGAAAATTATTGGTGATAGTCCTCAATTCTTAAGGGTACTTCGTCAGATTGTGCCGCAAAGTCAAATGAATCTTCCAACTTGTATTTATGGCGAAACCGGTACGGGTAAAAGTGCATTGGCTTTGCAAATCCATCGTTTGAGTCCAAGAAACGAAAAACCATTTATGATTTTTGAAGCTGCCGAATTTTCAGCTTCAGATCCTTTAATAGTTATGGGAAAAATTTTCGGTTATGGAGAAGGACATGGCATTCAGGGTATTGATAAATCAGGTCAATTAGGAATAATTGAACTCTGTAATGGAGGTACATTATTAATAGATGATGTTGATGCTCTGCCTGTTGATACTCAAGCACAGATTTTAAGAATTGTAGATGGACTTAGTTTCCATCCGGCAGCAGGTAAGCCGAGAGAAATTACTTCTGATGTTCGATTTCTCTTTTCCACACATATTGATCTTGAGTCGCGAGTAAAAGAAGGTTTTTTTAGGAAAGACCTTTATAGAAGAATTGGAGGAAGTTTTAATAAAATAGTTATTCCACCACTTCGTGAAAGAAGAATTGATATACTTTTAATCGCAGAGCATTTTGTAAAAAGATTTAATAAAAAGAACGGAACTTCTATTGAATTAAGTCAGGTAACAAAGAATTTTCTTTTTGAACACGATTTTAAAGAAGGTAATATTGGCGAATTAAAGACTTTAATAGAGGTAGCTTATGAAAATGCAAGGATCGAAGGTAGTTCTACAATAAATAAAAAATTCTTATTTGAAGCAAAATCGATTGAAATAAAATCGTTTGGAAACAATTCTGATAATACGAGCATACCTAAAAAAATTCTCTTTGATGAAAAAAATATTTTTTCGGTTGATGAGATAAATAAACTAAGGATTTTGAGAAAAAATAATTTTAGAATGGATTTAAGTGAGGATGAATTAGGATATAAAAAAGGTTCACATACACTATCTCATCATTTGAAAGGAATTTGTTATAAAACATTGTGTAATAACAATTTTGATATTGAATTAACGGCAAAAATTATTTCTGGTGATGAGGATTCGCATATTGTTGATATTCTCATTCCTAAAATTGTAGCATATATTTCAAATATCAAAGAAAAGGAAGATGCAAATAGTATTAATTCACTACTAAAAAATCTTCCAAAGGAATATCACGAATTTATAGAGCGAATTATTTCTCAAAAGAATATCATATAACATTTTGTAATTCCCACGCAATTCCCACGGTCGTGTGGGAATTTCCCCAATTCCTTCGTTTTTAGGCTATAAACTTAACATTAAATTCACAACAAATGTACATTTTTACTAATATTTTTGTGGTATGTCATTT
>JBAYVI010000233.1:0-3919 GCA_041674625.1 Melioribacteraceae bacterium | reverse complement strand
ATTCAATAGCAACTTGTTCAGATGATTGATATGTAAAGATTACTTTAGCACCATCTGCTGCGAGTTGAAGAACTATTGCTCTTCCGATACCTCTGCTGCCACCTGTTACAATTGCTACTTTATTTTCTAATTTCAATTTTTACTCTAAATTCTTTGAGAAATATTCTTCTTTGTATTTCAATAATTCATTAAAACCTTCTTCACCGAGAAGATGTTTCAATTCATTCTGACAGCAATCGAAAACTGTTGATGTCTGATTTTCAATTTTATTACAGTAGTGCATTCGACCTAAATGGTCTAAATCTACTGTTAGTGCTCCTTCATAAATAACTAAGGGAAATAATATACAATATATGGGTTTATATTTCCACTTATTTTCGCCATCTTCAAAAGCGATTTTCTGGAGAGTGCAATAACCGATTTTATCCAAAAAGACACATTTGCCATTATAAACTTCTGTACCGACTGCAATACCAGAATCAAAATCGCTATCTTCTTGAGGAGCTTCAAACCATTTAGTTGGGTCTTTAATTTGAGAATCATCCATTGATTGAATTATTCTCTCTTTAATCTCCATAATTTTATCATATTCTAATTTATCAGTATAAACGCCATAGTAACAGCATTCGCCCGAACAGATACAAACATCACATGACTTAACAAATTTCTGAGTGAAAATCAGAGGGTCTATAAAAAGTCCATTTATTTTTTTATCAAACTTTTGTTCAGACATTATAGGTATTTCTCCAGATCAGAATATTTATCTATTCCAAAAATATTAACATTCGGATTAATTCTTTTTACTAATCCTTGTAATACTTTTCCAGGACCAATTTCATAAAAATCAGTTGCACCATCTTCTATCATGTTAATAATGGTATCTTCCCATTGAACAGCGGCAGATAATTGTTTAGAAAGATTAGATTTAATTTCTTCTTTAGAAGTTACAGGTTTAGCAGTAACATTTGTATAAACAGGAATTTTTGCATCTTCAATTACAGTATGTTCTAATTTCGATTCCAATTTTTCAATTGCACTGAACATTAATGGTGAGTGGAAAGCGCCACTGACAACCAATTCTTTTACTAATTTAGCACCATTAGATTTCGCAATTTCCATTGCTTTCTTAACGCCTTCAACCGATCCTGATATAACAATTTGTCCAGGTGAATTAAAATTAGCACATTGAACAATAAACTCATTTTCAACTGAAGCACATATTTCTTCTAATTTTGCTTTATCCATACCGAGAATTGCTGCCATAGTGCCGGGCTGTTCAATTCCTGCCTTAAGCATGGCAGAACCTCTAAGTCGGACTAAACTAACTGCTTCATTGTATTGAATAGCACCAGCTTCTACTAAAGCAGAATATTCTCCAAGAGAATGACCTGCAGTCATATCGGGCTTAATTGATTTTAAAAGGTTTGATAAAGCCATGCTATGAATAAAGATTGCGGGCTGAGTAATATCAGTTTGTTTAAGTGCTTCTTCTGGTCCATTGAACATAACATCGGAAATTTTAATTCCCATGATCTCTTCGGCGGATTCGATTAAAAGCTTGGCATCTCCTGAGTTTTTATATAAATCCTTAGCCATCCCAATATATTGAGAACCCTGCCCCGGAAATAAGAAAGCGGTTTTACCCATTAGAATTGCTCATTAATATTTTCAAATGAATTTACCAATTAATCGATACTCCATTTAACATAAGCGGCACCCCAAGTATAACCTGCACCGAATGCTGCAAGTATAAGGTTGTCCCCTTTCTTAAGTTTTCCTGCTCTATAATATTCAGTTAAGCAAGATGGTATTGTTGCGGCAGTAGTATTGCCATATTTATGGATATTAATCATTACTTTTTCTTTTTCGATGCCCATTCTATTTGCAGTTGCATCTATAATTCTTAAATTAGCTTGATGAGGAACAAGGTAAGCAATATCATCAGATTCCAAATTATTTTTCTTCATCACTTCATAAGAAATATCAGCCATACCTTTAACAGCGACTTTGAAAACTGCTTTACCGTCTTGATAAATATAATGCATTTTATTATCAACGGTTTCGTGAGAAGCGGGATTAAGACTTCCACCAGCTTTCATATTAAGGGCATCTTTTCCACTGCCGTCTGTATATAATAATGTATCAATTAAACCGTAACTAAGGTCTTCAGTTGGTTCTAGTAAAATGGCAGAAGCGGCATCACCAAATAAAATGCAAGTATTTCGATCTGTATAATCCGAAATTGCAGTCATCTTATCCGAGCCAACAACAATTACTTTTTTATAACGACCACTTTCGATTAATGCAGCACCAGTTTGCAAAGCGAAAAGGAAACCGGAGCATGCAGCAGAGAGATCAAATCCCCAAGCATTCTTAGCTCCAACTTTATCCTGAACTAAACATGCAGTTGCAGGGAAAAACATATCCGGTGTAACGGTAGCAACGATTATTACATCTATCTCTTCGGCTTTAACAGAAGTAGTTTTTAATAGGTCTAAGATAGCATTTGCAGCCATATCGCTTGTGGCTCCATGTTCCATCTTTCTTCTTTCTTTAATTCCTGTACGGGAAACAATCCATTCATCATTTGTTTCTACAATCTCTTCAAAATATTTATTATCTAATACTTTATCAGGTACATACAT
This sequence comes from Melioribacteraceae bacterium, assembly GCA_041674625.1. GTDB lineage: Bacteria > Bacteroidota > Ignavibacteria > Ignavibacteriales > Melioribacteraceae > BRH-c32. The sequence goes on along the minus strand of JBAYVI010000233.1, from coordinate 1,274 downwards.
ACCAACAGCAGTTATTTGAGCATTTAATTTAGTTGACTGCATATCTATTAATTGCTTCCTCCATTTTCTCGATTAAATTTTTGTCGTGCATCTCCTTAGCTCTAAGAACCATATTCTTAATTGCTAATGGAGAACTCGATCCATGTCCTACAATTGCGATACCATTAACACCCAAAACAGGAACACCACCATGAGACTGATAATCCATATCTTTCAATGCAACCTTAAGGACATTTTTTACTATCAATGCTTTTAAGGAATTTAATAATCCCTTATCTGCATACTGCTTAATTTTAATTTTTAGAAAGCCGATCACACTTTCGGCTAATTTTAGAACTACATTTCCTGTAAAGCCATCGCAAACAACAATATCGACTTTTCCCTTGAAAATATCTCTCCCCTCTACATTACCAAAAAAATTCAATTTAGAATTTTTAAGTAGTTGATGGGAAGCAAGAGAAAGTTCATTTCCTTTAGATTCTTCTTCGCCTACATTTAGTAAACCGATAGTAGGATTAGGATAATTATAAATTTCTCTTGCAAAGATAGAACCCATGATTGCATATTCGAAAAGATGCGATGGTTTGCTATCAACACTCGCTCCTGAATCGAATACAGTAGTAAATTTTCCAGTTTGAGTAGGATAAGATGCACCGATAGTAGGTCTTCCGACACCTTTAATTCTTCCTATAAGTAAAGTAGCCGCAGCAAGCATAGCGCCGGTATTACCTGCACTTACAAAAGCATCAGCTTTTTTATCCTTAACTAAGTTTGCACCAATTACTAAAGATGAATTTGGTTTTTTGCGAATTGCGACAGTCGGAGTATCTGACATATTGATTACTTCTTGAGCATCAACAATCGAAATATTCGAAAGGTTAACTGATTCTTTTGAAGCAGTATCTCGTATAAGTTTTTCATTACCAACTAATACTACTTCAACATTATCAATCTCTTTTAATGCAAGAGCTGCACCTCGCAATTCATTTAAAGGGGCGAAGTCGCCCCCCATTGCATCTATTGCAACTGTGCATTTTCGTTTTTGTCTGGATTCGGTCATCTAAAAAGGATTATTGTTCGGGAACAAACATCGACCTGCCGGCATAATGACCGCAGTTCGGGCAAGCTCTATGGCTTAATTTTATATCACCACAATTTGAACATCTGCTTAAGGAAGGAGCAGTAGCTTTATAATGAGTTCTCCTCTTATCTCTCCTAGTTTTCGACATCTTACGTTTCGGATTTGGCATCTCTTAACCTGTATTATTAGTTAT
>JBAYVI010000232.1:0-3971 GCA_041674625.1 Melioribacteraceae bacterium | reverse complement strand
GCTTCATGGTTTATAGGTTTTATTTGTGTCTATGTTATAATGGCTATTCTAAATATTTACATATACCAGTTCTATCAAGTAGATGGAAGATTCGGCTTATTATTTTACATCAAGCAAGCAATTAAAATAGGTGGCCTTTTAGGTCTGGGAATTGGTTTAGGTAATATAGTAACACAGGAATTTAGTAAGACTAATGTTAAAAAAAAGAAAGAGGTAAATATTTGAGAGAAATAAAAAATAAATTGCATGGTTCGTGTTTATGTGGAGAAGTAAAGTTTGAAATAGAAGGAGACTTAGAAAGTTTTTATTTGTGTCATTGTGGTTGGTGTCAGAAAGATACTGGTTCAGCACATGCAGCAAATTTGTTTTTAATTAACTCATCATTAAATTGGATAATTGGAGAAGAAAAAGTAATAAATTATCATCATCCCAAAACCGAACATTATAAGAGTTTTTGTTCAATATGTGGTTCTGCACTTCCAAATATACAAATGAATGGGGAATTGGTAGTTGCTCCTGCTGGCAGCGTTAGAGAAGTTCCAATAGAACCAACGGCACATATTTTTACCTCAAAGAGAGCAAACTGGGATAATGCCTTAGAAAAAGTAAAGATGTATGAAGAATTGCCAGAATAAATAAAAAGTGTATAACAAGCAAATCAGCCGGACGCCGTAATGCAAGTGGTATTTGTGTAGTACTTAAGTTTTGTAAAATAAATAAACATTGCTGTTGGCAGTATCGTAATAAATTAAATGGTTGCAGCCGGTGCTTTATATTTAAGTTAAGCACCGTCTGATAAATTATTGGCGTTGTCTTTCTAAGTAGAACTACGTGGTTAAACTCCAGAATATCCACAAATCGCACATTGTCAAAAGCAATGATACTAATTAAGTAAATTACTATATTCTGTATAATGAAAATGATTTCTTGACGCTGTCAAGAAATTTCTTGATAAAGAAGAATGGTTTTTATAATTTGTTGTGAGAAAAAGAAATTAAATCAATGGGTAGTGAAATGACAACTAAGATTAAATCTAAATCTAAACCTAAAAATAGAAAAGTTAAAATCGGTACTGTTATTGATAGTGAACTGCTTGATAAAGTAAGAGAAAGAGCAATTAGAGATGGAAGAACTATTAGTGATATTATTCAAGATGCACTTAGGAACTATAATGAATTAGATCTTCTGGATATAAAACTCCGTGTTGAAGCGGCTAGGAGATTTTGCTCAAGACCTTTAAATTTGAGTCGTGCTGAATTAGAAGAAATTATGGATGAGGATATCTACGAAGTATGAACTTACTCGAAATTCACGCAAATGAATTTGTTTTAATTGAAGCAAATATTCTAATTTATGCAAATAATAAAACTTCTATGCAGTGTTTTGATTTTATTGAAAGATGTGCTAGAAAAGAAATTCTTGGTGTAATACCTACCCATATTCTAGCAGAAGTAATGCATAATTTTATGATATCAGAAGCTCGAGATATAGGTGCTCTAAAAGGCTCTAATCCTGCCAAACAGCTTTCGGAAAATTCTAATTTGATAAAGTCCCTAAGCAGATATAAAAGTGTAATTCGCGATTTAATTTCATCGGGGTTTAATTTAGAGCCGTGTATTAGAGAAGATTTCATTACTGCAATGGTGCTTCAAGGAGAATATGGATTACTTACAAATGATGCTCTCTTTTTAGCAATTGCAGAAAGATTAGGAGTAAGATCGATAGTCTCTGCCGATTCCATATTCAAAAATATTAAGGGATTTAACATCTACTGCCCCGATGACCTTTAGCTACTATTTAGATGAAATATTCCTCCGAAATATTTATCTTTCAATAATTATTTTTAGGTAGTGGTTTGACAGTAACTCAAAACATATCAAAACTAAAACATTTATTACAACTTTTTGATTTATCAATTGATGAACTTCTCAATATTATAAATCAGGGTCTCAAAACTCCTATTACAAAAGATGAAATATTCGCTAAAGATATTAATCTCAATTACTTAAAAAGGATCGATAAAGTTTTTAATAAGGGACTGCATTTTTATGTTGATCCGGTTTTACCTATTAGTAACAATGAAGCTGGTGTTTTTTTTAGAAAACAAAAATTTAATACTGAATTAAATTTTGCTTCAAAAAAAGTGGTTAATCATTTCGAAGAATTAAAAATATCACTTTCGGCGATATCCAAACTTTCAGGGATTCAGACAGAAAGAATAATACCAATTTATACACTTGATACTAACCCTCGAACTATTGCCGGTGAAATTAGAAAAATATTATATCCCAATTTTTCAAGCGATCTGAAAAAATTTCTAGTTGCACTTATTGAGAAATTTGCTGAACAAAATATTTTGGTTTTTGAATTTGTTGAATATTGGAATCAAAAAGAAAAAACAAATATTGACGGTTTTTTTATTCATCCAAATGTAATCGTTTTAAAAAGAAACCAATCTTCATTTCGAAGAGAAATATTTACACTTATTCATGAATTAGCGCATTTTTTAATTAATGAAGAGGAGATAGAAAAATTAGATTATAGGAATATTGGATCTACCGCTCCTTCTAAAATTGAAAAATGGTGCAACGATTTTGCATTTTATTTTTTGAGTGGCGATTATTCAAGCGAGATCGACGAAATTAAAATAGTAAATTCAAGTAATGATTATAAATACGATGAGATTGAGGAAATATCGAAATCAACTAACATTAGTAAAATTGCTATTTATACCCGCCTTCTCTATGAGAATAAAATATCTAAAAATGATTATAAAAAAATTCAAAATGATTTTGAAGAAAAGTATTTAGCGAAATTAAGAGATGCAGAACGGATAAAGAATAAGAAAAAAGAAGCCGGTGAAAAAATGGGAGGCTCGGCACCTCAGCCCATAAAATCTCCTTTGCTCATTTCAACAATCCAATCGGCTTATTACGAGGGTATCCTTACAGAATATGAAGTTTGCCAAAAATTAAGTATTTCCTCTAAAAAATTTAGTGAGTTTATCCAGTGAAAATTGTAATTGATACAAGTTCACTTCTTTCGTTAGTCCGATATTATTTCCCATTTGATTACAATAAAACACTTCACAGTTATTTTCAAAACAAAATAGAAAATCAAGAAATTATTATTCTTGATAAAGTGTATGATGAGTGCTCATATACAGCAAGAGGTATTATAAAAGAATCGATGCCATATATCAGCAAAAAAAAATATCAATTTAATACAACTGAACTAATACCTTCTCACAAATTCTTTAACCAATTAGAAAATCAATTCATACGTGGTGTTATAAAAAACAAACTTTCTTCTGTAGAGTATGAAAACTATAAAGACGAGTACCTAAATAGTGCAGATGCAAAAATCCTTTTATTTGCCGCAAAATATAGATCGGATAATATTATTGTAGTTACCGAAGAAACATTTGCGGATAATGACAATAAATTGTTTAAGAAACTTCCATCGATATGCGGTATATTAGATATAAAAGTGATGAACCTTCCACAATACCTACAATCCTTCAACAATCTATCTTTCAATATTGATTGACGTCCGAGAGACTCTCGAATCCTATTCTACCAATTCTAAAAAATAATTACTATTTTTCGCACCGCAGCTTAAACCTTTAATTAACTCCCTGTGTCTAATCTGTAAACTTATTTATTAAAGAAAGGATTTCCTATGCTCGCTCCAAGAAAGATTCTCCTCATTTTACTTATAATTTTGCTTTCTTCACCATATTCTGCATTTTCACAACAGAGGAGACCGGGCGGCGGACCAGGAGGTCAAAGAGCCGGTAGCGGTATCGTTACAGGTACTGTTTTCGATCAAAAAACTTCCCAACCGATCGAAGTGGCTACTATTATGCTCTTCAACTCAAAAGATAGCACCGGCATAACAGGCGGTTCGACTAACGCTAAAGGCGAATTTACAATCGAAAACGTTCCAGGCGGTACTTTCTATGCAAGAAT
>JBAYVI010000231.1:0-4017 GCA_041674625.1 Melioribacteraceae bacterium | reverse complement strand
TTTTTACTTTTTCCAATTCTAAAAGCATTTGGTTTACTTCTCTGAAACGGAGTGCTGAATTTATACGTGCTACTAATTCAACTCGGTTAAAGGGCTTTCTTATATAATCGAACGCTCCGGCTGCAAAACCTTCTTTTAAGTTTTCCACTTCGGATAGTGCAGTTAATAAAATTATCGGAATTGTATTTGTTTTATCATTTGAAGAAATTGCTTTGCAAACATCTAATCCTGAAATGCCCGGCATTAGAATATCAAGGAGAATTAAATCGGGATTCTCAGCTTCTGCTTTTTCTATCCCCATCAGTCCTTCATAAGCAGTAACTACATCAAACTTCTCCCTTTCTAATCTGTCTTTTAATAAATAAACATTATCCGGATTGTCATCTATAATTAATATTTTTTTCATTTCTTACTTTCTTTCTTTTTTGAAAGATATTTTTTGATTTTTGTTTCAAGCTCAATTGTATTAACAGGCTTCGTAATTAAATCGTTAAAACCATTGCGTTCAATTATTCCCTTATTATCAAGCATTGCATAAGCAGTAAGCGCAATGACGGGAATCGAAGAATATTTTGCTTCTCCTTTAATACGCTTAATCGTCTGGAATCCATCCATTTGAGGCATCATAATATCTAAAAGAATTATATCAGGAATTTTAGTATTGAGAATTGCTAAACATTCTACACCATTAGATGCGAATATAGTTTCATATCCAAGGTCCTTAAGTATTTCCCCAATTGTATAAAGCGTATCATTATTGTCATCAACTACCATAATTAATTCGTTTTTATTTACAATTGTATCATCATTATTCATTGTTGTAAACGGTAGTTCGTCATCAGGAAGAATATCATGGTTTTCTGCATTGTAACCAACTATGCCTATCTCGTCTCTAATTATTTTTAGAATATCGAGCGGATGCATACCGGCGGTTTTTACTCTTTGATTAAAATCTTTTTCTAATATTTCAATTTCAGAATCAGATAAATTCTTTAATGATTTTCCCCAGCCGGTCTTTTTCTTTGAATCAACTGAGGCTACAATTATTTCTCTATTATTAGTAATATTAGTTAATTCTGAAATCAATTCCCATGGATCAATCTCTAGTGTAAGCGGGTCAACTACAATTGCATTGCATGTAATTCCATCTTTATCTTCTTCAAATTCCTTTGCTGTAATATAATTTTGTACTAAAAAATTATACCCGTCCAAATAATCAGAAAGTATGTTTTTCAATTCATTATTATTACTGAATATTGCCGTCTTGCCGATATAGTTTCTTATTGGTTTATCGATAGTCCCAAATAAAGTTGTTTCAATTATATCCAATATAGAATCATTCAAAACAAAAGAAATAGCAGTACCGTAATTCATATTACTTTTAATAACAAACTTACTTTCGAGCATTTCGATATACTTTTTAGAAATTGCAAGACCGAGCCCGGCACCTCCATATTTTCTTCCAAGTCCATTATCCACTTGTGTAAATTCGCTAAAAACACTCTCTAATTGATCAACAGGTATTCCAATTCCTGTATCACTAACAGTAAATTCAATCCTCTTATCATCAAGTATATTTGTCTTTAATTTTACTTCACCTTTTTCTGTAAACTTTATTGAGTTGTAAATCAGGTTGAGTAATATCTGTTCCAATTTTGCTTTATCTGTATTCAGTAATACATTGCGGTTTAAGTCTTTTTCATGTTTGAATTTTAGGTTTTTCTCTTGCACCATTAATCGGGTACTCTCTATAATTTCTTCTAAAAATTCATCAAGAAGGAATGAATCTTTTCTTACTTCCACTTTATCCGTATCTAATTTAGAGAACTCCAAAATATTATTAATCAGATTGAGAAGTTTTTTCCCATTTCTTAAAATTATATTATTTCTTTCTATTGTTTTTGGTGCGGCGCTGCTCTCCTTAAGCATTAATTCCGTTAATCCGAGTATTGATATTAATGGTGTGCGCAGTTCATGAGACATATTAGCAAGAAATTGAGATTTGGATTCAACAAGATTTTCTAATTGCTTTAAAGTCCGGGCATTACTTATTCCTATCGCTAACTGCTCATCAATTTTTTCTAAATATTCATTTATATTTTTATCGGGATCAGCATCAGAACCTAATTCTAAAAGAGCAACAACTTCTTTATTGTAAAGGAGCGGATAAACCAATATATATTTTAATTTAATCGAAACAATCCCTGATGTCATCTCTGGGTAATTATCATGAAACTTAAATTCTGCTGGCAGTTTATTTTCGATTGTAGATTTATAAAGACTTTTTTCAAGCATCATCTCTTTCGAGTTGCTGACTATTCCGGCTGAAGAGATATATTTTGGATCATTATTTTCTACTAAATACAATACTCCAAAATGAACACCTGTACTTTGCAATATCCTATCCAAAGCAGAATCGGAAATCTCTTTTAGTGATGGATTGCGATTTATAAGGGAAATAAACTGTGTATATTCTTCCTCACTTTTTCTATTTAGTTCAATTTCACTTAGCATCTTATTAAAGGTCTGCCCAAGTTCGCCTATCTCATCTTTTGAAACAATTTTAACACGATGCGAATAATCTCCTTTACTAGTAATCTCTGTTGCATCACTTAATAAGCCAATCTGTTTACGGAACTTAGCTGTCAAAACAAAAATGATAATAAAAGCAAATACACTGCCTGCAATGGCAATAATTATTACAATATTTCTGATTAAATCTCTTAGTGCTCCCCCTTCGCTATAAAACTTAAAAACTACAAACTTTATTTTTGAGGGTGATTCTATTGTGTTCGGAGAGACAACCAAAGCAGCTGTGAAATCCACTGCACTCGTCTCTTCTGAATAGATATCAAAATTATTTTTATATTTTAATGCCTTAATGGAATTTTCAATTATAATATTATACCCCTGATTTGCATCACTATTAGAAATGATTAATGGGGATTCTTCAATAATTAGTGCTGCATTTAGTTCTGCTTTTGCTGCTACTTTATCTAATAATTCTTCACTAATTTGAAATCCATAATAGAAGGTGATTGTATCATTCATACGGTAATATTTCAAAACTATATTAGGATTATCACTAAAAAACTTTTGTAAACCATTAGAATTATTAGATATTTCTAAATCAGTTCCTTTTTTAAATATCCTTCTATTTATAAGCGAATCATTTTTTATTGTAAAAATAAAATCGATTCCCGTAGTATCGAGATTAAACCTCTCAATAGCGTTTTCGCTTTGAATTAATTTAATAAAATCAGTATCGAGAGATTCAACTTTTTCTTGGAATGAAAAAACAAAATCATTTGCTGCATTTAAAATATCTCGGGACTGCGCATCCCTAAGAATGGTACTCGAAAATGAGTAATATATTGAAGCAGTAATTCCCGAAAGAAGAATTACCACCACAGAGGTAATTAACAATAACCGTACATTTAGTTTCATTTTGTTTAATCATTCATTTCGGCTGATTATTTATTTTCGTTCTCTTTTTCTTCCGGCTTGGTTCTGTATTTATTGAACATTTCTAAATTTTCTTTCTTCTGTTCTTCAAATGCATCTTTTTTTAGCATCAATCTTTCTCTAAGAGTCGGAAGTATTTCTGCTTTAATCGAAATAATGATTTCTTTTTTAGTATATGTAACTTGGTCATAACCGAAAATATATTTCAATCCAAAAAACCACCAAGGTAAATCTTTTAATAAAGGAACTCCTCTACGAGAAGTAGCGTCTTCATTTACAAACAAACCGCCGATAACAGTCTCTTCACCATTTAAAAGAAGCACACTTGTAGTTGCCGCTGTCTTTCTAATTTCAGTACTTATAACATCTGGAATTGCAGAACTTCTTTCTACCTTCACTTTTAGGAGAACATATTCTAATCCATCTTGATTATAGATATAAGGAGTAACTTCTATGATTGTTCCGGTAGAATAAAATTTGTCAATTAAATTGCCTGAGAAATCACGTTCTTTAATTGATATATCAGAACCTACTTGTGTACGTCCCTGAATA
>JBAYVI010000230.1:0-4062 GCA_041674625.1 Melioribacteraceae bacterium | reverse complement strand
TCTGGCCATATTCATCAGGTATTCCTGGACAGTGGATGTCTCATCAGATAGATACTGTTCATTGGTTCAGCGGTTATAATTTCCCTCGTTCGGTTTCGGCTAATGGTGGAATTTATATGTGGAATGATGGAAGAAAGAATTTTGATGCAATGACTGCAGTATTCGATTACGGTCCTGAAGATAATTTAAATAAAGGTTTTCAGGTAGTTTATTCATCACGCATGTTTAATTCAGCCGGTGGTGTTAAAGAGATATATTATTCAAATGGCGGCGAATTAAATCTTGATACAAATAAAGTTACTGCAAATGGCGGACTAACAGAACAATTTGCTAATGATATGAAGATGAAGGCAAATTTATTAGCAGATTTAGATTTATCTGCTAATGCTCCAAAAGCAATCACTGATGCTAATACAGGCTCTGATCCAATGACAACTGCTCATATGCTAAATTGGATGGAATCAGTTCGTGATAGAAAAACACCTCATGGTCCGGTCGAAGCTGGGTATTACCATTCAGTCGCGAATATAATGACAACCGCTGCTTTACGTACTAAAAAATTCATTCAGTACGATAAAAAAAATCAGGAAGTGCTTGCAGACGGAAAAGTATTTAAATACTAATGAAAGATATTTATCATAATTCATTTTTTTCAATGGGAACACGCTTCAATGTTGTGTTCCCTTTTTGTAATGATGATCTTGGTGAGCACATTTTTTCTCTTATTAAGAATGAACTAAACAGAATTGAGAGTAAATACAGTTATTTTGATCGTGAAAGTTTTCTTTTTAGAATAAATAAATCAGCTTACTTAAATGAATTTTGGCTTGATGAAGAAACTTATGATCTGCTTAGTAATTGCAGAGAATGTAACTCACTAACTAATGGTAAGTTCGATATTACTCTTCGCCCTGTAATTGAATCGCTGAATGAAGAAAAAAGTGAAAATGAAAATATTCAGTTGGGTAGTAACCTCGGATTTAAAAATATAATAATTAATGACAAGAATAAATCGATTCGCTTTGAAAACGAATTTGTGAAAATCGATTTTGGTGCGATCGGGAAAGGTTATGGATTACACAAAATATCTAACTATTTAGATGATTATGAAATTAAAGATGTTTTTATAAGTTTCGGTGGAAGCTCGATACTTACAAAAGGTAAACATCCAAATGGAGATTGTTGGAAAGTGAGTATCCCGGATTTAAATAACCAATTAAAACCATCGCATGTTTTTAATATTAAGGATGGTTCACTTTCTATTTCCTCTAATTACTATTATGGAGATAATGGAAAGATAAGATTTAAGAATAGTATAATTGATCCCGAATCCTATAAACCGATGGAAGAAAAGAAGTTATCTGCGATATATTCTTCTTCACCTTTGGAAGCTGAATTGCTTTCTACCGGAATAATGCTATTAGAAAAAGAAGAAATTGAAAAAATTATTAAATTAAAACCAGAATTGAAAATTCTTAAGATAAATGATAAAAATGGAGTAGTAGAGAAGGAATTTTATGAATGATATATTTTTAGTAGACCGAAGAGAATTTATAAAGAAAATTTCAATGATTGGCGGTAGTGCAGCAGCATTAGCTTCAATGCCTTGGCTTAAAGTATTAGGGGAAAGCGATACGAAATCATCAAGCGATAAAGTTAGATTAGCTCTAATTGGAATGGGAGATAGAGGGAAACTTCTTACTCAACATATTGAATCTTTTTCATCTCTCATTAACGCTGAATTAGTTGCTATATGTGATGATTATCCGCCTAACTTAAAAGCCGGAATTGAATTAACTAAAGGGAACGCGAAAACTTTTACAGACTATAGAAAATTATTAGAAGAAAAAAATATTGATGCTGTAATAATTGCAACGCCACTTCACGAACATGCACACATGACAATAGAGTCCTTAAATAGTGGAAGGCATGTCTTTTGCGAAAAAGCAATGGCTCGCACAATGGATGATACGAAACTAATGTATGATACTCATCTTACTACCGGAAAAATTTTACAGATTGGACACCAGCGTATTTTCAATCCAATTTATTTAGATGCAATTAAGAAAATTCATTCAGGGGATATTGGTCAGGTTACACAAATTCGAGCTTACTGGCATCGCAATAATGATTGGCGGCGACCAGTCCCATCACCTGAATTAGAAAGAAAAATTAATTGGCGTCATTACGAAGAATATTCAGCAGGTTTATTATCTGAATTAGCTTCTCATCAAATCCAAGTTGCTAACTGGATCATGAAGACTTCACCTGTTTCTGTTATGGGCACAGGATCGATAAATTTTTGGAAAGATGGAAGAGAAGTTGATGATAATATTGCTATGATCTTTTCTTATCCTGATGGCACTCAATTTATTTATGATTCAGTTACAAGCAATAAACATTATGGATGCGAAGAACAGATAATGGGTAATAAAGGAACTATGGAATTGGAGATTAATAAACTTTTTAGTGAAACACCTCCGCAAGCACCTGCTATTCTTCAATTAATTAATGATATTGAAAAAGATGTTTTTGATACGATCCCGATAGGCGGTGCAAGTTGGGTGCCTGAAACGGCTGTTCAATACAAGGGGAATTATATTTCAGAGAATTATAAAATGGACGAAGTAAAACTTCAGCTTGAAGCGTTTGTGAAATTCATTCGTAAAGGAGAAGCACCAGAAATGCTTCCTATTCAAGGATATAATTCTTCAATATGGACTCTACTTTCTGAACAAGCAATTAAGAAAGGAGAGAAACTTACTCTCCCTGATAAATATAAGGTGTAATTTATGAAAGATGTTATTATTAAAAAGAAGTTTTTTATACGAGAATTATGGGCCCTTTTGATATTATTTATTGCCGTGAATTTAGTTAATGTATATTCTATCATTAATTATGAAACTTCTTGGTACGAGTTAATTTCACAGCTTCATATTGTTCTTATCATTACTCTTCTATTATATTTTCTGATTGGTGTTTTCAGGTTATTCTTTTTTTTAATCCAAAGGGCAATTAAATGAAAAAATACGTTTTATTATTTTTTATCATTCTAATTTTCAATTCAGTGATTGAAGCTTCAAATGTTGGGAAAAAATTTCAATCGGAAAGAAAAACCTGGACTGATTCTGAAACAGGATTTGAAATTACGCAGTGGACGAATAACACCGCTAAAAGTTGGCATCTCTATTTTAATATAGAGTCATTCATGGATAATAATCATGCAATAATATTTTCCGAAAGGGATGGGAATAAAAATCTTTTTATTCTCGAATTTACTACGGGAGGATTAACTCAGATAACAGATGAAGATAGTATCCAAGGAGATGTGTGGCATCTACCCCAGTATAATAAACTATATTATATGCTAAATGATAACACATTAAAATCAATAGATACTAAAACATACGAAACTAAAACAATAAATAAATTTGATGTTCCAATAAATTCATTTACTGTTACATCTGATGATAAATGGTTTGTCTTCTCTTCCGAAAAAATTTATGAGAATAATTCAAATAAATCAATAGGTCCTTTTTTTATTTATAAGTATGGCATTGATTCAAAAGAATTAGTTCAGATAACACCCGGATACGGTTTTGTTATCGGGCATTTGCAGGCTTCCCCCACTAATCCGGATTTAGTGAGTTTTTGCTGGCAGCACTTAATCAATAAAGATAACGGCACTCAGGGTGATACACCTCAACGAATATGGCAGGTTAATATTAAAGAGAGCGAAGTAAAACCAATTGCTCTTCAAGAAACCGGACTTCATCGTACACACGAATTTTGGTTCTATGATGGTAGTAAAATCGGTTATTCTGCTCGTTATACATGGGGTAAAAATAAAGGGAAACAGTTTATAGGTTTCTGTAACCCTGATGGTTCGGAAAATATAATGATGTCTGCTCCTGTTGGACCAGCTCATTCGCAAATGTACAAAGATAATGTACACTGGGTTTCTGATCTTTTTGATGGTAGTGTACTTGTGCTTTTTACTATTAAAAATGGTCAAATTGAAAAATCAGAGCGTTTATTCAAACACGATTCGAGCTGGAAAGG
>JBAYVI010000229.1:0-4125 GCA_041674625.1 Melioribacteraceae bacterium | reverse complement strand
CTTTTAGAAATAGATGAATCAATTTTTCCCGATTTATTCTTTGAGAAAGAAGTGGAGTCAGAAGCAGGGAAAAGTGGGTTGGTAGGTTTCGCTAAATCATTTAATTTCTTTAATTCTTCTTCCTTTTTTAGTTTGATTGCCTTCTGTTCAGCTTGATAACCGCTAAGTCTTGCATAACTTTGTTTTGCAAATGGTGTTACGGAATACTCTTTATTTAAAATTTCATAATAAGTAGCAGCAGAATCATATTGAACTAAGTTTTCTTCATAAATTAATCCCGCAGCATAAATTGCTTTAGGAGCGAATGCTGATTTAGGATTTGTGTTATAAATATTCCTAAATTCCTTTATTGCTGTTTCGTAATTCTTTTTAAACATATTATCTTCTGCTTCTAAATATAACTTTTCAGCCGGATCAGATTTAGTCTCAATTTTTACTATTCCAAGTTTTTTAGCGGCTTCAAGATGGAGCGGACTCTTTTCATATTTTTCTAATATTATATTAAAAAGACTGTCGGCTTTTTCTTTATTGTTTTCTGTTTCGTATATCGTTCCAATTGCATAAATAGATTGTGGTGTAAAGCCTTTTTGAGAATATTCATTTATTACTTTCTCATAATACGAGTAAGCTGAATCTCTATCTTCAATTTCCGAAAAGAATAAATTTGCAAGATTATAATAATTAGAAGCCAGTAATGAATTAACAGAATCAGCACTTATTTTTGGTTGTATCGGTTTAAGTACTTTCCCTTGTATTATTAAAGACTCCAAAGTTACATCATTACTATTTCTTGATGAATATTCTGCTATTGAACTAATATCAGGATTTGAAGCTTGCGTTTGGGTTGTTTGAACTTGTGCATTCTGCTGACCAATTGCATTTGCATCTGTCGAGGTATTTTGAACTGAATTTGGGTCTGATGTAACAGGTGCTTGCGGTTGTTGCGCTTGATTTTGGAATGAATTATTACCACCGCTTTGGCTACGAAACTGTTGAGTTGCTATTTTCAACTGTTTATCGGCTTCAATTTTTTCCATTGTAACTTTAAAGTCTATCGAATCACGTTCAAACTTCAATGGGTCAGCTATATATTCGAGTGCTTTTTTATTAGCTTTTATTTCATTTGATAATGTAAAATATCGATCAAATATTAGTGCTTTTTTACTTGATTCAGCTTTTTTCTCTCTAACATCAAGCCCCATTAAGTTAGAAGCAGCTTTATAATAATACTTTCGTGAACTATCATAATTAACTTCATTATATTCGTATAGCCCACCAAGTCGATATTGCGCCAATCCCGAAACAGGACTTTGTTTATAAGTAGTATCAATTTTTACAAATTCTTCAATTGCCTTATCGTACTCTCCTTTAAGAGTATAAATATCACCAATTTCGTAAAATATCTGGTCTAAGAATAATTTGTATTTATTATTTTCACTTAAGTCTGTTAGTAATTCATAACTTTGATCTATTTTATCTAATTGCTTTTGAAGTTTGGCTAATTCTAATAAACTCTTAAATTGCACATCGAAAGTTGGAGAATACTTTTCATTTACATTAGAAAATGCTTCAGAAGCAAGCTTGAGTTCATTTGTCTTTAGATAAATTGTACCTAAATGGTAGGAAACCAATGCATTAATTTCATCATCATCGATATTACTAATTAAGTCAGCGGCGTTTTTAGCTGCAATTGCATATTCTTCCCGATAGACTAAGAAACCAATTCTCTTAATGGAAGCTTCAATATAAACCTCCTCTTCTTCGCTTTCTTTAGCCTTTATAATTACTTCATCGAGTTGTGCAATCCCTTCATCGAAATTTCTTAATTGTAGATTTGTCCTTGCTAACCACACTTGATTAATAAGAGTATAATCACTTTCTTGAACTGCAGCAAGTTCGGAAAATTTCCTAAGAGCTTTGGAATATTCTCCCTGATAATAAAATGCCTTCCCCGTCATAAAAAGTGCATCTGTAAAATAGGAAGACTCTTTATCGAACTGAAGAATCTTAGAGCATTTTTCAATTACTTTTGTTAGCTGTTGACTCTGCTGTTGAGTAATTTTATTTTCTTTGAACTCGAATGGGTCTGTGATTTTTTCATTAATCTCATCTTCGATAAGTCCAATAATTCTCGATGCATTAAAATAAGTATTAAAATAGGTAGTAAAGTCCCGCCAAAGTCCACATGAGGTTACTACGAAAACCAATGCGACCAATAAAATATTACGTTTCAATTTGTTTTTCCTTATAAAGCTAATGGTCCTGATTCGTCAGTCCTTATTCTAATAGCATCCTCCACGTTATATATAAAAATTTTACCATCCCCCACCTGCCCGGTTTTAGCAGTCTTGAGTATGGCTTCAATCACTTTTTCGGTTAATGAATCGTCAACTATAACTTCAATTTTAATCTTTGGAATAAATTCAATTTGATATTCACTTCCCCTATAAGTTTCTTTATGTCCTTTCTGCCTGCCGTATCCACGGACTTCAGTAACGGTCATTCCCCTAATTCCTTCTTCGAGCAATGCATCTTTCACGTCATCTAATTTGAAAGGTCTGATAATAGCTTCAATTTTTTTCATAATCAATCCAAAAATTTTTATGCGCCATGACAATTTTTATATTTTTTACCGCTTCCACAAGGGCAAGGATCATTTCGCCCGGTTTTCTCTTCAACTTTTATAGGTTGGGCTTTACCTCTTTGCTCACTTCCTTCCAATGGTGTTGCTTGTAATCCTAAGTTATCAGATGAATCCTTGATTGTTCTTAATCTTTGAGCTGACTCTCTTCTTCTTCCTTGCATTGATTCCTGTGTCTGCGGAAAGAATTTAAAACAGAATGAGACTACATCATTACGTATCTGATCTAATAAAGTTAAGAATAAATTAAATGCTTCTCCTTTATACTCAAGTAATGGATCTTTCTGACCATAAGCTCTAAGCCCAATTCCTTCCTTAAGGTCGTCCATCTCTCTTAAATGTTCTTTCCACTTTTCATCAATTACACTTAAAACGGCGAACCTCTCCAATTTAGCCATTAATTCGCTTGAAAGCATCTCTTCCTTTCTAGTATAGAAATCTTTAGATGCTTCAAAGACTTTTTCTTTCAATCCATCTTTACCAAGAGATTGCCATACTTCCGGTTCAATCTTAAAATCCACAAGTAAATTTTGGAGCAATTCACTTCTTAACTCTTCAATATTTCCTTCTTCATAATGCTTATCAACCACAGATTCCAAGTATTCATCTAAGTAGTCAAAAATTTCATCTTTTAGACGTTCTCCTTCAAGAGCTTGTCTTCTGCGAGAATAAACGACCTCTCTCTGCTGATTCATAACATTATCAAACTCAAGAAGACGTTTTCTTATTGCAAAGTTATTTTCTTCGACCTTCTTCTGCGCTCTTTCCACCGATTTTGTAATTAACGGATGTTGAATAGCTTCTCCTTCTTCCATACCAAGACGGCTCATTACGTTAGTTACACGGTCACTTCCGAATAGTCGCATTAAATCATCATCTAAAGAGATAAAGAATTTGGTAGTACCCGGATCGCCTTGTCTTCCGGAACGACCACGAAGCTGTCTATCAATACGGCGAGATTCATGACGTTCAGTGCCGAGAATATAAAGCCCTCCTTTATCTACCACACCGGTTCCAAGCTTAATATCAGTACCACGACCCGCCATGTTAGTAGCAATAGTAATTGCACCGGGTTGTCCTGCGAAAGCAACAACTTCTGCTTCTCTCTGATGCTGTTTAGCATTCAATACGTTATGTTTAACCCCTTGACGCGTAAGCATCTTGCTTAATGTTTCCGAAACATCAACGCTTGTAGTGCCAACAAGAACCGGTCTTTTTTCTCCTTGTAATTCCTTAATCTTTTCGATTACAGCATTAAATTTTTCTCTCTTTGTTCTATAAATTGCATCATCCTCGTCATCTCTTACAATCGGTTTATTTGTAGGGATTACAACGACTTCCAATTTATAGATTTCAAAAAACTCCGATTCTTCTGTTTCCGCAGTACCGGTCATTCCTGCTAATTTTCTATATAAACGGAAATAATTCTGTAAAGTAATAGTTGCGAGTGTTTGAGTATCCCTCTCTACTTTTACAGTTTCTTT
>JBAYVI010000228.1:0-4173 GCA_041674625.1 Melioribacteraceae bacterium | reverse complement strand
TTAGCGATTCAAGAACAACTTTGGCCTTGAATTCCTTACTGAATTTTCTTCTCGTTGTTGACATACTATTAAAATTTAAAGTTAATACTTTATCTTAACTAGCTGTCCGATTTTTGGGGAGTAGCATATTTGGCAAATTGTAAAAAATCATCTCCGATAATGATGCTTTAAACTAATTGGATTTTCGGATTATTGATTGTTAAAAATTAAGTAATTTTGAGAACTTTAAAAAATGACAACGATGAATACTTTAGAGATAAGACAGGTAATTACTGAGCATTTATCACACATTGATGATGAGTCTTTTTTAAATGCTTTGAAAACAATTGTAGAGTCAAAAGTTTCCGATGGAGAATATAAACTGAGCGATTTTCAAAGAAAACGTATTGATATTGCCAGACATGAACTAAAAAATGGACAATCAATATCTCATGATGACCTGCAAAATGAAATAAATCAATGGCTAAAATCAAAATAGAATGGTCTTCTGAGGCTCGACTTGACTTATTTGATCAATTGATTTTGATAATGATGGTTTGGGATTGCAGGAGAAATCCGGAAGATAAAAGAATCGGACAAAGAATTAACTAATCAACCTGCCACAACAGGCGGTTGAACGCGTTTAGTTTGATGGAAATTGAGGGGTTGGGGACGATGGAGCCTGGATGTACTGGTGATATAACCACTGTAGGTGAGTTTATCAAGATGTTACCACACATACTAAAAGACAAATTAGCAAGCAATAAAAAATGACAAAATTGAGTGTAAATATTTGCTCCAATGAACATAATTTTGACTACTGAATGCTAACTATAGTATGTGGTATGGTTTGCATACTATAAATAGCTTTGTCCATTGAAATTTAACTCAATGGAGAATAGAGAAATTCTTATAAAATTTGGACACCGAGTAAGGGAAATCAGAAAAGAAAAACATCTTTCGCAAGAAGAGCTTTCTTTTAAGGCTGATTTGCATCGTACATACATAGGTATGATAGAAAGAGCCGAAAAAAATATAACTCTTATAAACATTGAGAAAATTGCGAATGCACTTAATGTTGACATAAAAGAGTTATTTAATGATAAACTACAAGATTAATTCAAATTTTACGAGACATCTAGGTTTTGACGTTAGCTACAACGAAATTCTTATAGCTGTTAACAATGTAAATACATTTCTCTGTTCACTTCCTCCAAATTTGTATAGAAGTATTGACTTCAAAACAACTGGAGCCGTGATTGGGGCAGTTTTTTGTACAAAAATTGTCGAATCTGTTCCGGGTTCAGTCGTAAATCCAATAGAAAAAGGACATCCAGATATTATTCCAGTTTCAGGTCTTGGTTCATCAGAAGAAGTGCTACGCAATTATCCGATTGGAATGGAAATTAAAGGCACTATCGGTAATATTAAAAATGGGGCAAACCTTCGTGCAGGAATAACGCGAATTAACAAATTAACAGGCATCACTTGGCAGGCTCATCACCGAGAAGTAAATCACCTACTTGGTATTATTTGGGATTTTGTGAATCTTTTTGAAGACTTTTATCATCCCGCAATAACAGGGGTTTTCTTTTCTGACCAGTTGACCCGTGATGATTGGGGCGAAATATCAGGAACAACTGGTAGAAATACAAAGGTCACAGGTATGAGAAGTAGTGGTAAAGAAAAAATGGGGCAAGGAGTTATTATGATTTATGATAGTGAATTGCATTTAGAAAAATACTCCAGACTACTGAGCATCCAAGATTTCTAACAATGAAAGTTGTTTTGGTACTTTTGCTTCTGTCTTGAAAAAAATGACTTCTTTACTAACTTTCCCAGCTACACCTTTTAGGTTTAACAGTGGTTTGAACGGCAAATAATCACCATTTTCACCCTCGCAAAATATCAATTCACCTTTTCGTTCAATCGCCCATTCAGCAAGTTTTTTATAATCTATTGTTTTACTACTATACCTGTATCCCATTCCAGCATCACCTTTATAAGGTGGGTCAACAAACCAAGTAGCTTCAATGTCAGGAGCAATTGAATAATCGCCATTAATTATTGTCCAATGTTTAATTTTATAAAGATTTTCAGCAAATGTCCGCCTACTTATTTCCCAATTTCGTTCTAAAACCGGAGTTACCTTTATTGTTTTGAAATGAAATGCCATTTTGGTAGCAGCATGAACAATATGAAGAAACTCAGAACTTTTTTCACCAACTTTTAAATCAGGCAATTGCTTTATTTCTTCTACGCTTGCATAATTGATTAACCAATCCCAAATTTTTGACACCTTTTCATCTTTTTCAATCAAAATGACATTTTTCTTCCAATTATCAGCAAACAATGAATAAGCAGCAGCACCCGCAAATGGTTCTATAATAGTATCATAGTTAGATGCTGGATAATGCTTTGCTATTTGTTTTTTCCGTCCGTAGTAATAAAACATGCGTTTAAATTTTCGCTAATTATAGTATGCAAATATAAAGACATTTTTTTAAAATCAACACAAATACTTCAGACTTTTTGAACTATTTTTGAACAAGGAAAATTAAAAAAAGTACGTGTGGTAACAAAAGCTATATACAATAAGGGTTTCCGTTATAATTCAAGCATTCTAACACGCGCAAACTATTGTTTAATTTGATAAGAAATTTGCCCGCAATCCCTTACTGTACATAGCCAAACCGTTATGAGGTGTTTAAACAAATAAAAAAATGAAGCTACCTTCTTTTATTGTCGTAATATTGATTTTATTCACACATTCAATATTTGCTGATTGTCCACATTGCTTTACGGTAATAAAAGTGAAAATCACATATTATAATGAAGTGCCGGAAGTTGGTTACCTAAAATTCTATCGGTCATATGAAATAAATCAAAATGATAACCGACCAAAAGAGCATGAAAATCTTATAAGATACTTTCCTGAAACATTAGATACAATACAATTCATTGACACAATTTACAAAATCAAAGACCTGCCATCTTTCATAGAAAATAAAAGCATTAGAAAGATTGCGCTTAAAAAGATTCAGGCTATTTATATTATAGAATGGACTAATATAACAGGTGCTTGTGAATTACCCAACCTGACTCATGAATCTATTCAGAAACTAACATCCTGTAAATCATTTATTTCAAAACTAAAGAGTTTCAATGTTCATGATGAAATTTATATTTATACTGATACGATTTTAGATACGAAAGAATTTAATTTCCTTATAGAGAAATCTTACAATTATGCCGAAGCAGGTCCCTCCGTAATAACTTTTTTAAATTCAAAGGGAATTAAAATCAATGAAAATAAAAACATATTTCCCTCTGAAAGAGATATGAACTTAGCTTTTGAATATTACTTTGGACAAATTGATGAAAAATTGAAATCAATAAGTGATGTAAACATTAGTAATAATGTAAATGAGTATTTTGATTTATTAAAGAAATACTACCAGAAAAAGAAGGACTATTATAGTTTAATTCAAGAGTATTTAAATTCGGGAGAATCCCAGTCTCTAATTGATTTTTTGAATACGGATAATATTTATTCTTATTACAATTCAGAGCTAACAAATAAAATTAGTAATACACAAGACAATGAAGTTGAAAGGATAAGGACAGTAATCTATTTAATAAAAAAGGAATACATTGTTAAAGTTGACCCAAGATTAGAAGAACTCTTCAGCAGAATCGTTGATGATTACAATATAATTATCCTATCAGTAAGTTGGGATTAATAAAAACAAATCATAACAAAGATGTTTATACTTTATGGTCAATTTTGGTCTGACATTCAGGTTTTCGGATTCAAATCACAATTATTGTAAACATAATTATTTGGCTTCGAAAATCGTCATAAAAGTATATATTGCCCTTCCCCAACAATCCATCTACCCCTACTTCCTACCAAGCGATTCACCACATCATTTAAAAGCAATTTTCCACATAATAAACCGCTTTGTGTCAACACAAATCTGTTAACATCTAACCAATATTCTCATTTGCAATAAAACAACGTCTGACCTCCCTGAGCGAACCAATTCTTATTTGCAAAAAAACCTTCCAACCTAAAAACATTTTTCTACCTTTGTCGCCGATACGGGTGTTAGTTTATCGGACCTGATAAACGACTTAATAGGGAAACAGGTGTAAAACCTGTACAGTTCCCGCTGCTGTGAGCTCAATTAC
>JBAYVI010000227.1:0-4236 GCA_041674625.1 Melioribacteraceae bacterium | reverse complement strand
CCCCCATGCTGCGATACAACCATAGGGTTGCATACAACGAATTTACCCATTCCAACCAACAACCTATCTAAATTACCGAATTTATGTATGTTCAAAAACTTATCATAAAATCTTTCATGTACCATGTACATTGACAGTCCGCAAAAGAAATCCTTAACGCAATTATCTTCACCTATTGTCCCGTCCATAATCCCACCGAGATATATATCATAATCGTCCGGCTTGTTATTCAAAAAGTATTCATAAGACCCATAGCCAAGAAGTTTAAAATCATCCTCTGCGATAAGTATTTCTTTCATTCCTGCTTCTTTGGCTGCCAAAACAATTGCTTGATGTGACTTACGAATATTAATGAAAGTGTGGTTTGAACTTGTATGCCCATGCCACACCAGATATTCATGAATGTTGTTGAATATTAATTCCCTTTCAAATAAAGCTCTCCTGTCCTCTCTATGCGGAAGGGTTATGATATTTAAGATCATTCTATTACTTCTATTAATCCGTAAGAAATCAATTTCTCTATGTAATCCAACTCAATAGGGTATACTATCCCGTCCTTTGTTGCCGACACACAAAATTCATAATTGCCTACAGTCTTTTTTGACTTCAAAGTTTGGCTTATGTCCTCCACAAAGAAGGCTTGGGTTTCATCGGATACGAACCGAATTGCCAATGGGAAATTCTGCATAATAAAATAATTTACTTTGGTGAATACGGCTTCTCTAATTTGCGTGCGTTATATGCCCTGTGAGTTCCATCACTTAAAATCTTATTTAAGAAAGAGCCATCTTCAGCGTCTACTTGATATACCCGGTCAATAGCTGATACTTCCTCGAATTGAGCGGAAACATTTTTAAGTGCTGCACGTTTAGTTCTTAGTGGTTCGCTTGCAGATAATACTTTACCATTAAATGTAGAGATCATCACTACGATGTACTGGTTGGTTTTTGTTTTTGCAATGTGGAGCATGATATTAATCTTTAAATTTAAAAATTGTTCCCTTAAAATGAAATGGAATTTCGTATAGATTATCATATGGTACAAGCATAGTCCCTGCTTCTAATTCATACACCCCTTCTTCTTCAGTAGAAGTAAATTTGTGAGCCATTATATATGTTTTTTTAGCCGGGTCGAAATATAACAACCCCAATGTAACTAACATCTCCTCTTGTTCTTTATTTAAGAATAATTTTGATTTATCCATTAGAATTTTAATTTTTAAAATGGCACATCATCTGATGTCGTTGGATTATTAATATCGTCCCTGCTGCTTTGTGTAGGAGCGCCAGAATCTTCTTTCTTAGCTACGCTGCCCAATAAATTCAAAGAAGTAACCCTCATTGTAATCTGGGCAATTGATTCGCTTCTGGCATTAAGATATATCCGTACGTCAGGGATTCCTTCTACATATACCTGCTGACCTTTTTTAAGGTACTGTGTTATGTTTTGAGAATCGTTCCACCATGCACAGCTAACCCATAGCGACTTTTCTTTTTGTGCCCCGGAGGCATCTTTCCATTTTTCCGTGTGGCAGGCAGAAAAGTTAATTACTTGTTTACCATTTACAATGTTCGTTGTTGCGTCTCCACCAAGATTTCCAATTAACTGAAGTTTTATCATTTTTAATTATTTTTTTGATTTACAATAATTTCGTCACTTGCTTCATCACCCCATGCGGTAACTATGCAATACAATTCAACCCCATTAAATTCTATTGGTGCTAATACTACTGGGTCTGGTATTTCTTTTTTGAGAATATTACCTTCAAGTTTATACTCTCTGGTATCCATGTCTTTTATAGGGGCGGCTATCTTTAGGGGGCGCTGTGACGTACCGAAATTATACATCTGATGGTATGTGGTATCTCCTATTTTTACATGGGAATTATACCTATCCACTTCTCTCATAATCTCCTTCTCATATTTTATTTTAGATAATTCTTCTTTATCTGGCCGGAAAGAACTAATACGATTCCATACACGATAATAGAAATTAGATAATTCATTGTTTTGATTATAAAACAACTCTATTTGAGAAAGATTTTTTTCCGGCACAAAACCAATGTATTGTGAAATATCCCCAATAACTAAATTGTATTTATTACAAATATCATCAGCCATTTTTTGAGTTATGAATTTATAGTTTGGGTATTTGAAGTTTATTTCTGTTAACGCTTCCGATACCTTCTTCTGTTCTTGTTTGTTTTTTGTTAATTCGTTTAAAATCTTCACCTCTTTGCTTTCTGTGAATCCTATTTTTTTAAGACGTGCCGCCTTATCTTCATTTTCAATTTTAATATTGGATAATATCTCTTTAGCTTCTTGAAGTGCTTTTTCTCCGCCAATATTAAATTCGTTATGAATTTGCTCAATTAATTCCTTTGTTGATTGAAATTTCTTTCTTGATTTTCTGAAAATTTGTAACATAGTTTTTATTTTTTAGTGTCTGAAATTCCTTTTATTGCAATTATGGTATTTGTTTCAGGGAATATATATACCGGACTGCTTATGCTATATTCCCCAAATTGCTTCGTCACATACAATACTCCTCCATTATCGAACACTTCATACCCCGTACCAAGTTCCCAGCATTCTTCATCAGGCTGTTTGTCGAATAATATAATTTCACAATGTTCTTCATTCATTGGAAAGGCAACACCAAATTGGCTATACATTATCTTAGTCTGAACATAATATATGGTCATCCCAGCTTTTATTTCATTACCCATCCAGTCGTATATAGGTTGTCTATTCATTTTTAAGTTAAATCAATTATATTTCTTTCAAGATTTTCAATAAGGTCTGTTGCTGATTTACCTAATTGATTTTCTCTTTTAAGTAATTTCCCACCGAATGAGAACTCTCCAGAAACGAAAAGGGATTCATTTATAAAAATGTAGCTTATTAGCCCATCTACGTATCTTATCTCTCTGATTACGTCTACGTATATTTCATTTTTAAAGAAAAAATAAGCTCTTTCGCCTTTATTAAATTTTGTTGTTATGGTCATGTTTCTAAAATATAATTATGTGATTTTAAAATGTAATCATAATTCTGGTGTGATGCTTCAATAGGGCGGCGAATATGAATATGAACTGCATTTGCTTTTAACTTCAGCAATTCAAGGATATAAATTATAGAAGTAGATACGGTATGGATAGTGGTTGCGTTTTCAATAACATACGACCAATCAAATAAGGAGAATTTTGAAAGAACGCCCATATGTATATTCTTCAATCCGTTATCAACGGCTATGCCTACGTGACCTTTATAATCTGCCCTGAAAGTGTGATTTATTAAGTTGTATTTTTCTCCTTCCATAAGTCCCAAAGAATCGTATAGTGTCCTTTCCCACTCTAAATCTCTTTTATATTCTGCATTTTCTGACCACATTTCCCACGGTAATTTATAAAGCATGTACTTTGACTTCATGCACCACTTATAAGGAACTTTGCACAAACTATCAGCCCAGCGAAGGGGAAGGTATCTTATGTCTCCTACGATTTTATCTTCCTGTATGGCAAACATGGATTGTGGGAAATCCCGGTAGTCTAAAAAAGCAATATCCGGGTATGCTCTGTTTAATCCCTCTACGTGCTCTGGTAGAACTGACCATATGACTTCGTAGTTTCCTTCTCTGGCTATCTTGCGTACAAGGGTTATTTGGAATATAATATCTCCGAGGCCTGTTGCTTGAATTGGATATAATTTCTGTTTAATCATAATGACTTATTGAAAATTTCATCTTTAAAGCCTAACACCTCTTCTAATTTACGATACCTTTCTACTACCTGATCGTATGCGATAAGGATATTTTCGGCAGCCATCCTTAACTCTGTACTCCATAGCTGTTTATTAATGTCTATAACGAACTCACTTCTTGCTTCGCTTAGGTAGTCCCAAAATGTACCTTCTTCCTTTCCCATAATGCTATAATTTTATTTTATTAAAAATTTCATTCGTAATATGTGTCCCAACAAACCTTACATTCCTTCCATGAAAACCGAATTGACCTGAATAATGATTACCCGGTGGCGCTACCTTAAACGCTTCTATCGAAAATTGGTTAGCTATGTGATCTGGTGCAAATCTTATGTTGTATTTTCTTTCCAGATAAGGACGATAAATCCTGCAAATATTGTGATCCTCAGCAAAGTTAGAAATATATTTATCGTTTACTAAGTTTATGGAGTTGTCCGTAGCTAAAATTTTGTTAAGTCTTTGAGACCTAAAGCTG
>JBAYVI010000226.1:0-4257 GCA_041674625.1 Melioribacteraceae bacterium | reverse complement strand
CGCAGGAATCGCAGGAATTGCAGAAATTGCAGGAATTGCAGGAATTGCAGGAATAGCAGTAATTGCAGGAATAGCAGTAATAGCAGGAATAGCAGTAATCGCAGGAATAGCAGTAATTGCAGGAATTGCAGGAATAGCAGTAATCGCAGGAATAGCAGTAATTGCAGGAATTGCAGGAATCGCAGGAATCGCAGGAATCGCAGTAATTGCAGGAATTGCAGTTTTTATTTGACATATTTTTTTAAAGATAATGTATTAGATTACCTCCTTTATTTACAATTTAATAACTCAATGAGTGAGGTAAGGATTTACACCTTACATAGTTGCTTTTGTTATCCCATCTTAAGCTGGTCATATTGCAACCTTCCTCAAAAGCGTCTACATTTTCCGCCACTCACTCATTCAATTATCAAAGAACTATATACATTTAATAAAATAATAACTACTCATTAAACAAAACGCTGTACTTATGGCTATGATTATGGCTCCGAGAGTGAATAGAAAGTAGTTCATAAGTATTTTTCTATTAATTCTTCAAGTTCATAATCCATCCATTTTTTAGTACGATTGTGTTCTCGTTTAAGTTCTTCATAAATTTCTTCTCCAAGATAATCTTTAAGCCATTCTGTGAATAGAACTGGATAGTCATGGGCTTTTCTATGGCAACCAGAACAAAGACAGAGACTGTTTAATTCACTCCACCTAGTGTTATGACACTTTCTAGTAAAGATATGACACCATTGAAGCTGAACTACATTTCCATCTTTAGCACACCATTCACAATTCTTTCTACTTCTAATAAATGCACCAAAGACTTTATCTAGTTTCTTAATCATTTTTTTTGTAGCCATATTATTCAAGTTGATCTTTTAAATAAGAAATAATCTTTTCAGTTTTATTTTGATAAAAGACTTCAAACGATTCTTGTTCTCCAGACTGTTTCCATAAAAGAAAAATAACTGCCCTAATTCTCTGTCCTTGAGATTTAGTATTTAGTTCTTTATTTACTTTCATTTCTTCTGGATGGGGTTCATCTAGGGGAGTAAATATGGCATCAAGATTCATTCCCTGAAGTTTCATAAACTCTACTTTTTCTTCGGCAGATAGTTCTGGAGTCTCCATTCTTAGTCCCAATGAACCATCCTTTTTAGCTGATATTGAAGTAATATTTGTGTTTACTCTTATAGATTTCATATTAGAAAGGAATGTCTTTAGGATTAACATCTTCATCCATCTTTTTAACCTCTTTACATAATTCTCCATACTCATCAAGTTCCCAACCATAAGTTACCAAATAGGGAACAATACATTTCTTACCAGCAATTACTTTCTTTTGAAGAATAACATTAACTTCTTTTCCAACCCATAAGTCAGTATCGTCACCAAACTCAATAATCAAAGTGTTAATAGTCGCCTGATTAAATCCCAATTTCTTATCTCCATTACGAGTTTTGATTTTAAAAATAGTTTGTTCTCCAAAGTTACCAGTTTCTATTTCTCCACCATCTAAAATCTTAACAATATCTCCATGCTTAAGATCAGCTTCAAACTTAGTGCCATCATATTCATAAGGTTCTTTTCTTGCATAAGGTAATGAACCACCTTTTTTGATAGATAATTTCATATTATTCTCCTATTATGTTTCTTTTAATTTTTAATAAATAAAGCTCAACTAATTTAAATTTAGTTTGTACTAAATCTTCTTTTTTTAGACCTGCTTCATAGGCATCCAAATAAAGCATTTCTAATATATTTTTAAGTGTCATACTTCCTCCTTTTTATGTTTTATAACTGTTTTAAAAAACTTATTATATTCTTTGGTTACTATCCAGCTTTCATCAATTTCTCCTGTTTGCATAGATAGTTGACTGTTTATACTGTCCCAAGCCATGTTAAAATCAAATTCTTCTGTTTCAGCTACTTCCCAAGTCATATCACAAGTAGCTGTCATATTTGAATAATTAGGTAAACCGATTTTAAACTCTTTTACTAGCCTGACTTCCTTTAGTTTCATTTAGAATCCTTTCGTTCTAGCCATTCTAACAACACTTGTAACCTAAATAGCTCATCCATGCCAGTTTTCAAACATCTTAATTCCATATCGCTTAAACTATCTTTAAATGTTAGGTAAAATTTATCTATTTCATTTAGATTAGTTTCTAAATTTTGAGCTATATATTTAAGATTTGACATTTTCCTCCTTATTAATAGATTGATAAAATTGTTCCATAATATCTTTGTTTATCATTTGTAATATTTTAATTCCTATAAATGAGGGAAGTTGAAGAAGTTGTTGCAATTCTTCAATAGTTATATCAACTTCACTACTAAATAATCCTTTTTTAATTTTCATATTTTTTATTTGATAATTTTATAACCCTTTTAATAGCTAAATCTTCTGCATCAACTAAACTTATATTTTCTCCATGTGAAGTATAAGTGTGCGTATAATCTCCAGTTGAACTATTAAAGACATTAATTAAGGTTGCCTTAACTATATATTCATTTCTATCTTCACCTATTTTTGTTTGTAAAATTTCTGTTAATATTTTCATAAGACCTCCTATATTTTTATAATCATTTTTCTAATATCTGATTTACTCCAGCCATACTTTTCTAGCTTTTTAAGAAAATAGATTGTAGCTTCGTGCTTATTCTTAGCTTCTACTTCTTCTTCGTAGTCTGGTGCTTCACTATGTGATTTGATATATAAAACGTAAGTATTCATTCTTCTATTAAACTTTCTATAAAAACTATTAGTAAAAATATAATTAATTCTTTTATCATAACATACATTATATCAAATATACTAGTAATGTCAAACTCAGTTTTTAGGAAATATTTCCTCTACATCATCTTGAAGTTTTTTATCCTCTGCCATTTCTAATAGTTTCTCTTGCATCTCTTTAATGTTTTTAGGTGGTTCTTGCTTAATAAATCCTTGTAACTTGTAAACAAACAATTTTACTTCTTGCTGTTCTTTTAAATCTAAAAATTGCCATAAATCTCTTAAACTAGAGATGATGAGTTGTATGTGTTGTTCTTTAGTATTTTCTTTTTCCCTAGACATAATCCCTTGAGATATGAGAAGCTAGTTGCCCCCCTACCCCCCATTAGAGTATTTTATAAACAATTTCTTCAGCTAAAACTCTTTTTCAGTTTTAGGGGAAACGCCCACCTATTGTTTGAAGGGTTATGTTTCCATTTCTCACAATCCCTTGCCGATGGTGTACTAGTACGGCTCTAGTGATTCGTGAGTTCAGAATAGACATCATTTTTATACAAGGCTTCTATTCATTCTCAAGTTGCCCACCTTGTTTAGTTTGTTAACTAAAAACGACGGATAAGAGACAGTATGAAAACCAACCCATATAGCAATAGGATCAAAGCTGTCTACCTGCCCGATAGATACTCCCCTACTACTATAATTTGCTTTTAATTTCTTATCCGTCTTTTTTAAAGAACAAAAAAGCCACGCCTAGAATGTTATTTCTAAACGTGGCTGATAATGGGATTGTATTAATTTTGACATTAAAAAACCGTTCCTTAGTGTTGGGGGAAAAGTAGGGCTTGCAACCCAGCCCAACACTAAAAAACGGTTATTTGCAAGTATTTCTTTTCCTGACTAACACTTATTTTATTTTATATCCTCTTTTTGTCAAGTACTCATTTATAGATTCAATGATTATTTTACCAACACTTTTTTTTTCTGTCCAGCGTACTTCACTAAATAGATAGTCATGTAATTCTTTTGGCATTCTGACAGTAGTTACAACTTTATTTGATATCATAATATACATTATACACTATCCTTATAATATGTCAATTACTCCTTTTCTACTTCACAATGCTCTTTACAAGCCATGCAAATTCCATTTATAACACTAGCACCGCAACAATTAGATGATCCATCTTCAATCATATCATTAATCATTTCTCTATTTTTATCTTCTTCTAGTTCTTCTTCAAAAATACGACTCAATGAGTCGTTGTAAGTATCTTCATTCATATTTTTTTAATTCCTTTCTTGATAAAACTATTAAATACTTGTATAATTCTCTTGAGGTAATATCATAAATCATAGCTTGCTTTTTAACATAATGATTAAGATCCTCAAACTGTTCTTTAACATCATTATATATAATAGTTTTAGGGTTCATAGGTTATTTATGTTTTCTATAAATTTATAACAATCAATATTTCCTTTTATGTAATATTTTATTTCTTTTTTAATAGATTGATTATATTTCCAAACAT
>JBAYVI010000225.1:0-4266 GCA_041674625.1 Melioribacteraceae bacterium | reverse complement strand
CCATTACATCTAATAAACTCGTCTCTTCACCATTTGAAAAAGGCGCATCCACCGAGACATGTCTGCTTGAGTTCTTAAGAGCATCAGTTACTTCTAAAACGTCCATATTTAGCTCTGAAGCAAGTTCATGAGCATTTGGTTCACGTTCATACTCTTGTTCTAAATTTGAGTATGCTTTTCCAATTTTATTTAATGCCCCAACCCTATTCAATGGTAAACGAACAATTCTTGATTGCTCTGCTAATGCTTGTAAAATCGATTGCCGCACCCACCATACAGCATAAGAAATAAATTTAAACCCTCTTGTTTCATCAAAGCGATAAGCTGCTTTTATTAATCCAAGATTTCCTTCATTAATAAGATCGCCTAAGGACAGTCCTTGATTTTGATATTGCTTTGCTACACTAACTACAAATCTAAGATTAGCTTTTACCAGTTCCTCTAAAGCCTTATGGTCGCCATTCTTAATTTTCAAAGCCAATTCAATTTCTTTTTCAGGAGTAATTAAATCTACCTTCCCAATTTCTTGGAGATACTTATCTAAAGACTGACTTTCTCTATTCGTGAATTGTTTTGTGATCTTCACTTTAAAACCTATTTACGATTTTTCGGTATGTATAGAATCTATAATTCCGACTATGGCAGCATCTACTGGTGCCATTTCAACATGAAGTGGAATTACTGCCTCACTGGCAGTTGCATAAAAAATTAATTCACCCGGACCCGCTCCAATTGTATCTAATGCTACAATCGGCTCACCTAATTTTTCCATCTCGGCATTCAATGGTTGCACAAACTGCATTTTAAATCCCTTAAGGGTTTCATACTTTCTTGTTGCCCATATTGTCCCAATTACTTTTCCGATTAGCATCAGTTTTCTATAATCTCTTTTAATTGTTCCTTAACACTAATATCCAACTTATCTACAATAGCCATAATAACAGCATCTACTGGTTTGTTTTTTGTAAAAGTTGTTTGTCGAGCAGAACTTCCCTGTGCAACTAAAACTATTTCACCATAACCAGCGCCAACTGAATCTACGGCAATAACAGTCGATTTTTGAGGCTCAAATTCCAGATTAACTTGGCGAACAATTAAAAATTTCGAGCCGACAAGGTTTTCATCTTTTCTTGTTGACCATACAGTACCTATTACTTTCCCTAATAACATTTACCCTCTTGGAAAATTAGTATAACTCTATTTTTATTAAGATAAACTATAAAAAACAATTATAAAAGGAAACTATCGCCCTTTAGTGAATTGTTCACTTTAAAATAATCCGCAACTGTTTGAGCAATATCCGAAAACGTTTCTCTTGTGCCAAGATTAATTCCGTTTTTATTTTTTGCATAAAATAAAAGTGGAGTAAATTCCCTACTATGGTCTGTACTCTTTGAGGTGGGATCGTTTCCATGATCCGCAGTAATTACTAATCGATCTGATTCATCCATTGAATTAAGAATCTCGGGCATTCTATTGTCAAATTCAATTAATGCTTTATAAAATCCATCCGGGTCATTCCTATGCCCATAATAAACATCAAAATCTACAAGATTAACAAATATTAAAGAATTACTAAATTTATTCAACGATTCAATTACACCAGTAACACCTTCATCATTGGACTTAGAATTAACCTGAGTAGTGATCCCTTTATAGTTAAATAAGTCATTTATTTTACCGATAGCAACTGTATTAATCCCCTCTTTCTCGAGATAATCTAATATGGTATTAGAAAACGGTGTTACCGAATAATCCTTCCTATTAGTTGTTCTCTTAAAACTACCCGGTTCTCCTATAAATGGTCTGGCGATTACTCTACCAACTTCATATTCTCCAACTAAAATTTCGTGTCGAGCAATTTTGCAAATTTCATACAGCCTTTCAAGTCCAAAATAATTCTCATGCGCTGCAATTTGGAAAACCGAATCTCCCGATGTATATACAATTGGGTACCCGGTATCAATATGCTCCTGCCCAAGTTTTACAATAATTTCAGTACCCGAAGCAGGATAATTACCGAGAATCCCTTTCAATCTGGATCTGGATATAAAATCTTTTATTACATTATCGGGGAATCCTTTCGGGAAAAGAGGAAATTCCTTTGTGATTTCTAATCCACCAATTTCCCAATGCCCTGTCGTAGAATCTTTACCTATTGATACTTCAGTCAATTTCCCATAAGAAGCAACGGGTTTATCAATTGGAGCGACACCATTAATAGGAATTATATTGCCAAGACCCAATTTTTGAAGATTTGGTAAATGCATCCCGCCTACAAAATCAGCTATATTCCCAAGAGTATTACTACCTCTATCGTTATAGAGATTAGCATCAGGAAGCTCTCCCACACCCACACCGTCTAAAATAATTATAACAAAGTTGTTCATAGTTAGTTTATACTTTTAACTGAATTACCGCCTTTTTCCACGGCTTTATTTAAGGCGAGTTCCGCATTGTAGAGTAAATCTTGGACATCGGTTCTATTGTGAGTTGAAGCAACACCAATTGAGACAGTAAATGTTGTCTGTCTTGATACAACCGAGATTGGTTTACGGGCTATTTTAATTCTTAATTTTTCTGACCACAAGAAAACGTCTTTCGCAGTATAGTTGAAAAAATAAACAACAAATATTCTTTCATCTATTCTGCCAAGAAGATTCATTGGCGTCATTTCTTCTCGTATCAATCCTGAAATAGATTGCAATACTTTAGGGAATGGGTCGCCTTCAAATAATGAATCTTGCTGAATAAAATCATCTATTTTAATTAGTGCTATTGCACCTTGTATATCTAATTCTTTTGCTTTTACCAAATCAACTGTTAATCGTTCAATGAAATGATCTTTCATTAAAGTTTTTGTATCAACATCTACTGTCAATAGACCCTTAACCAATTGATAATTAATATTAGTATGAAAAATAAAAGAAAACATTTTAAGAGCGTTCTTTAAGAATCCAACATCATCATTTGAAAAGAAACTTTTTTTCAATGTTTCAAAGCAAATTAAACCATAGACTTTTTCATCATAGACAAGTGGAATAACTAGAAAAGAACCATCAAAACTAATATCTTCACTTTTATCGAAACGTGGAAAATCTGAAGCAGATGTATCATCAATTTTTACGGGCAGCCCTGTCATTATTGATTTGCCTGCTAATGTACCATTCAAATTAACTTCAAACCCTTCTCCAAGATATTTAAGAGATGTTTTATTAATTACCTTAACAATCTTAAATTTATTATCAATCGAATTATAGACAACTAAACTATAAACATCATACTGAGTTAGAGAATTTACGGAATTTTCTAAACCCTGATATACATCTTCATCTGTTTCGTATTTACGATCCTGGCTTAGGAAACCAAGAATCGATCTTAATCTTTGATCAATTAAATTTTCTGAATGTTTCTCTTCAAATAACGAAACAATTATCGAAATTACTCTTACCACTCTTCCTAATTGGAATATAGTTTCTACACCAAACGCATCATTATTTTTACTATCAACTGCAAGAATACCTATAAAATCAGTGTTGTAAAATATAGGCACGCCTACAAAACTTTTTATTGATTGTGGTGAGATGTAATATCTTAGTACATCTGGTTCTGCGTTTAATGAAATATCGGTTAAAAGTTCAGGCTCTTTGGTCGAAACAATTTTACTGAGAATATCATTTTCAATATCAAATTTCTTTTTCGCAATTTGATCACTCGAAGATTCAAACCGATCAAGCGATATTTTTTTTGTCCTCGGATTATAAAGAAAGAATAGTGCTGAATGTGCTAAAAACGCAAATTTAACTACATGCAATATTTTATCAATCACAAACCCAAATTGTTCGCCTTGGTTTATATTATCGGGTATTCTTTCTTCTATAATTTTTTGAAATGCTTCTTTATAATCCGGTGGCAAGCTCTCTAAGCCGCCGAGATTTTTGGGGTTATCTATTAAATCATTTTGCGTGTTATATTTCGGGTTGGGAGTCTTCTTTAATATTACAAATCCTTCTCCATCTTCCCTATTATAATCTGTGTAATTTGTTTGAGGATTCTCATTCTCTGGTTCGTCTTTATAACCATCGGATTCACTTTTTATAGATTCCAAGTTTTTAACATTATCTCTTAGGAATATTATAAAACCGACATAAATGGTAAGAATAATAGCAGTGGCAATCCTAATTATAGTATCTTCAATATATATTAGACAGGCAACCAATACAGGTATTGCAGAAAATGTTATTAATCTTTTAATATTTTTCTTGT
>JBAYVI010000224.1:0-4327 GCA_041674625.1 Melioribacteraceae bacterium | reverse complement strand
CATAAATAAATTAAAATCGACATTCCCCGGTATACTTTCAAAGTATTGGTATAAGCCAATTGAGGTGGCAATTATTGAGCTTATTACAACACATTTAACTAAAAGCGAAATCCAATTACTATTAATTATAAATAGTTGAGTAGCCAATATCAAGAGAGTTAAAGAAAGCAAGGTTTTCGCAATGTCAAATAAACCTTCAGCAGGAGTGATGGCCTGAGTAAGAGAAATGATGGACCATAAAAGATACAAGCCGATAACAGAGAACACATAAAGTCTAATGAAGCTTAACTGAGGCCTGTTTTTAATGGATATGAAAAGGGTTACTAACAAGAGGATTAAAATAATAATCCCCAACCCAAACAAACGCGGTGCTAAACAAGGGTCTAAAACTTTTGTGGTGTATACAAATGGAAGAACTATTATCGTCGAGAAGATTAGAAAGTAGAGATCGAATGGCGGTCTGATCTTTTGCGATTTCTGTTTTAGTTTTTTTTTGTTCATTCTCTTATTATTTCAAATAATTAGTCAACTTACTTCAAAAAATTATATTAATTTGAATTGGTAGTAAAGTTGTTGAATGTTGTTATGACCACGGGACGCTGAATCTGTCAAAGCACCTACAGTACATCTCCAAAATCAGGTTTTAATTTATTAAAAGTTACTACACCAATAATTAATATAAGGATACTAACAGACCAAAAAAGGATATTCATTTCCGGAAATTCAAAAAACCATTTTTCCTCAACGAAAGTATATCTATAACCTTCTGTTATGTAAAAAAAAGGATTTAGTAGTGCTATATACCGAAAGTGTCCTTCCAATTTCGTAAATGGCCATAGGATTGGAGTAGCCCAGAATAACATTGTTACAATAATGTTCACGATATGTGCCATATCTCTAACAAAAACGTTAACTGAAGCGACAAACCAACCTATTCCTGAAAAAAGAAATAGCATAACAAATTGATAATAGAATATTTGCAACCAGTAGATGCTAGGTGAAATATCATAAAAAAAGATAAAAAACAAAATCATCAAAACAATCAATATATTATGAACAATCATTCCTGAAAGTATCTTTATTAAAGGAATCATACTTACCGGAAAACTAGTTTTTTTTATTAAATATGCGTATTGATTTATTGATGAACAGCTCACTATTAAAGTCTGACTAATAAACAACCAGGGGATTAGTCCTGTTATTAGCCAAGCTACATATGGAATTCCAGTACTCGTATTTCCTCCCTGTCGAATGCCATATGTAAATGCAAACCAGATTACTAAAATATAAGCTGCTGGCTGAATAAATGCCCATGGCAGACCAATGTAGCTTGACAGGTATCGACTTTTAAAATCTCTAATAATCAGTGTATACATAACATTTCTATGGCGGTAAATGTCTCTAAAAAAATTAAAAATCAGGAATTGTTTTTTCATATTACACAATTTCTTTAGTTGAGTTAATTAGTTAATGGTTTGTATTATCGCATCCTCAATCACCAGAATGGAATCCTCATGATATCTTACATCTGAAGTGACTACATTAAAAAGTAGTACATCGTGAATCCAATGCAGATACTCAAAAGAATTATTATTCATATTTAAAGCCACGAGCGAAATACTGTAACCACCTCTCACAATATTTGGAAATATAAAATCAATGAAAAAAGTTGTGGGTTTATTTTGGTTGAAATGTATTGGTTGTTGTGTTTTGTAACTATTGATTTTAAAAACTGTTGTTCCAAAAGTGTTTTTAACAAGTAGCTGAATTCCTGGATTATCAATGTTGCTATTTGCAATGATTACCATTACTACTCTTAATCTGTCACCATTTTTAACTTCACTAATCGATTTGTTAGTGTTAGCGTTTATTAACGAAACAAGCTTAATTTCAACATCATGCGTTCCAAAAGAATCACAACCGGATGGATTAAACCAATTTATCAATTGTAATTCTTCTGAAAGACCAGATATTGTGTTTGATACTGAACTAACTTCATTATTGGAATTGTTAATCGAGGAACTAACAGATTTTTTAGAATTCATGTATGCCAAATAAGCTTCAGTAACATAATTAGGATCCCCTTTCATTTCTATTATACCATCATTTATCCAAATCGCACAGGTACAAAAGTCTTTCACCAGACCCAGGCTGTGGGTACATATTACAATTGTTTTACCCAATTCCTTGAATTCACGTATTTTTCTGTAACATTTTTTTTGAAACCTAAGATCACCTACAGCAAGAACCTCATCCGTTAAGAGTATCTCAGGATTAATATTTATTGCAATGGAAAATGCTAATCTTACGTGCATACCGCTAGAATAGGTTTTTACAGATTGGTTTATATATTCACCTATATCAGCAAAGTCTATAATTTCTGGTATTCGTTTCTTCATTTCAATTTTTGAAAATCCCTGAATCGCTCCAAGAAAATAAATATTTTCTATGCCGGTGAGGTCAGGATTGAATCCCCCGGATAGGTCTAAAAGTGCGGTAACTTTACCTTTACATTCGAAGGATCCGGTAGTAGGAGTAACTACTGACGCCAAGATTTTTAAAAATGTTGATTTTCCACTCCCATTTTTCCCGATAATACCTACTACCTCACCCTTTTCAATAGTTAAATTAATATCTTTTAAAGCATGGTGTTGTTTGTGATATGTCTTCTTAAATGGGTGAAATACCTCCTTAATTCTATCATTTCTAGAACCATAAAGTTTGTAAATTTTAGATAAAGATGTAATTGTTATAGCTGTCTTTTGTGACATAAAAGTTGTTTTGAAATTTATATCTTTTAAGAAATTAGAATACGAACAATTTTATTAAGATCATCTATGAAATCATGAGTGGAAAATTCCTTTAGTAAATCTGGGTTTTCCTTTTTCGCATTACGCATCCTTATTGCCAATTGTTTCAATGCTCTTAATTTTATATTCAAAGGAACTTTGAATTTAGTGCATACTAGGTGTGTAATAGTAAGAACCTCGTTGAGGTATTTAATTGAATTGTAATAATTTGATCGAACTGTAGCCCCGTCTATTCTAAAATAATTATAAGGATGAGCAATATAGCACAGATCTGTATTAGAAAGTAGATAAATCCAAAAAAGGCGATCACCAGCAAGTTTGTATTTAAATATATCATCCCAATCGACAAATTTTACCAGTTCTTTTTTAAAAATCGCCGAACTCATATTGGGAATAATATTCATAATAATCATGTATTTTCTTAATATTTCTTCTCCTGAAATGCAGAAATCATGTTTCCATAGTTTAGGATTAAGTACACTTAAATTGCTAAGATGACTCCCTACAACGTCATTCTTATGATTGACGAAGTTAGATAAACAATAAGCAACTTTGGCATTCGGATTAATTTGAAATGAATGTAATAGCGTTTCCAATAAAAATCGATCTGCAAAATCATCTGATTCTGCTATCCAAATATATTCCCCTTTCGCATTATCAATGCCCTTTTTCCATTGCCTGAAAGGACTTCCCGAATTATGCTTATTGTAATAAGTAGTAATTCTTTTATCTTTTTTGGCAAATTCGTCAATAATTCGGATGCTGTTGTCACTTGAAAGGTCATCTAAAATTATTACCTCAATGTTAGAATAACTCTGCATCAATACACTATCTATTCTTTGATGTAAAAACTTTGCGTGGTTATAATTTGGTATAATTACAGATACTTTTAGCGAAGTTGTCTTTTCTATATTGCACCTCGACTCATCCCCGCTTTTTGTATAGATTTCCTGGCTATTCATTCATCAAATCATTGGTTATTTAAAGTCCGCTTTATGTTATTTATTGTTTGATACGTTTTATCTATGTCATTTATAATCAATGTTTAAACTCTAAAACAAACATTACTAATCGTTTAATATTTTAATATAATCATCGTTATTTCGCTTTTCAAATTTACGTTTTGTATTTCTTATTGAAGTATATTTATCTCTAACATTTGAAATTATGCGATTTATTTCATCATCAGGATATTCATTAAATGTAATTCTATTCCCTTTCGTTCCATCGTAATATTCAACACCTAAAAAAGGCGCATATGAAGTCCGACTATTTGCAGTTAATCTAAGGATAAAATCCCAATCAACAAGTCGTTTAAGATTTTCATCAAAACGAAATCCCTGGTCGATGAATTTTCTGTGGTGGGCAAAGCAATTAATGTCAATGTAATTAAATTCCCAGCATTTACGCCAGTTGAAAGATTGGCCATAATAACCTACAGTCTTGTTGTTATCATTAATTAGCCTCATTCCAGAATAAGCAGCGTCAAGGTTTCCCTTTTCAAGGTAAATAATCAT
>JBAYVI010000223.1:0-4365 GCA_041674625.1 Melioribacteraceae bacterium | reverse complement strand
ATTAGTCAAGTGGAATGAAAATGCAGACGAACCTGATAATGAAAAATATTTATTATTAATTGCCTATTTGCTTGGTTTATCCACAGGTGTACATTTAATGGCAGTTTTAGCTAGCGTGCCCGTGGCAATGGTTGTTATCTTTAGAAAATATTTAACTGATGAAGAAACATTAAAGAAAACAGGTTATATTTTTCTTGGACATGTGGGATTGATAATTGTTGTTGCAATGCTAATGTGGATTTCAGAAACAGACACTACTGCTCCTTCGCAGGACATGTTTAAACAAAT
The DNA here is from genome assembly GCA_041674625.1 of Melioribacteraceae bacterium. GTDB lineage: Bacteria > Bacteroidota > Ignavibacteria > Ignavibacteriales > Melioribacteraceae > BRH-c32. Next base: position 4,077 of record JBAYVI010000223.1, on the reverse strand, counting down.
AGACCAAAAATATTTATTGATATTTATTGCAGTATCAGCTCTTTATATGGGAGCATTTTATAAAAAGATTTTTCAAAGAAATTCATTTTACATCCCAATAATTATTGGTGGGCTCACTCTAATTTCTGTATATCCTGGGATGGTAAAATATGCACCTAAATTTATCTCTTCTATCGGTGGAAATAATATTGTAATTGATACGATTGTTATTCTACTTATGTTCGCATTATTAGGAGTTGGAATATATTGGAGCAAAAAGAAAGATAAACCAACTTTCAATTTTGTTTTCAAAGCATTCTTTTTTGCTCTGCTCGGTGTTACATCTGTGGCAATGATTATCATTCGCGCAAATCAAGAACCACCAATTAATATGAATAGTCCGAAAACATTTTCTGAATTAGAATCATATATCAATCGTGAACAGTATGGTGATTTTCCTACATTCAAAAGAAGATTTTCGATGGAACCTCATCAACAAGCAATCTATTCAAATTATTCAAGCGATTTAGATTTTGCATGGAATTACCAAATGGACCATATGTTTAATCGATACTTGCTTTGGAACTATGTAGGAAGGGTTTCAACTTATCAGGATGTTGGTGTTGATATTGCTAAATATTGGGCGATTCCATTTTTGATAGCTTTATTCGGAGTTTATTACCAGTTCAAGAAGGATTGGAAGATGGCGGCGGTATTCTTAACGATGTTTGTCTTCCTCGGATATCTGACGGCTTTCTATCAAAATCAACAGGAGCCGCAGCCACGCGAAAGAGATTATTTCTATGTCGGGGCTTTCTTTGTATTCTCTATTTGGATAGCACTTGGAACAAGGGGAATTTTTGAACTGATAACGGAATCCTTAGCAAACAAACCATCTCTAAAATGGATGCAGATTTCGGCACTTTCACTTGGAGTAATTTTAATTCCGGCTAATATGCTTGCAGTAAATTTCTTTGAGCATAATAGATCAGATAATCACGTACCATGGGATTACGCATATAATATGCTCCAAAGTGCCGCACCAAATTCAATTCTATTTACAAATGGTGATAATGATACATTTCCGCTTTGGTATCTTCAAGATGTAGAGGGCGTAAGACGCGACGTACGCATAGCTAACTTGAGCTTATTAAACACTCCTTGGTATATAAAACAATTAAAAAACACTTCTCCATATGGTGCTGCTAAAGTGGAACTTTCTATGACCGATGAACAAATTGATAATATCGGACCGGAGCGTTTTTCTCCACAGGACATGAAAATTCCTGTCGATTCTGAAACCATCAAAAATTGGGGTATTACAGATTCACTTACCAAAGCTACCGGTTATATGAAATGGAGGATGAACAATACTATTCAATTTGGTGATATAAAAGCTATTAGGACTCAAGATATTGTCGTACTTGATATTTTACTTAATGCACAATGGAAACGTCCGGTTTATTATGCTGTTACAGTTTCTGATGATAGCAAGCTTGGACTTGATGATTACCTTCAAATGGAAGGTATGGCTATGCGAGTAACTCCCAAGAAATTAGTTTCTCGTTCCGGGATGGAATATATAGATGTTGATGTTATGAGAAAACAATTTTTAGATGAACCTACCGGATATAGCAAGACATATCAACCAGGATTTAAATTCCGTGGTCTTAATGATAAAAATATTTTTTATGATGAAAATCATGTGCGCTTAACTCAAAATTATAGAAATGGTTTTATTAGATTAGCACTAAATTATATTAACCAACAGCAGAACAATCAAGAAGCAGTAAATGTATTAGAAAAAATGGAAGAAAAAATTCCACGTTCAATAATTCCAATGGATTATAGAATTAAGCATGATGTAGCAAAGGTTTTATATAGCGCACATGCATACCCGCAGTATGAATCATATGCCAAAGAAGTAATTACTGAAGCAAAGGAAAAACTAGCTGCAAATCCATCCGATTATTCGAGCTGGTATAATCCTTATGATTTATTGCTTACTCATTACGAGAATCTTAAGATGTATGATGAAGCAATCAAATTATTAAATTCATTAATGTCTATTGCACCACATGAAGCACAGAATATAAAAATGCTTATTCAGAAGTATGAAAATGAAAAAGCTCAAAACACGAAGTATTTAGAAAACAAGAATAAATAATTTCAAAAGCATCCCGCATAAGCGGGATGCTTTTTTATTACCATACATGAAAAAAATCTTAGTAATTGCATTATCTGGAATTGGAGATGCATTGATGTTCACCCCTGCATTATCGTTCCTAAAAAAAACTCATCCATCTGCTCAAATAGATGCTCTTATAATGTTTAAAGGTGTAAAAGATATTTATGAACGCCTTCCGGAAATAAATAAAATTCATTACTTCGATTTTCTTAACAACTCAAAAACAGATTCAATCAAATTTGTAATGCAGCTTCGTAAAAATAATTACGATGCCATTATTAATGTTTATCCTTCTAATAGGAAGGAATATAATTTAATTAGCCTTTTAATCAGCGCACATAAACGAGCAGGGATAAAATATCTAAGAAGTAATTTTAAAGAACTTGGATTTTTAAATAATGTTACCGTCAAAGAGGATGATTCGGTTCATAACGTTGAAGAGAATATTAAATTAGTGGAGAAATTAATAGGTGCAAAAGAAAATAAAATTGAAGGCTTAAAAATTATTCTTAATCCCGACGAGATTGAATTCGCTAATCAATTTGTTTCAAAAATAAAGGAAAACGAGACTCAATTATTAATCGGCTTCCATCCCGGATGTAACACTCTTAAAAATCATGAGAAAAGGAGATGGGAAATTGAAAAATTTGTCAATCTCGGCAATCGATTGATTGAAAATTTTGATGCTAAAATATTATTATTTGGCGGACCTGATGAGATGGAACTGAAGAATGGTGTTGTAAATAAAATTAAATCATGTTCAGCATTTTCGGTAGATACAAAAACATTTACTCAAACAGCCGCAGTAATAAAAAAAGTAGACTTGTTTATTACAAATGATTCAAGTCTAATGCATACAGCCGCCGCTATGAAAAGAGATGTAATCGCAATAATCGGTCCAACTAATAAGAATTACATTTATCCTTGGAAAACTAATTATAAGATCGCAAGTTTAGAATTGGAATGTTCACCTTGCTTTTTCTATTCTCCTACGCCACTATCCTGCAGCCGTACCGACATTCAATTCAAGTGCATAAAAGAATTAAATGTCGATACTGTTTATAAAAAAGCAGTACAAATGCTGCAAAAACAATTGTCTTAAAATAAATTAGAATTTAAGTTCTGGACTTCCAGCTTCGATATAAGCACTATTAACCATATCAGCTAAAGCTTTTGCAGCACTATTTATCTCTTCAATAGTAATGTACTTTGTTCTATTCCATAGTAGTTCATAATACTTGTCTTTATTTTTAGATGCGAATTTATCACCACTTAGAATTAATTCTACATAAGTATTAGATTCATTTATATAATCAAAAATCTTGTATTCTAAATCTTTCTTTTCAACAGTCCCAACATCAAATTTTACAAGTCCTTTAATAATTTCATCTAAGTAATCATCTACCATAGTGATTTCATATCTAAAGTGAACTCCTTTTTGGCCTGTCAATTGTCCATTATAATTCAAAGTAGCGTGTAATGGCTGATGTCCATCACCTACATAGTGAGCCAAATCAGAAAGATAAAGAACAATTTTTTCTTTCTCACCCGATTTAAATGCATCAACTAATTTATCATAAGTATCCAGTGTAGCCCAAGGTAAGTAACCTTGTTTTACGAGAACGCTATCAGGGTATCGAGATTTCAATTCATCGCGATTTAGAACTATTTGTCCGCTCAAATATTCGGGGAAAAAATCTATATCGATGAAATGTTTTGGGTACTCAGTCGGGTCATCTTTCTTTCTATTATCGGGATCCACCGAACGAGTGATGATTTCTTTTATAATTGAATCAGGAAGATTTATCTTAGTTTTTAAGAATTCTAATGAGTGCGCCGTAATTAATTTATGTCCTTTATCTCCCCAAGCTGATAAATTAAGGGGAATTACCGCAATTAATAACAAAACT
>JBAYVI010000222.1:0-4416 GCA_041674625.1 Melioribacteraceae bacterium | reverse complement strand
TTTCAATTTAGATATATTTTTTTTATTTGTCAAGCTAAGTCTATAGAAAAAATGAAGTTAAGTGCCTAAACCGTTTCCTTTTCTTCGGCAATTACTTCTTCTGCTTTAGCTTTTTCTTCCTGCAATGCCAAATCTTCTTCTGTAAGTATGATACTTTTATACTTTTTAAGACCTGTACCTGCCGGAATTAAATGACCCATAACGACATTTTCCTTTAAACCAATTAGATTATCAACCCTTGCTTCAGTAGCCGCATTAGTTAATACTTTGGTTGTTTCTTGGAATGATGCTGCCGAAATAAAGCTTTCTGTTGAAAGTGCTGCTTGTGTTATTCCTAATAATATATTATCGAAAGTAGCAGGTTCTGCATCTCTAACAACAATTTCTTTTTTGTTTTTTCTTGCTAAATCAGCCACTACTTCGCGATGCTTGGTTCTTGTAATTAATGAATCCTGTTTAATTTTAGCTCCACCAGGATCAATTACATAAACCATATTTTTTATTTTTTCGTTTTCATCTACTAACTTATTTCTATCAACTAAATCTTCTTCGATAAATTTAGTATCGCCTGATGAAATGATTTTTAGCTTTTGAAGCATCTGTTTTACAATTACTTCAATATGCTTATCATTTATCTTAACACCTTGAAGACGGTAAACTTCCTGAATTTCATTTACCAAATACTCTTGAACTGCATTAGTACCTTTAATCTTCAAAATATCACGTGGATCTATCGGTCCATCAGTTATTTTTTCACCTGCAGGTATTTCATCACCCTCTTGTACAAGAACGTGTTTACCGTAGGCTACACTGTAGACTTTCTGAACGGTTCCATCAAAAGATTCAACGATAATTTCTTTAGAACCTTTTTTCTTTACACCGAACTTTACAATACCTTCAATTTCCGCTACAACAGCAGGATCATGTGGGCTTCTTGCCTCGAATAACTCTGTTACTCTCGGAAGACCACCGGTGATATCTCTCGATTTTGAAGATTGTTTAGAAATCTTAGCTAAGATTGTTCCAGCTTGTACTTCTTGACCTTCTTCAACCGATAAGTTAGCACGTGTCGGAATATTGAATGTTTTTTCATTACCATTTTTATCTGTAATCTTAATACTTGGTGTTAAATCTTTATTCTTTGATTCAATAACAACCTTTTGAACGTGTCCAGTTTGTTCATCTGCAATCTGTTGCAATGTAACTGTATCAATCAAACCTTCATACTTAACTGTTCCCGAAATATCAGTGAGAATTACGGTATTGTATGGATCATGATTATAAAGAGCTTGCCCCTTTTTAATCTCTTTTCCATCAGCAATCATTAATTCTGCGCCATAAGGGATTTCAAATTTCTTAATTTGTCTATTGTCAGAATCAAAAAGTCCAATTGAACCTCTTCTTCCAATTACGACCTTTGCTTTCCCAAAGAAATCTGTCTTTTCTACTACCGAAATTCTATCATACTTTACAATACCGTCAGAAGCTGATTCAACAACAGATTGACTTGCAATACGAGATGAAGTACCACCTAAGTGGAAAGTACGCAATGTAAGCTGTGTACCCGGCTCACCGATTGATTGTGCTGCAATAATACCAACTGATTCACCATTCTCTACTAAATGCCCTGTCGTTAAGTTTCTTCCATAACATTTAGCACAAACGCCGCGTTTAGATTCGCATGTTAATACTGTTCTTATATATACTTGATCGATATTTAATTCATCTATCTTTTCAGCGATTTCTTCTTCAATAATATTACCAGCTTCAATTAATAATTCGTCAGTCTTAGGATCATAAATATCTTCTTGAGCTACACGTCCGGTAATTCTTTCAGCAAGTGGCTCTCTTTCCATTTCGCTTTCTTTAAGAGCAGTAATATATACACCTCTAATGGTACCGCAATCTAATTCAGATATAATAATATCCTGAGCAACATCGCAAAGTCTTCTTGTGAGGTAACCAGCATCAGCGGTTTTTAAAGCAGTATCTGCAAGACCTTTACGAGCACCGTGAGTTGAAATAAAATACTCTAAAACTGAAAGACCTTCTTTGAAGTTAGCAATAATTGGATTTTCGATAATTTCGCCTGATTGACCTGTTAAGCTTTTCTGAGGTTTCTGCATAAGACCTCTCATACCTGCTAACTGTCTTACCTGCTCTGTATTACCTCTCGCACCGGAATCAACCATCATAAATAATGAATTAAATCCTAATTTATCTGCTTTAATTCTATTCATTAAATGGGCAGAAACGTTTGTAGTTGTATGCGTCCAGACGTCAATAATTTTATTATATCTTTCCGCATCAGTAATCAAACCTTGCTCGTGCTCATTTAAGATTGCATTTACTTTTTCATTTGAGGTTTTAATAAGTTCAACTTTTTCATCAGGGATAATCATGTCACTAAAGCTGATTGAAATACCGGCTGCAGTTGCATATCTATACCCTAATTCTTTTACGTTATCTAAGAATTGTGCTGTAACAACATTACCGAGCTTAATAAACATTCTATAAATCAAACCACTGAAAAGTTTCTTTATTAGTAATTCATTGATATATCCCATCTCTTCAGGGACAATTTGATTAAATATTACTCTACCAACAGTAGTATCGACTAATTTACCTTCAATCATAACTTTTATTTTTGCATGTAATTCAATTACTTTGAAATTATAAGCAATAATAGCTTCTTGCATAGAACCGAAAATTTTGCCTTCACCAATACCATCTTTTGGCTTTACTTTAGTTAAATAATAACAGCCAAGAACAATATCTTGAGTAGGAACTACGATCGGTAATCCATTTTGTGGAGATAAAATATTATGACTGCTGAGCATTAAAACAGAAGCTTCTAATTGAGCTTCATAAGATAATGGTACGTGAACAGCCATCTGATCACCATCAAAATCCGCATTAAATGCGGTACAAACCATCGGGTGAAGCTGAATAGCTTTACCATCAATTAATATCGGTTGGAATGCCTGGATACCTAATCTATGCAAAGTTGGTGCACGGTTAAGCATAATTGGATGACCATCAATCAATCTCTCTAATATCTCCCAAATAATCGGGTCTTTTCTATCAACAGCTTTACGAGCACTCTTTACGGTTTTGTAATGTCCCCGTTCAATCAATTTCCTAATGATAAATGGTTTGAATAACTCAACGCCCATATCTTTAGGCAAACCGCATTGATGAAGTTTTAATTCAGGACCAACAACAATTACTGAACGACCTGAATAATCAACTCGTTTACCGAGTAAGTTTTGACGGAATCTACCTTGTTTGCCTTTAAGCATATCGCTTAATGATTTTAATGGTCTATTACCATCACTTCTTACAGCACTTGCTCTTCTTGAGTTATCAAATAAAGCATCAACAGCTTCTTGAAGCATTCTTTTTTCATTTCTTAAGATTACTTCAGGAGCTTTAATATCCATTAATCTTTTTAATCTATTATTACGAATGATTACACGTCTATATAGATCATTCAAATCTGATGTAGCAAAACGACCACCTTCAAGAGGAACTAAAGGTCTTAATTCTGGTGGAATTACAGGAACAGCACTAAGAACCATCCATTCAGGTTTATTAGGTACTTTGCCTTCATATTCTTTGAATGCTTCTAGAACTCTTAGTCTTTTAAGATGATCCGCACGCTTCTGCTGTGAAGTCTCTTCCTTTAATAATTCTTTTAGCCGAGTAAATTCACCATCGATGTCTGTCCTTTTTAATAACTCTTTAATAGCTTCGCCACCAATTTTAGCAACGAATTTATTAGGATCGTCATTTTCTAAAGAATCATTTTCGTGAGGTAACGAAGATACTATCTCATAATACTGGTCTTCGGAAATTAAATCTTTATACTTAAGACCGGTAGTACCTTGATTAATAACAACGTATGACTCGTAATAAATTACTTTTTCCAATTCTTTAGTAGTCATACCAATAATATTACCGATTTTAGAAGGCAAAGCCTTGAAAAACCAGATATGAACAACCGGAACGGCAAGAGCAAGATGCCCCATTCTTTCACGGCGGACACTTTTAAGGGTTACTTCCACACCGCATCTATCGCATACAATGCCTTTATATCTAATACCTTTATATTTACCGCACGCGCATTCCCAATCTTTCACGGGTCCGAATATTTTTTCACAAAATAAACCATCTTTCTCCGGTCGGAATGAGCGATAATTAATTGTTTCCGGTTTAGTTACTTCCCCGTGGGATCTCGAAAGAATATCATCGGGACTCGCTAAACCAATAGTTATTTTTTCAATCTGTTTCATTCTATTTTCTTGAACTTTTAATCTCATAAGAGTCTCCTTAAGACTAACTTTTAACTAGTTAATTTTGATATCAAGACCGAGACCTTGAAGTTCTTTAATTAACACATTAAAGGCTTCCGGA
>JBAYVI010000221.1:0-4424 GCA_041674625.1 Melioribacteraceae bacterium | reverse complement strand
ACCGGTATTAGGCGAGAATATTAAGTCAGCAGATATTCTTAAGATTCTTGTCGCCGAAGGTGATAAAGTAGAAAAAGATCAGATTGTTCTAGAACTCGAAACCGATAAAGCAACAATGGAAGTGCCGATCGAAGAAAGTGGTACAATCACAAAAATACTTCTGAAAGAAGGAACTAAGGCAAATATTGGAGAGGCGGTTTTTACTTATGAACCTGATTCGGGTGTTGCTTCTGGTTTTTCGGTCAAAGCGGCTGATTCTAAATCCGCTGAATCGAAAAGTGTTTCCAAATCCGATAAAGAAGAACCTCAAAAGAAGGAAGAAATTAAAGAAAGTAAAGAAACTTCAAAAGAAATCTCTAAACAAACGTCTAAAGAAGGCGGAACTAATACTGATTTAATTACGCCTCTTTCAGCAAAGGTAATGGAAATGCCCGATAAAATTGCTCCGGCAGCTCCATCAGTTAGAAGATTTGCAAGAGAAATTGGAATTGATATTCATCAAGTTAGAGCTTCGGGCAATGGTGGAAGAATTACTATCGAAGATGTAAAAGCTTATGCTAAGAGTTTGAATGAAATGATTTCATCGGGCGGATCTGTTGCATCAGGAAGTGGCGGTTCATTCTATAAAGAAACATTGCCCGATTTCACTAAATGGGGTGATATAGAAAAACAACCAATGAGTAATATCAGAAGAAAAACGGCTGAACATCTTTCTTATGCTTGGCAGACTATTCCTCATGTAACTCAGTTTGAAAAAGCTGACATCACAGAGCTTGAAAAGATCAGAAAACAATTCGGAAAGAAAGCAGAAGAAGCAGGCGGAAAGCTTACTGTTACTGCGATATTAATCAAAGTAATTGCTTCTGCGCTTAAGGTATTCCCACAGTTCAATTCCAGTATAGATATGGAAAAGAACGAAATTATCTACAAAAAATATTTTAATATCGGCATTGCAGTCGATACCGAAAGAGGATTATTGGTTCCCGTTGTAAGGGATGCAGATAAGAAAAATGTAATTCAAATTACTGCCGATCTTGCCGAAATATCAAAGAAAGCACGAGATAAGAAACTATCTTTAGATGATATGCAGGGCGGTTCGATAACAATAAGTAATCTCGGTGGAATAGCTGGGACTTATTTTACTCCAATCGTTAATGCACCTGAAGTAGCGATACTTGGTGTATCACGTTCAGCAATGGAACCGGTATATATTGATGGTAAGTTTGAACCTCGATTAATGATGCCGCTTTCGTTATCGTATGATCATAGAATTATTGACGGAGCCGATGCAGCCCGATTTATTAAATGGGTAGTAGATGCATTGGAACAGCCGTTTTTACTTACATTAGAAGGTTAATAAGATTATGAGTACAAAAACAGATTTATTAGTAATTGGAGGTGGACCGGGTGGGTATGCAGCGGCATTTCTGGCTGCCGATCTTGGTATGCAAGTTACATTGGTGGATATGGAAAAACATCCGGGCGGAGTGTGTCTTTGGAGAGGTTGTATCCCATCTAAAGCTCTTCTTCATATTGCTAAATTAGTTAAAGAAGCTGAAGAGGCAGAAAAAATAGGCGTAAAATTCGGTAAGCCCGAAATTGATGTTAATAAAATTAGAGAATTTAAAAATAGTGTTGTAGGTAAACTCACAGGTGGATTGGGTCAGTTAGCCAAACAAAGGAAAGTAAATTTTATTCAAGGGAAAGCTACATTCGTAAATTCCACTTCGGTATCTATCGCTAAGAGTGATGGTTCAACCGAGACCGTGGAATATAACAAAGCAATTTTAGCAACCGGTTCAGTACCTTCAAAAGTACCGGGACTTTCGATCGATTCTGCACGTGTAATGGATTCTACCGGTGCGCTCGAAATGAATGATTTACCTGAAAAACTTCTTGTAGTTGGTGGCGGTTATATCGGACTTGAATTAGGTTCAGTTTATGCGGCACTTGGAAGTAAAGTTACAGTTGTGGAGATGACTTCGGGACTATTGCCCGGGGCTGATCGCGACCTTGTTGCCGTACTTGCTAAACGCGTTACTTCACTTATGTCCTCTGTTTATCTCGATACAAAAGTAGTAGAACTCAAGGAAGTAAAAGAGGGAATCAAAGTAAAATTTGAAGGTCCTAAAGTTACAGAGCCGGAACAAGTATTCGATAGAGTATTGATTTCAGTTGGAAGAAGACCTGTTACTACCGGATTCGGAATTGAGAATACTAAAGTAAAAGTAAATGAAAGAGGCTTTGTGGTTGTAGATAAGCAGATGAAAACGGATGACCCTGCAATATTTGCAATTGGAGATATAGTTGGTAATCCAATGTTGGCTCATAAAGCTGCTGCGGAAGGTAAAGTAGCAGTTGAAGTAATTCATGGCGAAAAATCATTTTTTGAACCTGCACAAATTCCGGCGGTTGTTTTTACAGATCCTGAATTAGCTTGGGCGGGTATTACTGAATTAGAAGCAAAAGAAAAAGGTATCGAAGTTCAGATAGCCAAATTCCCATGGGGTGCAAGCGGTAGAGCAACAACATTGGATAGAAATGATGGTCTTACAAAACTGATAATCGAACCGGTGACGGAACGTATTTTGGGAGTTGGAATGGTTGGTGTTGGAGCCGGTGATATGATTGCTGAAGGTGCTCTCGCTATTGAAATGGCAGCGAATGTTAAAGACCTTTCTTTGACGATTCATCCGCATCCGACTTTATCTGAGACAATGATGGCAGCGGCAGAAGTATTCTATGGACATGCAACAGATATGTACCGCCCAAAGAGAAAATAATGCGGCTAAAATATGTTGTATTAACTCTATTATTTAGTGCGATTTCGATAAATGCTCAAGATTGGGTACGCTTCGATTCGCTCCTTGTAAAAGGGATTGATCAAATATATGGTATAAAATTTCAAGAAGCAGAAAAGACATTTAAGATAGTAGAAAAAGAATACCCGCGGCATCCCGCGGGTAAGTTTTTTGGTGCTATGATTACATGGTGGAAAATTGCTACCGATATCGATAATACTCAATATGATGATGAGTTTTACGATCAAGTGGAAGAAGCAATTGATCTCTGCGATGATATACTTGATGATAATGATAAGAATGTTGACGGACTCTTTTTTAAAGGCGGCTCACTTGGTTTTAGAGGGAGATTGCGTGCAATTAGGGAGAGTTGGTTTGATGCCGCTTTAGATGGAAAAGAAGCCCTCCCATTAATCTTCAAAGCTTATGAAAATGATCCTACAAGAATTGATGTTCAGATGGGTTTTGGAATTTATAATTATTATGCTGCCGTTATCCCTGCCCGCTATCCCGTTGTAAAACCTTTCATGGTGTTCTTCCCAAAAGGTGATAAAGACAAAGGTCTAAAGCAGTTAGAGCATGTAGCCTTTAACGGTAGATATACAAAAATTGAATCGCGTTATTTTTTAATGACACTCTATTTTCAATTTGAGAATAATTGGGAAGAGGCAATGAAGTATGCAAAACTATTGATTAAAGATTATCCTGATAATCCCGTTTTTCAAAAATATTACGGGACGATATTCGTTAGAAAAAATGATTACGAATCAGCGCAAAAAGTATTTAGAAATGTTCTCGATAAAGTGAAAAAAGGGTATCCTGCATATAATGATCGATTTGAAAGAGAAGCAGAGTATTATATCGGTATGCACCATCGTGAAAAAGGGAATATCGATTCTACTGTTTATTACCTTTCTAAAAGTGTAGCGATTTCTAAAGTGATTGAAAAAGATGAACCGAAGGGATTCTTAATTATGGGTTCGCTCTATCTTGCAATGGCTTATGATAAGATAGGACGCCGTCAAGATGCAATAAAACTATACAAAGAAGTATTAGAATATAAAGACAGAAGCAGTTCCCACAAACTCGCCGAACAATACCTCAAAACACCGTATAGAGATTAGTTAGTAATCGTATTCTAATCCAATTATTTAATTTATCTATTGGTATAGATTTTTATATGATTTTGTTTTCTCACAAACCCTTAATAAAATAGTCTATTATTTTATTACTATCATATCAAGAAAATGCGGGATAAAAGTAGGGTAAAATTTTTTACACTATCCTTTTAATTAACTTTTTGATATTATAACTTCAGATAAAAGAACGAAATGGGATATTTTTATGAAAAAGAAAACTTTATTCCGATCAGTAATATTTTATTTATTATTTATAACCAAAAAGACAGTACTCTCCTATCATCTATTATGAAATCAAAACAAAAATTATAAATATTTGTATTTAAAAATATTTTCTTATTCTGATTAACATAAGTAAATAACAGCGATGGGTTATGAAAAAAATAAGTTACATATCAATTCTTCTTTCAATTATACTTCTTTTTACTTCAACTACAATTAAATCGCAATGGGAGGTGCAGAATAGCGGTACTACCAAAAATTT
>JBAYVI010000220.1:0-4459 GCA_041674625.1 Melioribacteraceae bacterium | reverse complement strand
GGCCCTATCGTCTAACGGTTAGGACGGAGCCTTTTCAAGGCTTAAATCAGAGTTCGATTCTCTGTAGGGTCACAATTTTTAAGGAGCGAAGCGACTATAAAATCGTGATGTCGATGCACTTAGATTTTTGCGAGCAACGCGAAGCAAAAAGCTCTAGTGCAGGCGACGCACAAAGTTGTGCTAGCGCGAGTAACGTGCAAAAATAATGTAAAAAATGAACAACTATATATTAGAAAAATTAAGAGCCGATAGTTTACATTTAATTCATTTATCAAAAAATGAAGAAAAAATACAACACAAAGGGCTTAGAGGTCGTTTAAGAGAACTGTTGATAGATAATATTTTAACTCCTTGGTTGCCACCATACGTCTTAAGTGGCACAGGAACAATTATTGAAGCTGAAAATTTAAAAAGAGAATCGACGCAAGATGATATTATTCTTTTTGATAACACATTAGCCCCACCTATTCTTGGTTCGAGTAATTCCAAAGAAGGAATTTTCCTTTATAATTCCGTGTTAGCAAGAGTTGAAGTAAAGTCAACGGTTACCAGAGAATATATTAAAGATTTTTGTTTTACATCACTAGAACTTTCAAAATTAAAATTTTCCATAAAAAATGATTTTGATAAAAATTATTATGGGGCATTTAATTTATTTTTTGCATATAAAAGTGATGCTGATTTAGAAAATAAGAATGAAAATTTTGAATTAAAACGTTTAGTAGAAGTTATGAAAGAATTAAATATTGACCCTCTTTCAGGAATAGTTTCAATGATTTGTATTCCAGGAAAAGGATTTTGGAAAATAGGATTACTGCCAGACAAAAAAACCAGGACCTGGCAAAAATTAAATTCAAATGAGGCAGCTGACCAAATAACATGGTTCGTTGGTTGTGTTTCTAATTCCTGCTTTGATGCACATATTCAAAGACAAGGTAGAGATTCTTCACAAAGTTTAGAGTCAGGTATTGGGATATACCTTGATCATCCATTTACAGATATAGACATTGAAAAGCTATAATAGTCTAGTTTATTTAAGGTTGTTGCCACCACGAGAAGGGTCAAAATGTTATACTAAAAACATTAGAAATAACATTATTGGGTAATGAGCCATTGGGTTCTATTACTTAAACGTTCACAAAAAATAAGGAGCTTGCAACTATATTTTGTGATGCAGCAGTACTTTATATTTTCGAGCTTTGCGAATAAAATATTCTAGTACTGGCTGCGCACAATTGAGAACAGGTAAAAGCATGTTTTAATTCTTTAATTTAATTTTGATCTAAGATATAATTTAAGAATGAATACACAAAAAGGTTTTTCTAAAATATTAATAATCATTATTTTATTATTAATAACTATTATTGGGGTTAAGATAGGTGGAACACTCATTCATTCGTATAATGAAGGGGAAGCAAATAAAAAACGTGCAGAATCATATCGTGAGCCTGTTAAAAATAACCTAGAATATACAGAAAAAGAAATATTAAACTGGAAGATATATGAAAATTCTGAATTCGGTTTTTCTTTTAAGTATCCGTCTGATTGGAAAGTTATGGATTATGTAGCTGGAGGTCCGATTGTAGCAGTTGCACCAAACGATTATAAATTTAAGGATGGCACAGAATCTCCATATGGTTATTTTGTTGTAACCAAAAATAATAATAAAAATGAGGTTCTGGATACCGGTTGGGACGATGCTGCCTTTTTAGGAGAAATAAGAAGTATTATTAGTTCTGATAAAAAATTAAAAATAACATTGATTCCATTCAATAAGACTAAGGCGGAAGTTGAGGCTATATTAAATACTTTCTCGTTATCTAATTAAAAGCAGTATCCTGGAAGGATAATTATATAGTAAATAATTACTTTACTAGGTGCTCGAGAAGGGTATAATTTTTGATATAATGTAATATATGGCTTCTATTAATAAGGGTTTATATAACTATATTCTGCAACATAAAAAATTATTTAGTGGGGTTATGTACGTATCTTTATTCGCTGGTATATTTTGTATTATATATTATGGTAAAAATTTAATCTCAGGAGGAGATATTAGTGTTTTTTATTATACTTTTAGTACAATAGTTCAGGGTTTTCTTGCTCTTGTTGGATTTTTAGGTGCTGTTTCAATATACAAACTCCAGATTATTGAAAATCAAGCGTCTAAAATATCCAGTAGTTTAGAAGAATCTATTGCTCTATATAAAGGACCTATTGCTTATACATATTCATGGATTGAGACAATGAATGAGTGTGGTTATATTTTAGATAACAAAGAAAATAATTGGAAAATTAATGAGATTACTTCAGCTCACTCTAAGATGTGTAATTTAAGAGATGAAAAAGATTCCATCAGAAACGTTATTGTTGATTTTAGTATCATTTCAATGGTTAATATTATGTTTGCTTTAATAAATTTACCAATATCAAAAATTCTCGTTATTAATAACTTACTTCAGTTGGCTGTATTATTTTTAGTAATCAACATTATCCTATCTTTCTTTTCTGCAAAAATTGCAATATCAGTTATTCGTAAATGTTTGGGATATGGATTTACTTTATAGAGGGTGTTATGGGTATATTAAAATTCAGTCAATTACAATCCTAATTTCTTAGAAATATCACTTCTTATAAGCTCTTTATCCAAGTTGTTAGTTTTTATATGAAGTATGGGCAAATCAACCATTTTAGTAAGTTCGTCTATGAATTTATCTCTTGCTTGTTTATTTTTTAAATCATGAGCACCTCCATCTAGTTCAATAATTAATCGAGGAATTATTTTATCTTTATCACATATAACAAAGTCAGCTGATTTTCTATCAATACGACTTCTATGTTTTCTTTCTTCTTTCCAATTAGTTTTTCTTGGTTGTATTAAATGACTATAATTAATTTGAGGAAAAATAAAGTATGTATCTCCAAATAATTCAAGTAAGACTTTGTATAAGTTAAATTCTGAATTAGTATCAAATAAATATGGTTTTTTCTCATAGATAGAAAGGTTTGTCCTCTCATCTTTATTTTTCTTTTTGTTAATTAATTCAAATATAAACAAAACTGCCCCAACGAATAATATAAAAATAATAAATTTGATCATAAGCAAAATTATATCATTAGGTCTACTGATACTGAATAAAACTCGGTCGTGGTTGCAATTCCATAATCTCAGCAGGAGTCAAAATTCGACTGCCTGGTTCTCGAAAATCGTTTTTATAAAACAGCTTAAAGCCAGTAAATTGCACAGGTTCAAGTTGAATGACTTGTCTATAAGTATTAAATTTTCTGGCTTGGCTGCCCCAACCATCCATATCCATGACAATTTGCACTTCGGGCAGAGGAGTAATTTTTTTGTAGTTGGTGACCATGTCTTCGGTGAAACGATGAACGATTAAAACCTTGGGAGGCAAGTCATTATCTTTTACCAGCTTGGCCAAATAATTAGCAGTGTAATTTATTTCTGCCGCATCAAAACTGCCAACATAATCACCGGGCTTTTGGCCGTTGTGCATGGCGAATTCAGGATCAAGTCCTAAATGAACGTTGGGCATTTTCAAATATTTTTCGAGCAAAGGTAATTCGGTTTTTAAATCACTTAAACCAATTTGAATATCAAGAATGACAATGCCATCGACTTTTTTAGCTAAACTGACGGCAATATCAATTTGACTGTCGGGCATGCGTAATCGATATTTGCCGTCAGGTTGCGCCGTGCCTTGGGCAGTAATGGCGATGTAGTTGATGGCAGGAACGGTTGGGGTGGTTGGATCGGCTTCTTTCCATTTGGCCATTTCGTCTCGCAGTTTTTGGATGACGACTTCTTCAGAATATTCTCCTAGCACCCCCATTTTTGTCGAATAAAAATTACCGTAGTAGGCAATGATGCGATTGAAGGGTAATAAGGCGCCAGCTTTTGGATAAGCAGTTTTAACCGGCCAGAGATTTGGTTTGACTGGAGTGGTTGTTGCAGTGGCGGTCGCGGTAGAAGTCGCTGCTGTGGTCGTAGAAACTTTTGGGGCGGGATAATTTGCCAATTGAAGCATTTTCGCGTCATAGGCTTTGGTGTCAAAAGTTAAAATATTATCTTTGACTTCTTTAATTGCCTCCGTCACTTTTTTTATTTCAGCGTCAGCTCTGTTATATTCAGTTGGAAAAAATTGACCCACAGACAAAAGACCAACAAAAATTATAATCAAAATGGCTAGAGAAAATAGGATTAAAAATAGATTATTATTTTTGAATTTCTTTCCAGCTGGCGATTTCATAATCTTTTAACTATATCATAGTTGGATTTTTGGTCTTGTCGCTTAGTGGTGTCTCGAATTTTTTATTTTGATATAATTTAAACTAATGAAAATAAAATTTTTTGTACCTTTGTTTATTTTATTAGTTTTGATTTTGCCGCTAAATTTTGTACATGCCGATTCCAGTTTCTTGGGTAAAATTAATTCTCTTTTTC
>JBAYVI010000219.1:0-4474 GCA_041674625.1 Melioribacteraceae bacterium | reverse complement strand
AAAAAATTGGGAGCTAAAGGAGATTGCAGGTGAAGATTATATTAAGAGTATCTTTTTTGTAAATAAAAATATTGGATATACTACCGGGGGGTTAGGTAAGATATATTCTACAAAAAATGGAGGAGATACATGGGAATTATATGGAACAGAGTATGATTATGGTTTTAATGATATTTATTTTATTGATGAAAATAATGGCTGGATGGTAGGAGAGCGTTTCATTGATGAAGGGCATGGTAAAGGAATAATTATTCATACTTCAGATGGTGGCAAAACATGGGAAACACAGTTAGTAATAGGAGGCATTGAACCAAATAGGCTTATTTATTTTCGTTCAATTAAAATGAAGAATGAAAATACCGGCTGGGTAATCTCATCACCCCCAAATGATGGATTTGGGGAGACAGATGTATTTAAGACTGAGAATGGTGGAATAAACTGGGAATTGATTACCACTTTTCGATACCCGACTTCCAGATTAAAATTATCTATTGGAGACACACTGTGGGCTGGAGGGTGGGGTTATGATGTATTTGCAGCTTCACCGGATGGAGGCAAAACATGGATAAATACCGATTGGTCAAATTATCGTTATGTTTCTTCAATAGCGCCATATACAGGTAAAATAGGTTGGATGGCTTCTCAACATCCATTTAAGGATTCAAGTTATCAATTAAATTTTACAGAAGATATGGGTGCAACGTGGACAAAAGAATTTGAGATTGAAGGTACAATACGAGATATAGAAAACAAAGATGGATATTTGTGGTTAGTTGGGCATAATGGATTGATAATGAAAAAGAAAATTGATTTACCGACGAATGTAGAAAAACTCAACGAGATTCCAACATCATTTGAAATGTATCAGAATTATCCAAACCCATTTAATCCGACAACAACAATAAGTTTTAGTTTACCTCAAAGAGGAAATGCAAAACTAATTGTATATGATGTATTGGGAAGAGAGGTGTTAAATTTAGTAGATGGTTTCTTTGAACAAGGAAAACATGAAATAAGATTTGATGGAAATAATCTTTCTACCGGAATCTATTTTTATCGTTTATCTACACCATTAAAAACTATAACAAAAAAGATGCTTTTGATAAAATAATTTTACAAAAATTATAATATTTTCATTGCCGTGAAAATTAATTCACGGCAATGAGATTGCTACATAAACATTTATTAATTATATGTAGGAAGGAATGAAAATTTATTTGAATAATAGATCATCTGAGTTGTAAAATCATCCGGATATTCCACAATTATATCTTTAATCGTATTTCCATCCATAACCGGCTTCAATACCGGATTAATAAAACCTGCATAAGGCGCGATTTTAAGTTTTGCATATCTCGCTAATACCTCTTTATGAATTTCAGGATCCACTTTTACGCCGTATGTCTCAACGAGATTTTTTCCTGCTTGGAAATCGCCTTCGGATTTAATCCTTTGAATTTCACGAAGCAAATCACCAAATAAACTCTTTAGTTTTTCATAATCATTTACAACAAAATATGTTTTGCCATCCTTAACTTTTTTCTCAATTACATTTTCCTTAGCACCTTTTTCATAAGCCCATTTGGCAATTAGCATTCGGTTACGCATGTGGGCTTCTTCAATATCATCACCCATTTTGATTCGTGCAAGTTGAGTAAGAAGTGCATTGCGAATATATGAATCGTACTGTGCTTTTCCTGCTTCTAGCGATGGCATTACTCCGATATCAACTAATTTTTTATCGAATACATAATACAGGGCAACAAGATCGGCACGAGCTTCTTCTAAAGTCGATGAATAGTTTTTCAATGTTTCATTCGGCTGTCCCACACCCGGATTTAACTGTCCCGAAGCATGACCAATCGCTTCGTGCATATCGGTATGAAGATCATCACTCAATGCGCCATATTTTTTTGCTCTTTTTATCTGTTCATCAGAAAAAGCAAATTCCTCCAATACGCCACTCGTTGCAGATGCCATATTATATGCATGAACTATATTGCCTAGATTGACCGATTTCGATCCGTAATCTTTTCTTATCCAATCTGCATTTGGTAAATTAACTCCAATAGGAGTAGATGGAGATGAATCACCCGATTCCGAAACTACGGTTATCACTTTACCCGAAATTCCGGTAACGTTTTTCTTTTTATGCTCAGGCATTAGTGGTGAATTATCCTCGAACCATTGTGCGTTATCGGTTATTGCTTTAATTCTTTTTGTAGCTTCTAAATCCTTGAACGATACAACTGATTCAAAAGAAGCACGGTATCCGAGCGGATCGCCATAAGTCTCAATAAATCCATTTACTACATCAATTAATGATTCAGTATCTTTTACCCATTCAATAGAATATTCATCAAACTTTTTAAGGTCGCCGGTTTTATAATAATCTACTAATAGCTGTAAAGTTTTTTTCTGTTGATCGTTTTCGGCTACCGTAACAGCTAATTCCAACCAATGAACTACCTGCTCAATTGCCTTTGAATACATTCCGCCAACCTTCCAAACTTTCTCCGTAACCTTTCCATTTTCTTTTATCATTTTGGAATTAAGACCATAAGAAACAGGTGTGGAATCTTTCGGGTCAACTATCGTTTTATAATAATTTTCTACTTCCTTTTGTGTAACGCCTTCGTAATAATTTATTGCTGAAGTTTTTATTAAATCAACATCAGGTGCCTGATTGGTTTTAATTGCATCTACATTCGGATCGAATATAATTGGTTTCAGTTTTTTAAGAAGTGCACTTGCATCCTCTCCTGATTGAAGTGGAAGGAGTTCATCATTAGTGCCGGCGACTAATCTTTCAAAATAGTTGTATGAAAATTCGGGTGTAAATTTGCGATTAGAATAATGATGATGGATTCCATTAGAGAACCAAACACGTTTTGTATATTCTAAAAATTTTGCAAATTCAGGATCGGTACGATCGCCCTTATAATCTTTTAATATTGCCTCGAGTGTGCGTTTGATATAAAGATTATGTTTATAATTCTGATCATAGATTATTTCTCTTCCACTTTGAGCTGCCATAGAAAGATAATAGAGAAGTTCTTTCTGCTTTAGCGAGAGCTCTTCAAATCCCGGTATCTGATACCGCTGAATTTTAAGATCGGCAAATTGTTCGGTTACATACTTAAAATCTTTATCCTTCACTGCGGGTTCGGGCTTACTGCAATTCATAACTATTAATCCCACTATAATAAATGACAAAATATATTTTACTCTTTTCATAAACAATTCCTATAAAGTTATAGTTTATTTTCTTAATGAATGCTTAAAATATGATTTTTGTGATTTGATTACAAAAGAAGTTTTTAAGTGGTAGAGTAAAAACTGTTGAGGAAGATTGAATTGGTGAAGAGATGAGTTTACCCGTGAGGGCGAAAGTACTATTGTGAAAATGTGAGAACTATGAGTAAGTGATGAAATCAGAAATGGAAAAAAATATTTTTAGTACCGAAATTGGGTTAATAAAAAATTCTCCGCCCCCTGTTGAATGATTGCTATAAGGGGCGGAGAAATTTTATAAAATTATTAGAATGAATCGGGAAGTTTAATCGATTCTGCCGGAATTATAACTTTCGTACCGGAAGGTTTAGTCCAAAATAATCGCATTGCTATATTATAGCGCGGACCTTGGAAATAATCTACTCTTAGTTTATGATCCCCTGCGGTCAATGCTACTTTAGTAGAAGTTACTTCATAATAACCGTGAGTTCCATCTGCATTAACTACCAATTTATCATCTATGTATAAATTCGAGCCATCATCAGATCCGAGAGTAAAAGTATATTCACCTGCTTCGGTAACTACAAGTTTGCCATCAAAGCGGATTCCGAACCATTCGACTAATCCACCCGGCACACCAGGAAATCCATCACTGAATGAACGAGTAGGCACATCCAAATTAGGAGCAAGTACCATACTCTTTACTTGCATAGTCGCAAAATCGGGTAACTTTGCTGTATTTGCTGGAAGTTCATATACTCTTCCAATTAATCCTTTGCCTGCTAATAAATTATTTCCGAATGCAGAGGAAGTTACTCCATATACTTGTGTCGTGGTATTTGTAGTAGTCCCTTTTGGCGTTTTTACGATAATTTCGTTCCCTTGAGGGCTAGTATCTATATTAGCAGGAACTCGGACCGTTATTTTCGACTGCTCAATAAGTTCAATTATTCCTGCTATTTGCTGCGAAGTTGCTTTACTCTTAAAGAACACATTTACGTTAGAAGTTTTAGTTCCGAAATTCTCACCTTTTATATAAATATATCCATTGGCGAGAGCAACCGAAGGGAATATTTCGCTAATTTTCGGATCTGCTTTATAGTCAGCATCATCCGGCATATCTGGCGAAGCGGGGTCATCGCTCTTACTGCATCCGGCTAAGAAGATAATCGCTAAAAATAATATCGATATATGTCTATAAATTATTTTCATATTCTTGTTCCTTTTTTATTCTTTTTTT
>JBAYVI010000218.1:0-4506 GCA_041674625.1 Melioribacteraceae bacterium | reverse complement strand
TGCGGTACTTGCCATCCTAAAGAATCTGCAGATTACATTCAATCAATTCACTGGATTAGAGCAAAGAAAGGCGTTAGAGAAGCCCCTGTATGTAACGATTGCCATAATGAGCATTCAATTAATCCGGTTACATCCAAAGATCCGAAAATTGCAAAAATAGAATCACGAAAATTACAACAAAAAACCTGTGTAGTTTGTCATGAAAGCGTGGCATTTACTGAACGCTTCGGAACACAATCGGGCATTGCTACATTATATCAAGACAGTTACCATGGATTAGCAGTAATGAGAGGCGATCCGGATGCTGCTATGTGCGTGGACTGCCATTCAGTTCATAAAATATTACCTAAATCACATCCTGAATCCTCCGTTAATGATAAGAATGTTACAGCAACTTGCGGCAAATGTCATAAGGGTTCTAATCCTACATTTGCAAAAAGTTATTCGCATGTTACTCAATCAATTGAAGCTCAAAACGTAGAGAATACGGTATCAAATATTTATTTCTGGTTTATTATTGTAGTAATTGGAGGGATGTTTCTTCATAATACACTGATTGTAATTCATACAATCAGACGAAAAAGAAAACGTCAAAAAGGAGAAGTAACAATACCTCGCTTCACTAAAAACGAAGTTATACAACACATATTTTTATTTACATCATTTATTGTTTTGGTAATAACCGGCTTTGCTCTTAAATACAGTCATAGCTGGTGGTCGAATTTATTACTTGAAATGGGAATGACAGAGGCTAACCGTCAATTAACACATAGAATTGCCGCTGTAATAATGATGACTTTAGGATTATATCATATTTTCTATTTAATTTTTACTGCAAGAGGTCGTGATATTCTAAAGGGTCTTGTTCCTACATGGAGCGATGTTATCGAAGCAAGGGATTCGATTCTCTATTACCTAAATATCAAAAGCGAGAAACCAAAATACGACAAAAATGATTATACAGAAAAAGCAGAATACTGGGCTTTAATCTGGGGCACTTTGGTAATGGGTGTTACAGGGTTATTCTTGTGGTTCCCTACTTTAGTAAATTCATGGGCACCTATTTGGTTCATAAAAGTAAGTGAAATGATTCACTTCTATGAAGCAATTCTTGCTTCTCTTGCGATATTAGTATGGCATTGGTTTTTTGTAATTTTCCAACCAAGCGAATACCCGATGTCTCTTGTTTGGATTGATGGTAAAATGACTTTGAAACATTACAGACATCATCATGATAAACATTTCAGAAAAATAATTTTAGAATGGTACGAATTTAAGACAGGGAAAAGAAGTGAGAAATTATTAAGTAATTCTTCTAAATTATTTATAAAAACAATTAAAGAAAATAACTCTGATCCTGATGAAGTATTAAATAAAGAATTAGATAATGATTATGAATTAAGAGAATGGCTCGAATCACAAATTTTCCCCGAACCAAATGAAAAAAAAGAGGACGAAAATAAAGGTGAAGAGATAGTTTAGACAACATATAAATAATCAGACAATATTGCCTCTTAATGATATTGTCTATATATTAAAAAGAGATAAACTTAGCTTTTATATTATTAATAAATTATAAGACTCTATAACTAATAGGAGAAGAAAATGTTAAGAAAAATAGCATTTCCTGTACTTTTTGCGGCTGTTCTGTATTTGGTTCCAAATGCAAATAACGCACAAGATAAAAAACATAGTTTTGAAGGAACAACAGTCTGCGGTGTATGCCATAAAACTGAGAAACAAGGTCAACAATTAAAAATCTGGCAGGAAAGCGGTCATGCAAATGCTTTCAAAACTCTACAAACCGAAGAAGCTGATAAAATTGCAAAAGAAAAAGGTTTAGCAGGTAAAGCAGCTGAATCCAAAGAATGTTTAGAATGCCATGTTTCAGGACATGATGTTGATAAAGCATTAGTTGGTGCTAAATTTAAAATGGAAGATGGCGTACAGTGCGAAACATGTCATGGTGCCGGTTCTGATTACAAACCCTTGAAAATAATGAAAGATAAAGCTGCTTCAGTTGCTGCGGGTTTAATTGTATGGGCTGATGAAGCTGCAATAGAAGCAAATTGTAAGACTTGCCATAACGAAAAGAGCCCGACTTACAAAGCATTTGATTTCAAAACAATGTATCCAAAAATTAAACATAACGTACCAAAAAGCTAATTAACTGCTGCGGGCAAAAAATGAAAAAAATATTCTTTTTACTTTTAATTTCAATGCCGTTACTGGTTTCCGCTCAAAACCTTAACGGCAGATTTTCTTCGTCATTTTACACATTCGAGAGATTTAATTCTCTTAATGAATCTGACACCTATATTAGGACTTTCCAATCTTTAAATCTTAATTTCAATTATGGGAAGTTTTCTATTAAAACAAGAACCAGTGCGGAAACAAATATGTGGAATGCAGTTGATAGTAGCTCTTCCAGATTGCGTTTCTATAATCTCTATCTCGAAGCACGTGATGTTTTTGATATAGCAACAATCAAATTGGGCAGGCAACCGATCTATAATTCAGTAACCGGTGGTTTATTTGATGGAGCTAATCTTAAACTACGATATAATGGATTCTCTTTAAGTGGCTATTATGGCGGTAATGTTCCTGCATATCAGAAACTTCAATTTACAGACGATATCGAAAACGATTATCTTCTTGGTGGTACTTTTGAAGTAACTGCTCTCGAAGGTTTTAGATTCGCAGTAAGCTACGTTGATAAAAATTTCAAACCTCTTAATTATACTGCAATGCGTCTTTCAGAAAATTTAGATCCTATTCAAGTTTTAATTGAGCAAAAATCAAATCAATATAAATTCTTATCTGGCGAAGCATCTTATGAAATGAAAGGTGTATTTAGCATTGATGCGAAATATGATTATGATCTTAATTTCAACGAGACTTCAAAGGTAGAAGCTACCGGACGAGTTCAAATTACAGATGAATTAGGAGCAAATGCTTATTATAATTTAAGAGAACCGATGATAAGATATAATTCTATCTTCTCCGTTTTCAATTATGGAAATTCACAAGAAATTGAAGGCGGGCTTGATTATAAAATCAATGATTTTTTTACAGTAACTGGTAAATTTGGTCAAGTTGAATATGAAGATGAAAATTCACAGAGAGTTACACTCGGAGTAAATTCAAATTATGGTAGCTTTAGTTATCGTAAGACAATGGGTTATGCAGGAGAATTAGATAATATTTCCATTTATACTGCTCACTCATTCTTAGAGGGTAAACTTACACCTTCTCTTGGTGTTGCATTTACTACTTATAAATTATCAAAAGATTCAGAAGAAAATAATATAACATCAATATTAGCAGGATTGAATGTACGTCCATGGAACAAATTATCATTTGATTTACAAGGACAATACTTCAACAACAAAATCTACACTAACGATTTTCGTGTGTTAGTAAAAATAAATTATTGGTTCAATACAAACTTTTAGAAAACTATGAAATCAAAACACTTTTATTCAATAATACTAATAATCACAATTGCCTTTTTAGGAATTGCCGCTATAAGTAAAGATAATGCGGGCGATGGTAAAAAGAACAATAAAGATGTGATTAAATTCTCACATGCGGTTCACGCCGAAGTAAGTACTTGTGCAGACTGTCATACTAACGTAGCAGGAAGTGAAAAGCTTACAGACAGACTTCTGCCTGACAAAGCAAAATGCGCCGAATGCCATGATGTAGAAGATTCTGATAATTGCAATATGTGTCATTATGAAGATGTATTAGAACCATTAATTCAGAAAAAATCTGATCTAATGTTCAATCATAAATACCATGTTACAGAACAAAAACAAGATTGTGAAACATGCCACAAAGGATTAACAGAAGTTGATTATAGCTTTAAATCAGCATCATTAAATCCACCAATGTCAAACTGTTACCAGTGTCATAATGGCGTTACTGTTGCATCAAATGAATGTGAATCTTGTCATATATCCACTGTTGATCTGCTTCCTCAAGATCACAAACAAGTTGCTTTCAATAGGAATCATAAATTTGCCGCCGGTTCATCTGATGCTAATTGTCAAATGTGTCATGATGATGAATTTTGCGGTACATGCCACGTTGGAACTACTGCATTGACCGAAACAAATTCATCAGGTGATTTTTATTCTCCTTATTCACCTCATAAACTTTTAGATAATACAAAGAAACAGCAACTTACAAGAGTGCATGACTTGAATTATCGATTTACTCATGGTATTGATTTGAAAGGAAAAACAACTGAATGCCAGACATGTCATCAGATAGAAACCTTCTGTGCAGAATGTCATGATTCAAAAGGTGGCGATTTTGCTTTAGGTGGAATGACTCCTTCATCACATAGTAAGCCAGGTTTTGTAATGCTTGGCGTTGGTTCAGGCGGTGGAGAGCATTCAATATTGGCTAAAAGAGATATTGAAAGATGTGCTTCATGCCACGATCTTCAAGGCTCTGACCCAAGCTGTATTGTCTGCCATGCAGATAATGATGGAATTA
>JBAYVI010000217.1:0-4554 GCA_041674625.1 Melioribacteraceae bacterium | reverse complement strand
TTCATCTTTTGAAAGAAAGTTCTCGATTGAAGATGCGATTTCTACCATTCTATGAAAACTTGGTAGTGTTAAATTTTCAAAAGTTTCAGCTCTTTTTTGTAATTGAACTATTATTTTTTCGTTCTTATCAAAGTCAGGAGGTAAATTTTCCAGCAATAATATTATTCCATTAATATTAGTCAAAGCCCATTGCCCATGAGAAAAATTAATGCTCTGTTGAAGAAGTTCTTCTTTAAGATTTAAAGAATCTTTTCGGTCGTAATTATTTCTTTTTATTAGATATGACATATATAGCGGAATAATTGTCCCAACCAGCATCACGGAAGTTGGAAGAATATATTTTACTAATTCATTTTTTGAGTCGAGGGTTACAAGGAGTATAATCCAAAACGCTGAAATATTTGTAGCGGATAATAAAACTATTGAACGTGTATCCCAGCTTAATTTTTTAGAACCGAATCTCAATCCCACAAATAATGCTGAAAATGAAACGATTGCACAAAGAAGGTAAATCTGAATAGCTGTTGATGAAAAGAAACGAAAAATATTCCCGGGAAGATTTATAATGAAAGCAGAAAAAACATTCTCCTCATCAATAATAACAGTTTGGTTGGTCTTCACGCTGAACATTTTTTTAGTATTCCCACCGTAAAATTTCACTTTAATATCATATAAACATGTATCCGATAAGCCAAAATGTGAAGTTATATCGGCATAATGATTTCTTGAGCCCTCAAAAGTACCTACTTGCTGAAAACCTACAAGTGAACTAGTATCATCCATAAAACCACTTTTGTAAATATATATTTTAGCTCCCGGTACAATGGAAGATGAGTGGCTGTTATGTAATATAATCTTCAAATAATTATTATTATCGAGATTATTGATCATCAATCGTATATTAAAATTATCATATC
Organism: Melioribacteraceae bacterium; assembly: GCA_041674625.1. Lineage (GTDB taxonomy): Bacteria > Bacteroidota > Ignavibacteria > Ignavibacteriales > Melioribacteraceae > BRH-c32. The sequence continues at coordinate 3,637 of JBAYVI010000217.1, read as the reverse complement.
CAATTAAATCAAGATCACCATCGTTATCAATATCACAGTTAACTGCTCCGTTAAATGAATATCTGTCTAATTTGAAAATATTTTTTTCATCAGAAAAGGATTTTGCTTGGTTGTTTATCAACAAATATGTGTAGTTCGATTGATTTGATTTGAGAATCAAAAGAACATCTTGGAAGCCATCGTTGTTATAATCACCAATACAAAGATTATTGAAATTTGACAACAAATATTTTTCAGTCAGTTCTGGATGTTTTATCTTATGGCTTGCATCAGTAAAGAGAGCTGAGCCATTGTTTTCAAATAGTTTTAGAATAGGTGAATCAGATGCAACTAATAAATCTAGGTCTCCATCGTTATCGTAATCGAATGCTGCCGCAATGTTTGATATTGTTTTTGTTGTATCGCTAAATAAGGAGTTTGTTTCTTTTTTAAAACTCCCATTATTATTGATAAATAAATTATTACGTCCCCATCTATTTATTAGGAATAAATCATTCATCCCATCGTTATTAAAATCAGCACTGATCGTTTGTTTATTCCAACCATTAAATTTATTCTGATCTGATAATTCCATTTGAGAAAAATTGCCCCAAAATGAATTTTTGAAGAATACTACGGATCCTGTTTTTGATCCGGCACCCAAATAAAATACAACAATCAAATCAAGATCGCCATCCGAATCCAAATCTGTCAGAGTGAGATTCTCAATATATCTTTCGTTTAAGTCTCCTTTAATATCGAGCTCATCAAATTTTATAAAATCAGTTCCATCCCCTGTAAATATTTCAATTGAGCTTTTACCGTTTTTAAATTGACCTGCAATTATATCTGTATAACCGTCTTCGTTAATATCACCAAGTGTATGTATATATCCATTTGGTTTAGATATTGAACTATCTACTTGAATTGTTTTTGGATAGAGAATTGATGTATTTGAGTTATAATATATTTCAGAAAGTAAATTAGGATAAGAAAGAAAAATATCTGGTAAGCCGTCATTATTGAAATCATTAATGGAGAGAGCACTTAAGTTCACGTTTATAAACGGATTAATGTTAAAATACTGTGTTAGATTTGTAAAGTAATTTGATTCCAATTGCTTACTTCGGTAAAGCTTTCCTTCTTTAGTAGAAAAAACAATGCTCTTATCTGTAAAAAATTTTAACGAAAAGGGATTATAACTCTTTGGAATATCAACTGATGAGTTATTGCCTGGCTCAAAATAATAACTATAAAAGCCGGGATTTTTGCTTTGTAAATAGCTTCTATCTCTATTGATTATAGGCGAATTAATATGAGTGAAGGCATTGTTTTTTAGAAGTAGATACTCATTATTAGTTGTAATGGCGATTAAAGAATCACCAAATGAATTAAAATAAAGTATTTCGTGATTCTTACCGTCATAGCAATCAATTTTCGAGAAAGCATTTCCATCATAGAAAAATATACCATCGCTTTTAGTGCCAAGCCAATAATTATTTTTTGCAATAACTGAAAATCTATCAATGTGGCTTTTAATTGGTGTGTTGATTATTGAGAATTTCTCTCCATCATATTTCGCCAAACTGCCAAACGACCCAGCAGCATAAACAGTTTGAGAATCAACATAGGTAAAAAAATTAAACGGGTTTTTGTGAATCAGATTTTGCTTAGTAATAATTCCATTAGTTAATTTAAAAAAGTGAGCATACCAATCGGTATCCATCGCAATTATTAGTTGCTCTTTTAGCAGATAATTTGATACAACATAATAAATGTAATTCTTTTTATTAGGAATAGATATTTGCTGCCAAACTTCATTTTTTAATTGGAAAAAACTTCCCAAATTATCAAATACTAATAGATCATCAGGTGTACTTCCAGCAATAATCACAACTGGTTTTTCAGTTGGGCTTTTAATCTCTTTCCAATCGTATTTTATAGTTTGAGCAGACCCAATACTTGAGAAAATTATAAAAAATAATATAATAAGCACTCTATGCATTTTCTAAAATAGAGAAAAAATCAGTTAATAGCATCTGTAATTGAGTAAGGCAACAGTGTATCCCCTGAAAGATACGATACTTCAAAATAAGTGCCATTTTTAACGATTTTGGGACGATTTAAAACTGGTATGGAAATGGACTATAATATAATAAGAACAAAATATAGGGTAATCAGAGTATACAAAGAAAAGCTACCATTAAACTGATTGGTATTTTATGAAAGAGAAAGAAACAAAAATTATTTACTACAAATTATGCCCAAATTGCAATTTCTTTTGCGGTGGAAATGAAATCGACAAGTACTGCTCGATTTGTGGTTCTGAACTAAAAAGTGAATGCCCTGCTTGCCAACAGAAGTATGATAATCCTTATGCAAAGTTTTGTAAAAAATGCGGAATCGCAAATCGGATAATTAATTCAACAAAAGATAAAATAAATTTCTAATAATACGAGGCAACAATGAAAAAGCTTATGCTACTACTTGTTTCTACTTTTCTTCTCACTTTTATCTCTTGTGATAAAGAAGATGTAACAAGTCCCGAAAATGGAATAAATAAACTCACAGTAACACATTGGGGAGTAGATTGGTCTGAAGGAAAAGTTGGAGCAGATGGGAATGAAGTTACTTATGAAAAATCTGATGGAGAAACCGTGGGTTGGTGTGCGTACGGAAACTCGTCCGGATCATCTCAAGGTGTCTGGTTTCGTCCCTATGTTGATAAATTAAAAAGACTTTCCGCTACGGATATAAATTCAGTAAGTCTAGCAGATACAGCAAATTGGTCAACCGATGTATGTTCTTCCCCATTACAAAATGGACAAATTTGGCTTGCGAAGTGCCGTGACGGGTATGTCGTTTTCAAAGTTACAAAACAACCTGATACAAATACACAATTTTGGCCAGTAGAAGTTGAATACAAATACTTCAAAAAGTAAAAAAGGAGATGTGATGAAATCCATTAAGTACTTGTTGATAGGGATTCTTTTAGCATTCATGGTAGATAGTTTTACTTCTTGTAAAAAAAATGAAAGCAATCCGGTTGAGCCTGATCCTACCAAACCGCCAGAGACAGAAGTAATAAATGACTTAGAAGATGACGCTCTTAAAACAATAGCAGCGTTTAAAACTGGAAGCGTTGACGAAGTAAAAAAAATAATTAGTGAATCTGCTAATGCCATTTATGGAAGTGATTTGGAAAGTGCCAAACCTAAATTTGTTTCGTTTGCTGATGCTCTTAAAAATAAAAAATTGGTAGCATACAGCGAGATGTATGCAGAGTATGAAATCAACGTAGAAGGCAAATCTTATTTTGTTGCTTTCTCGAAACAAAATGAAACTGGGGATTGGAAATTAATCAGATTTTGAGGTGTGTATGAAAAAGATAACTATAACAATAATTGGATTCCTAACATACTTTTTACTTGTTATAATAATGAATGCATATGAGAATACTAAAATGCATACAAGTATAAATGAAGCAATAGTAGATTGGTACACTTACCGTTCACCAACAAATTATCTCGCTGACAATGTTTCAATAAAATTTAGCGATGTAACAGTCGATGGACAAAAAGTTGTTCAAGGCGGGAAGATAAATGTCAATGAATCAATGGTTAAAATGACGCCAAAAGAATGGATTATTCATGGTGGT
>JBAYVI010000216.1:0-4555 GCA_041674625.1 Melioribacteraceae bacterium | reverse complement strand
TTTTTTTACCAAGGAGAGAGAGAAAAAATGTCAGATTTACAAACAAACAATATTCGAGGATTTCGGGTATTATCAAAAGTTGTTCTACTATTTTTAGTAGTAGCATTTATTACTTTTCCAAGTATTATAAATGCTCAAGAGAAAGGTTCAATAGTCGGTAAGATTACCGATGGCAGTAATAACGATGTATTAATTGGAGCAAATGTTTTAGTAACAGGTACTTCAATAGGTGCATCATCTGATTTGGATGGTTATTATTCAATTAAAAATTTAACACCCGGTACTTACCAACTAAAATTTTCATTTATATCTTATCAAACGATTTTTGTAGATAATATAAAAGTTGAAGCTGGTAAGGAGACAAAAATTAATGTTACAATGCAGACAACTTCTACAGAGCTTTCTGAAGTTGTAGTAACAGCTGAAGCTTTAAAGAATAGTGAGGGCGCACTTCTTAATATTCAAAAGAATTCTCTAAATATTGTAGACGGTATGAGTGCAGAGCTTATAAGCAAAAACAATAGTTCTGACGGTACAGACATATTAAAGAGGATGACCGGAATAACGATTGCCGATGGAAAATTTGCTTATGTAAGGGGTGTAGGTGATCGTTATAATAATACTTTATTAAATGGTTCATCACTTCCATCGACCGATCCTGAAAAAAGAAGTTTTTCGTATGATATGTTTCCTGCAAGCTTGATAGAGAATGTATTAACATCCAAAACCTTTACACCTGATAAACCGGCAGATTTTTCAGGTGGATTAGTAGAGATAAACACAATTGAATTTCCTTCCAAATTTATACTTGATTTAAGTGCATCCACATCATATAACACAGTTTCAAATCTAAAAGACTTTGTTACTTATGGTGGAGGGAAAAGTGATTGGTTAGGAATGGATGATGGGACACGTGATTTACCATCTTTAATAGGTGATCAAAAAGTAGGTAGAGGCAATTACACTTCGGAGCAATTGCAAGAGATTGGACAATCATTTAATAATAATTGGGATACAAAAAAAAGTAAAACTCCATTGAATGGTAGTTTCAAAATCAATGTAGGTGATAAATTTGAATTAGGCGAGCAGAGTTTATTTGGGTATATCGCTTCTTTAACATATTCAAATAGCGATGATATTAAAGAAGTCGAAAGAAACAATTATACTTTTGAAGGTCCACGGTATGAGTATAATGGATTTAATTATACAAATTCGGTTTCGTGGGGTGCTTTACTCAATATGAGTTTCAAGCTTGATAAGAATAATAAAATCAGCTTCAAAAATATTTACAACCAGAATGCGGATGATGAAACAGCTGTATATCAAGGTGCTTATTACTCAGGTCCCGATTATAGAGATGTAACAGCATTAAGATATATCGAAAGATCTCTTTATTCCACACAATTCATTGGTGAGCATAATTTTAGTCTTCTTAGTGGTATTAAAATGGATTGGAATCTTAATTATGGTACTTCGACTCGCAATGAACCAGATGCAAGAAGATATGTATATTCAAGACCCTACGAAGACCCTTCTTCTGAATTTAGGTTTTTGCTCGATCAATCTCTTTCAACTCGTTTCTATGGGAAATTGAAAGATAACAGTTATGGCGGATCAATTAATTTTAATGTAAAGCCGTTTGAAATGAGTGATATGCCGAATTTCAAATTCGGTTTTAATCTTGATAAGAAAGATAGAACATTTGATGCGAGAACATTCGGATTTAGAAATATTCCGGGTGGCAATTTTATGCAGGAAGATTCAACTTTATTAAAACCTGTTGACCAAATATTTACCCAACAAAATATTAATTCGAAATTTATTGAAGTAGTTGAGATAACCAAACCATCTGATAGTTACGATTCAAATCAAGAGATTTTCGCTTCATATTTAATGACAGATTTTACATTATTCTCTAATTTGAAAGTAATTGCAGGTGCACGCTACGAGCATTCAAAACAAGAAATGTCATCTTACAGTCTAACAGATGAAATAATAAAAGTTGATCCTAAATATAATGATTGGTTACCGAGCTTAAACTTAACATATGCATTTAATGAAAAAATAAATGTAAGAGCAGCAGCATCAAGAACATTGGCACGTCCAGAATTTAGAGAATTAGCTCCATTTAGTTATTTCGATTTCGTTACAAATGAATTAGTTCAAGGTAATAGTAGTCTAAAAAGAAGTTTGATAAATAACTATGATCTTCGTTTTGAAATCTATCCAAATGCAGGTGAGCTATTTGCTGTGAGTGTATTTTATAAAAAGTTCGATGCTCCGATTGAGCAGATCTTATTGGCATCTTCATCATTCGAGCCAATCCGTTCATATCAAAATGCAAAAAGTGCCGAAAATTATGGTGTTGAATTTGAATTAAGAAAAAATCTTGGATTCTTTACAGATTTAATGAATGAATTTTCTTTCGTAGGGAATATGAGTTTCATTAAATCAAAAATCCAAATTGATGGTAATGGATTCCAGGAATCAGAAAGAGCTCTTCAAGGGCAGGCTGATTATATAGCTAACTTAGGACTCTATTATGATAATTATTTAGCCGGTATTTCTGCAAACATTACATACAATAAGGTTGGTGAAAGAATTGCAAGGGTTGGTTTTGCCGGTATAGGAAATATTGTAGAATTACCAAGAGATCAGATCGATTTAAGTTTCTCTAAAAAATTATTTGAATCATTTTCAATAAAAGTAAACGTAAAAGATTTATTAGCACAAGACAGTAAATTTGTACAAAGGACATTAGATGGCGATAAAACATCTGAACTGGGTAGGAAGGGGAGAGTCTTCACAGTTGGATTTTCATATCAATTCTAATTTATTTATTTAATCGGAGGATTAATGCGTAGTATAAAAACCTTGTTATTAATGGTAGTATTGTTTGTAGGTGCAACAAATGCACAAGATTTAGTGCTTGAAGGAAATGTAACTTCTAATGTAACACTTCAAGCAGATAAAACTTATTTATTGAAAGGATTTGTCAGAATTCAGGAAGGAGCTTCATTGACGGTTCCTGCCGGTACAGTAATTTATGGTGATTATAATTCTCAAGGTTCTTTAATCGTATTGCCTGGTGGTAAAATATATATTCAAGGAACAGCAGAAAATCCAGTTGTTTTTACAAGTCAATTTAAAATGCCGGGTTCAGCTCAAACACCAAATTATGGTGATTGGGGTGGAATAATAATTCTTGGAAAAGCACCGATTAATGTTCCCGGTGGAACCGCAAAAATTGAAGGTCCTGGGGATTATTATGGAGGAAACGATCCGGAAGATAATAGCGGTGTAATGCAATATGTAAGAATTGAATATCCCGGTATTGCATTCTCTCCCAATAATGAAATTAATGGTTTAACTTTTGGCGGTGTAGGAAGAGGAACGACCATTGATCACATTCAGGTTTCATATTCAGGAGATGATTCTTATGAATGGTTTGGTGGTACAGTAAATTGCAAGAATCTTATTGCCTATAGAGGATGGGATGATGATTTTGATACTGATTTTGGGTTTAGTGGAAAGTTACAGTTTCTATTAGGTGTTAGAGACCCACAAGTGGCAGATCAATCGCAATCAAACGGTTTTGAATCTGATAATGATGGTTCTGGATCAGTAAACGATCCTAGAACAAGTCCAACTTGGTGGAATGTTACATTAGTAGGACCTGCAAAAGAAATTACTACACCAATTAATTCGTTATACAGAAGAGGAATGCACTTAAGACGTTCATCACAGAACAAAGTAAACAATACTATTATAGTGGGATGGCCAACCGGTCTTTACATTGATGGAACAAATACAGTAGCAGATGCTAAATCTGGTGTTAGTTATATGAAAAACAGTATTGTATCTGGTTCAGTTTCAAAACAATTATCTTCGACTGATGCTGAATTTGAAAGTGGTATGGCGGCTTGGTTTGGAGCAAATAATGGTAAATTATTAGCAACAACAGCAGAATTGTATCTAGCTGATCCATTCAATTTAAATAATCCGAATGCAATGCCAATACCTCCAGTTTCACCTGCATTCACCGGTGGGGCTACACCTCCAAATGATGGTTTCTTTGATGCAACTGCTACATTTATCGGAGCTTTCGGAAGAGAAGATTGGACAGATGGCTGGAGCTCATTTAATTTCGAGATACCGACTTCAGTAAAAGAAGAATTTGAAAATGAAATTCCTTCTACATTTGAATTGTCTCAAAATTATCCTAATCCATTTAACCCATCAACTTCTATAAAATTCTCTTTACCGCAAGCAAGTATGGTAAAATTATCAGTTTATAATATTTTAGGTCAAGAAGTTGCAAATTTGATTAATTCATATAAAGAAAGTGGAAATTATACAATAAATTGGAATGCCGGTAATTTATCAAGTGGTATGTATATCTACCGTCTTGAAACCGGTTCACAGATTATAACAAAGAAAATGACATTGTTGAAATAAAAAGTCTCTTCTCTCCTTCCAATCTTGAAGGGTGCCATAAGAGAGGCACCCTTTTTTTTTTCTTAAAAACCTTAAAATCATCTATTTTCTTTTATCA
>JBAYVI010000215.1:0-4592 GCA_041674625.1 Melioribacteraceae bacterium | reverse complement strand
CTCCAGAATATTTCCTTTGCCAGCATTTTACTGTCAGTCTTTGTCGTGTCAATAGGGTCTTTAGGCACTTTTTTGACAAAAGGGTCGGTTCCGAAAGTATCTTCGCAGGAATTGAAGGAAACTGATACAATAATAAATGCTGTCAAAAGCACTAATCGAAAAATATTCTCTTTAAAATTTAGCTTTTTCATAATTACAATTCCTCAATTTTATGGATTGATACGAACACCATAGTGGAATCCGACTTTAGGTGAATAAAAATTATTACCCTGATGATTGAATTGAAGGAGACTTCCTTCAAGTCCAAGTACGACTGATACTTTATCAACCAATTTGTATTCCGCTCCCAACATCGCCCTACCAACAATTCCCACCTGATTGAATGATACAGCAGGTTGAATAAAGACAACAGTGTTTGGATTGTTGATGAGTGAGTATCTCGCCAAAATTCCATAACTTATATAATTTGTATGTTGATAATAATTATAACCTTTATTATCTGCATCCATTCCATCATACTCTTGATAAAAATATTCCTGCCTGAAATCTGCACCAATATGAAAATCATCATAAACTTTGAAAAACAATGAAGCAGAAGTATTATTGAATATTGGATAACTTGACCTTGGCATATCCGCTTTTGGCAGAGACCAGTCCTCATTTGCTTTTATTTCCATTGATAATCTATCACTAAATAAATCACCGACATCTGTCAATGCTAACGGTGAATAAATATTGCCTGTATTACTTATTGAGCGAGTATTTTGAGAATTATTTTCAATATTTGAATTTAAATTCATAGAAGAATTAATATGATTTGACAAAGTAATTTGTGCTAAATTTTCATTTGAATTTGTAGCCTCATCATTTTGCAAATAAACTATCCTTTCAGGCCCGGGTAAATATTTAACTATAACGCGTTCTTTATATATAGTATCAATTAAATAAGATTCAGTCTTAGCAATATTTGGATTTTTAGCAACATTTGATAATGCAGATGATGTATTATTTAATGAAGATTTGCCATTCCCTGAATAATTATATTCCTCACTATTTTGCAAACCATTCATCAATAGAAAAGTCATTAATCCACCTAAAAGAAGAGAACCAATACTTAATAGAAAATGATTTAGATATTTTGACATCCACCCGCCATAAGTCAAAGCAGAAGTTGCAACAGCACCACTTGTAAGAGCGGCAGTCGAAATACCCAAAGCTCCGAAAATCTTGTCCTGAGATTCCGGTGCAGGCTGAAATGCTTCAAAATCATTTCTGACAGCAAATTCCATATCAATGAATTGTTTGAGCTCCGACCTTAGCTCATCATTTGAAGCGAGCTCCATAAACAGTCTCTCTTCCTGATGAGAATCCAGACTCCTGTCAAACAGATTGTGTAATAATTCGGAATTATTCATTTCAGTTTTCCCTCAATTTAGGTTCACTTGATACTTTTATTTCATAGTAAGGCTTTAGTAAACTCTTCATTCTTTCTTTTGCTCTAAACACACGTTGTCTTGCTGTTTCTGATGTGATTTTACAAATCTCTGCAATTTCGTTATAACTGAGCCCATCATACATTCTTAATATAAGTGGCTCGCGATATTCAATCTCAAGTAAGTCCATTGCTATATTTATGTGTTTGTAAGACTCTTCTTTCTCAACATCATCTCTGTCAATATATAAATGAAAATCTTCGATTTCGGTCGTTTTTTTTCTATCACGCAAATAATTAAAGCATAAGTTTCTGGCTATTGTAAATAAAAAACCACTTACTGTGCTGTTAGATTTACGTGAATTCGCATTCTGGTAAAATTTTATAAAAGTATCCTGAAAAATATGTTCAGTTGCCTGTTTATCGTGCAGCAATTTATAACAATACGCATGTACAGAGCCTGCATATCTTTTATAAACAACTTTAAACGCTTCATCACAATCCGGCTTACCGTTTGTAAGAAGGTTTAGAAGTTCGCTATCCGGTAAATTCTGATAATCCAATCTCATACTTTTTAACTTATTACTCTTTTAACAATAAGATTACACTTATACTTCTTATTTGTGACAAAAATAAAAATAAAAAGTAATTACTCCACACATTCTTGAAAATTTAAAAATATTTAACCAGAAAATTATTTACTTTGAACAATTAATAACGATTTTATTTCCTATTTTTCAATGTAAAAAACTCAATCATTGCCGGTGAATCTGCAAAAATAAATTTCGATGCCTTATTAATCTTCATCATCTCCGCCCAAACCCGGTTATGCAAATCAATACGTTCCGCAGTCATCGCAAAAGAATTATTCATGTACTCGTGATGAACCAAAAGTTTCTCATTTAATGTATTCGCCGTGCCCAAAAGCCCGTCAATTTCGCTTTGAGAGAAGCCACCTGCTATTAAATCGGATTTATATGGCTCATTATTCGCCGTAATATGCGAAATATCGAGCAGAATCCTCATACCTGAAGGCGTCCTTCTGGCAACATTGTAAGTTTTTTTCCCGAAAGCATTCAATATTGCCTCTGAATTTCCATAAATTAGTTTGAGATATGCAATTAATCTCTGATAAACAGATTGCGAAACCTTCAGATATTCCTGCAATTCAAAAAATAGTATTTTTGAATGATTATAATTGCTGTCAATTGTCGGAAAATGATCTGCTTCCTTAATATAATTTAGGAAATTTTCAGAAAAAGGGTCTTCAAATATCGAAGAAAATTCCGTAAAACGTTCTTTAGAGCTTAAAAATTCGTTATAAAAAATATATGCTGACGTTATTAAGTCATCATAAGTCATACGAAAGAGTTTCTTTGCCATATTATACATTAATTAATATTAAACTTATGTTAATTGACGAATATCTTTATATAATATTATATTATCATTATATAAATATATATAAGCATTAATTAATTAATAATAAACATTATTTAGAAATATATCAGCATTAATTAATTAACAATAAACATTATATAATTAATAATTATCTATTATTAATCAATAATAATCCTTTATAAGTTTTTCTATTATTATAAAATGTTTTGTATTGATTTCCAATTTTTTTGAGTTAAACAGCTTATGTTATGATTGAAACATCCTATGAATTGATTAAAACACTCTATGATTTGGTTTAAATACCTTATGTTTTTATTAATACATATTATGATTTGATTAAATCACCTTATGTTTTGATTAAAACAACGTTTCTATAGATTAAAACATCATTTTATGAGTTAAAAACAACATCATTTTTAGCAATTCCATTATTTCAGAATAAAGAAATTTGATTTCATTTCTAATAAGAATATTTTTAAAAAGAAAAATTTGAATTTCTTTTTGGGTAAATTGAGAATATAATTGAAATTGGAGTTAATTTTTCAATAAGAATATTAATTATTTCCATGCTGATATGATTTTTTATTGTGAACAACTTATATCTCAAGAATCGGCTGAATTTTAAAAAAATATAATTTTTAAAAAAATATTTTTGTCACATTTTTCAACACGTTGTGTAATAGTTTATGTTAGCGTTCACTGACGAGAAAAAGAAAATAAATATTTTTAAAGTAATTTTTAGGAGTTTTAAAATGAACAGAGTTCAAAATTCGATGCTAATGCTTATTGCATTTAGTATGTTTGCATTACTTGCAGTAAATTTAACTGCACAAGAGGCATCACCTCAGCCGAAAGAGGTATTTGCCCACTACTACTCACCGGAAAACCAACTTGGTCTTGAGTGGATTATTAGCGAAAGAAGTGAAGTGATTAAAGTATTTAGTTGCACTATCCAGCAAATTGAAGCAGATAGTACTTTAAGTTTTGTAAGCAACTTTCAATTCAGCATCTATGACGAAAACCTAAACTATAAGGGTGATGATAATGGATTATTCTATTACAGCTACTTCAATTCTAACATCGTCTTAGAGCCTGGTATGTACGAATTGACACTAACATCAATTAGTCAATATGGCGAAAGTCTGCCATCTTTGAGTACTTATTTTTGGTATGATAAAGGTGAGAATAAGGACGAAATCATCTTTACAGAACTACCGGAAATGTATGCTACTGTAGGTAAACTATATCAGTCCAAAATTAAAGCAGAGTCTTATTATAAGGACATAACAATCAAATATTCTTTGACTGAAGCACCACAGGGTATGACAATAGACGAAAATTCAGGACTAATCAAATTCACGCCAACTGAAGGTGGTTACCCATATTTCGTCGTGAGAGCTACCAATGCTGATGATGCGAGTGAATATGCTGAAATTTACTTAGGTTTGATTATTGCCAATTGCGAAAATCTTGCAACTATCACTGGTAAAATTAATTACGATGCATCAGTAGAAAACAAAAATGGTTATGTTCTCGCTTATCAAATTGCTGCTGATGGGACAGTATTTCAGGCTGGCTATGCTGATGTTTATGAGCAAGGCGACTTCAATATCCAACTTGACAAGGGTTCATATTATATATATTTTATGTTGTATGATAAATACGGTGAAAATGATTTTTACAATGTGGGCGAATGGTACAAAGATGCAATAACAATGGAGCAGGCTGAAGTAATTACGGTTGATTGCGGCGAAAATGT
>JBAYVI010000214.1:0-4624 GCA_041674625.1 Melioribacteraceae bacterium | reverse complement strand
TTGGTTATATAGAAACGCATCGGCATTTGACAACCCAGACAAAATTAATATTGTATTAATAGTTGATAATCTATCCTTCTCTCATTCTAAACTAATACAGGATCTATTTGCAGATAAAATTATTCACATGACATCCTCCGAACCTTACTTATCGATGATTCCAAGTGAAACAGAAACATCAAAAAAATGTCTGTTGGCAGGAAAATCTAATTACAGTGAAATAGACCAAAAAAATTATGCAGATATATTAGACAAGGGGTGGATACCTTACTTTAATTCAGCGAATTTTATTTATATACCCAACTTAGATCAATTCGAAAAAACGAGTATAGAAAAAGGCAAATCTTATTTCGTTAATTATCATTCTATAGATATTATTCTTCATCAGGATCAGGCTAAACTTGGATTGACACACGACAAACAAATCTATCATTTACTTACAGAACTTGTAAATCGTGTTGTGGAGATTATAGAAAGTAAAAGTATTGTAGAAAAGACAGCCGTCCACATTATTTCAGATCATGGATCAACGAGATTTCATCCGAAGACTAAAAACAACCTCGATGTTAAATCATTCAAGAAAAGAACAACAATTAAGACTACTGATAGGTATATGATTCTATCAGATGAGGAATATTCTAGCTTGCCGGATAATCTAGAACAGGATTGTTTCTTTATTGAAAAAAACCGTTTTGGTTTATTAAATCATTTTCTGTGTGCTCGTAGTGGCAATACATTTAAAGAGTATTCGTTTGACTCATACTTGCACGGCGGATTATTGCCGGAAGAAGTAGTAGTGCCTCACATGGTTTTTGAAAAAGTTAAGGTAAAGGTTGAACAACCGATTATTAATTTATTAAGGAATAAATTCCGCTACAAAGCGGAAGAAATCGAACTTCAAATCGAGAACCCAAATTCAATTGCGTTGGAAAACATACAGATTAAAATACATAACGCAAATGTTGAGTCTTTGCCAAGAATTATAGATTGGATTAATCCTAAATCAAAAGAAGTTACTAGATTCCAAGCAAGATTTAAGAAGTCATCAATAAAAGAAGAAATTGATAGTTTGAAAATTAGTGTCAGTTTCTTTGTAAACGAGACGCCGATTGAATATGAGAGTAAACTTGGTATTTCAATGGTATCAATGGTTGAGTTAAAAGATACAACCGTATTTGATATTTAAGACAGGATAAGAACATGAAATCATTTGAACAAAAATCATTCGACAATTTTTCTGATATTATTATAAATAAGGGTTTAATTCATGCGGCCGGTTTTGGTAGTCGTGCTATACCCAAATATGTTGGTGAATGGATTATATCTCACTTCAATAATGATGAATTAGAATTGAGTAATGAAGGAAGAGACAAGATTGCAAAGTTTATTCAAAAATATGTTCCACCAAAAGGTGCTAAAGAGGCAATAAAAAATAAGCTATTAGAGCAAGAAGAAATTCAATTTCTAGATAATTTTTCTGTTTATGTTAATTTGGCTAAGGGAGATAGATATTTAAACATTCCATTTCTTGATGAGCCAGCTGCTTTTGTAGCTCCACAAGTTGTTCAAGATAATGATATGCTTTTTAGTAGTGGTTTGTGGGGAGTTGGAACCCTATTTTATATTCCCCCATCAGACGAGAATCCGCGCGGTCAGATATGGATGAAAGAATTAAAACCATTTCAAATCGCCAATATTGATTTAGAATATTTTATAGAGTCGAGAAAAAATTTTAGTACTAGTGAATGGATTGATCTGGTTATTTCTTCAATGGGCTTTAACCAAGAAGTGTATTCTGATAGAGAAAAAGTTCTTTTGTTATGCAGATTAATTCCTTTAGTGGAACCACGTTTTAATTTAGTTGAACTTGCACCTAAAGGCACTGGAAAGTCATTCGTTTATGATAATATGTCTCGTTACGTAGCGGTTCGATCCGGGTCAATTTCACCGGCAGTATTATTTTATAATGATGCTAGAAAAACCCCGGGTCTAATAACTCGTTATGATTGTGTTGTAATAGATGAGGCGCAAAAAGTAAAAACTGATTCATCTGGAGAGCTTACAGCCTTGTTAAAATCCTATTTAGAATCTGGAAAATTTGGTCGTGGAGCTTCCGGTTCAATAAACGCAGAGGCTGGTCTTGTATTGCTAGCGAATATTGATATTGATGAAAAACGAGAACCATTAAATAATGAGATTGGGTTGTTTAGAACATTTCCAAATTTTCTAACTGAAACTGCTTTTGTGGATAGATTTTCTGGACTGTTACCCGGTTGGGAGCTTCCAAGAATTAGTAAAAAATCTCCTTCAGAATGTATCGGGCTCAAAGGAGATATTTTTGGAGAGCTATTACATCTATTAAGAGGAGATATTTCTTATAGAGATTATGTTAAAGCCAATTCAGTAGTTAATGACTGTGATGATATGCGTGATTCAAAGGCAATTGAAGCTGCAGCATCTGGATTGATGAAAATAATATTCCCGGATAAAAATCCTGAAGAAGAAGAATTTTACAAGTATTGTGTAAACCCTGCTATTGAGTTAAGACAGAGAGTAAGGGACGAATTATGTAAGATGGATAGAGAGTATACTTCAGTTACTATTAAATCAAAGCACCCTGATCAATTCCAAAAGAATCACAAAAAACCAGTATTCTATGATCCGAGTAAATTAGAAGAAATATATTTAAAGGGAAGTAATACAGAAGAAAAGGAAATTGCTAAAACTGATGTAGAAGAAGAAATAGCCGAGGAAGTAATCTTAAAAGAGAAGACAATTAAAATTAAAGATGGAGATGTTGGGTATTCATTTGATGAAATATTTTATGATTATTTACGAACTGCAAAAAGTATAAAAATAGTTGATCCATATATTCGTCAAGATTATCAGATTAAGAATTTAATTGCCTTTTTGAATATGATTGCCCCTCCCGAAGGGAATGTAGAGATTGATCTGATTACTTCTTCCGATGATGAATTTAATAAAGAAGAACAAAAGAGAAAATTTCTAGAACTTCAAAATGATCTTTTAAGATATGGAGTGAAATTTGATTTTTCCTTTGATGATAAAATTCATGATAGAATAATTGAAGCAGATAACGGTTGGCGGTTATTACTTGGACGAGGGTTGGACATTTACTATAAGCCGGACTCAAAATATGGACTAGGGGAAATGGACCAGAAAAAAAGGAAATGCAGAGCTTGTGAGATTGCTTTTTTGAAAAAACAAGTATAAGTAAGCAGTTCCAACCGGATCAAAATTGATTATTAATTGAAAAAAAGAGGCAGCGAGCCTCTTTTTCCATTCAGAACACCCATTTTTTACTCAAAATCCCTTGAAATTAGCCTGTCTGACGAAGGAAAAGGCTTAAAAAGGTATAAAGTACCAGTTTGAGCCCTTTTTGCTGTCTTGGGCAAATAAAGTCCTACTTTTTCTCCCTTTTTCGGGTCTCTTTTTCCAGTACACCGGATTCTTTCAGAAAGATTCCAATCGGGTGTATTTTCTTTTTTAGATCGACAGCCTCTCTTTCCTTTTCTGCTAAAGTCCTGGTGAGGTCGTCATATTCGGCTTTCGCCATCTGCGCTAAATCCGACATAATTGTTATATTTTTTTGCTAAATTATTAATTACCGTCTTATTTAAATAAGGAAAGTTGATATGCCAATCCTTAATAGAATAATTGATGATATAATTCTTCGGTAGTTTGTAGTTCTTATTTATGTGGTTCTATTATTGCATAAAAACATTAATCTTACTTAGGGAGTAAAGAATGTATTTGAAAACTATTCAGAGCAATAATTTTCGTTCATGCGAAACGACAAATGTAGAATTTAATAAAGATCTTACGGCATTAGTTGGTGAAAATAACGCAGGTAAATCAAATATTATTGATACTATTAGGTTATTATTTGTTCACCTTAATGAACGTAAGAAAGGTATTGCGAAGATGAAGATATAAGATTCGGTTGTGGACGAAATAGTTTTAAAATTTGTTCTATCATTTTTGGATTGAGCGGAGTTCAAAAAGGACTTTTTATTACTTCTCAAAAAGAACCAGAATCTGATGATATCCAAATTGGGTTAACATATGAGGGACCGGATTTAACAAAAAATCAGCTGAAAGATAAAACTATCTGTTAGTCTGGTGGTCAAGAAACTCCCAATCCTGAACCAGAAATAAATAAATAAATTCGTTATGTTTATTTACCTCCACTAAGAGATGCACAAAATGCCCTAAATTATTCTCAAGGGAAAAGAATAAAACATATTGCCGATTTCCTATGCGGCGAAGAAATTAAAACTGATTTTATTCAAAAAGCTCAAGAGAATTTAACTGCACTTAATAATCATGATTTAGTAAAATCAATTTCTTCAAAAGTAAAGCGATGAAATACTGATTCATATATAAGAGCCGAGGAGAATTCAGGCTTGGGAAGATGTGCGAAGTAATGGAAGTATCAAGAAGCGGGTATCATAAGTATTAGAAATCGAAAATGAGTCAACGAAAGTTGGAGAATATTCGATTAGAGGCTAAAATAAGTGAGATATATAAAAATAACCACGTCAGATATTGTAGTATTAGCAATTAAACAGGCACCATTATATCGAATACCGGCAGAAGGAAT
>JBAYVI010000213.1:0-4654 GCA_041674625.1 Melioribacteraceae bacterium | reverse complement strand
TAAGCCAGCCGTGAGTATATATAATATTCACGGCTAACTTTTGATATTCATTCTTAAATTTCGATTGAATAATATCTTTTTCTAAACTCATTTTGATTTAGCAAGCTGAATGTTGATATCTAATTCTACTGTATTACCGACTACTGCATCGCCTGTACCTAAAAGGGCATTAAACTTAAGTCCATAATCTTGACGATTTAATTCACCTGTAATTTTGAAACCTGCTTTTGTATTTCCACCCATATCAGTTACAATGCCATTAAACTTTACATCTAATACTACTTCCTTAGTAACATCACGCATTGTAAGATCGCCTGTAAGTTTATATTTATTATCACTAACTTTTTTTATTGATTTACTTTTGAAAGTAAGGTTAGGGTATTTTTCTGCATTAAAGAAATCGTCTGATCTTAAGTGATTATCTCTTTTATCATTTTCTGTATAAACTGATGCGGTCTTTGCAGTAAAATCAATTTTAGCAGTGCTGAAATCATCACCCATTGTGGTAACTGATGCATCAAAGTCTTTGAAGTTACCTTCAACGTCTGTGATAACCATGTGACTTACCGAGAAACCAACTTTAGAATGAGATTTATCGATGTTCCATTTTGTTTGAGCTGTTGTGATTGAAACAGCTGTAAAAGAAAAGATGACCATAAAAAGAAGAGCATATATATTTTTCATACGGGTACTCCATTTAGATTGTTTGATTTTATTTATAACTCAAATATACGTTATAACATTTAATGTTGCAACATCTTTTTGAAAAAAAGACAAGAAATCTTTTTGAGGGCGACTAAAAATAAAAATAGTCATTTTAGAAAATCTCTATAAAAACGCATTAATTTAATTTTATATAACACACATTTGAATTTATATAGAATTATAAGAAAATTAGATTAGAATCTAATAATAGCATGTTGGCTAATATTATCCAAAAATTAATTTAGAAGAAAATTAAATTCAATGAATATAGTCATTAACTTAAGAATCCATCTTTGGCATAGAAATGGGGAATAAAGGATGTTTATAGTAATATTTTAATTTTAAGGCAAATATTAATAAATAAAGTAAATCAATCCTCTAATGTAAAGTAGAGAAAGTTAAGACAAATATTGTGGTAAATATGAAAAACATAAAACATCCCGAAGCAATTTTTATTCAACTGAATACATACTGTAATGCAACCTGTATAAATTGTCCACATGTATTTACATATAAAACCATTCATGAAAAAGGAAGTATGAGTGAAAAAACATGGCAAAAGATACTTGGGGATTTAATTGAAATGGATTATAGGGGTCAGGTTGGTTTTTATTTACATCATGAGCCACTAATTGATGTTACTTTATATGAAAAAATTAATGATATAAATTTAAAAACAAATGCCTATGTAGTTATTTCAACAAATGGTGCTCTTTTAAAAAAGAAAAATAGGGAAAAACTGATTGAAGCTAAACCTAAAACAGTTCATATAAATATTAATTCGGGAATAGAAGAAGAGTATGAAAGGTCTATGGGCTTAAATTTTAAGAGTACAATTGAAAATGCACAAAATTTTATACACGAGTCGGCAGGGTCAATCAATATAGAGATTAATTGTCCGGTAATGGAAGGTTACGATGTTAAATCTTTAAATCAAATCTTCCCAAATACAAAAGTAAACCTGGATTATTACGCAAATTCAAGAGGTGGACTGATTCCGGAACTTTTTGGGAAAGTAAAAGGGAGTCGATTTAAAATAGAAGAATATTGTATACAACCTTCACAAAATTTTAATATTCTTTTTGATGGAACGATTATTTTGTGCTGTATCGATTGGATGCATGAATCTAAGAATGATTATGGGAATATAAATGATTCATCAATCATTGAGCTATATAGAAAAACATGCGAAGCTGAAGAAGATTTTAAAAATGGTAACTATTCAATATATAAAATGTGTAAAATTTGTTCAAAAGAAATGGGCTTTAACGATAATTCTGAAAACCTAACTAAGTTAAATATTCTTATAACTAATCACCATTTAGATGGATATACAGGGTCAGAAATTTTTACGCTAACACTTGCAAAAAGCTTAAAAGATAGAGGACACAAAGTAACTGTCTATTCTAAATTTATAAACGAAATTGGTAATGAATTTAGAAATTATGGAATAAATTTAATCGAGAATCTTAACGAAGTGAAACACATTAATTTTGATATTGCCCACATACATCATAACATATCATTAATTGAAGTAAGAAATGTATTTCCACATGTCCCCGTAGTTTTTTTATCGCAAGGAATATTACCATTTTTAGAACATCCACCATTTTTTGATTTAAATGTTGCAAGATATATTGCTATTAGCGAAGAGATAAAGGAAGAACTCATTAATAGTGGAATTCTTGAAAAGAGTATTGATATTGTTGGAAATCTTATTGATATCAAAAAATTTAGAAATATTAATGAAATAAAAGAAATTCCTAAAAAAGCATTAGTAATTAGTGGACGCATTGATTCAGATAAAGAATTAATAATAAGAGAAGCATGCTCTAAATTAAATATTGAGGTTGAATTTATCGGTGGACGTTTTGGAGTAGTAAATCAAGATTCTTTGATTTCAAAAATTGATTCTGCCGATATAATTTTCTCTCTGGGCAGGGGTGCTATTGAAGGAATGATAGCAGGAAAATGTGTTATTATTTTTGATTATCTCGGAGGGGATGGAACTGTTAATAGCGATACTTTTTCAGAAATAAAGAAGAACAATTTTTCAGGTAGAAGATATAAAAAAGATTTCAATGTGCAGAGCTTAATTACTGAAATTAATAAGTACGATAAAACAGAGATAGAAAAAGTTAGAGCTCAAGCTATTGCTGAGTACTCATCTGAATCAGTTACACAAAAACTTGAAAGAATTTATATAGATATTGTTGAAAGAACTTCTGAAAATGTAGCCTTAGAAAATAATAATTTGGTAAAATTTATTAATAATGTTATTCAAGAAACACTAATCTATGCTTATTCTAAAGGCGAAAGAAAAAATAAGGATAACAAACAATTTATTAATAATAATGAAACTATATCTGACTCAGAAAGAAATAAGTTAATCGAAACTAGTAATCAATTAATAAAGGAAAAAAATTATTTCGAAGCCTATAGGTTAGTTGAAACAAATCTAAGAAATAATCCAAGTAGTAAAGAATTAAACGCATTTCAAAATGAACTCTTTGTAAGATTATCGAAAAGGAAGTTAGAAAAAAATTGGGATGTAAATAAAAGCGTTCGTGCATTACAAAATGCAGAGAAATATTTTGTTTCAGGAAAATTGGATGATGCTAAAAGTAAATTAATGGAAGTTCTCAATATGGAACCGCAGCATATAGAAGCGATTAATAATCTTTCGGTGTGGGCATTAACTCAGAATCAAAATGAATACGCGATTGAATTAATAAAATACGTTTTGGGTTTTGAAAAAGAGAATGAAGATGCATTAAGAAATAAAAAATATATGATTGAAAATGCATTATGGAGAGTTGAAGAAAAAGATGAATATAAGGATAAAATCGATCAAGAATTAAACATTTATAGGAATCAATTAAGAGTTCATGAATTACCAAATGCTCATCATATTTATACGGGCAAGTTTTTACAAAATGCTGTTGAAGAACTTACTGGATTAAGAAATTTTAATAGCTGGTGTGCTTCAGAGATCGATAAACTTGCTTCTAAGTTAGGTAGAAGAATTTACGGTATTTCTATTGGCTGTGGAAATGGAGATACAGAGTTAGAGATAATGAAGCAAATTAAGAATAAAGACTTAGTGCACTTTACCGGATTGGATATAAATCAAACTATGGTTGAAAGAGGAAATAAATCATTGAAAGAATCCAATATTTTTAATATGGAGTATAAGGTAGGTGATTTTAATTATCCAAAATTTGAAAAAAAGTATGACTTCTTTTTTGCCAATCACTCGCTTCATCATGTAACAGAATTGGAAAATTTATTTAGTGCAATTGCTGAAAACTCTAATGAAGATATGATATTCTTAATTAATGATATGATTGGTAGAAATGGGCATGTTCTGTGGGATGGAACTAAAGAAGCGGTTCAAATGATTTGGAATAATTTAGATGAAAAATATAGATACAATGCATATTCGAAAGAATATGATCAAGAAGTAATGGATCATGATTGCAGCAGTGAAGGGTTTGAAGGTATTAGGGCTGAGGATATAGTTCCACTTCTTAACAACTATTTTGATTTTGATACATATTTACCTTTTTCATTTATAATAAGTCGATTTATTGATCGTGCCTATGGGCATAATTATAATGTAGAAAACAGTAAAGATATAGAAGTAATAAATAAAATTATAGACCTCGAAATAAAGGTAACAAAGGAAAATAAGTTTTCAGCTACACAAGCATTTATAAAATTGAAGAATAAAAATAGTGTTGAGAAATTAAAGTACTTATTTCAAACACCCGAAGAAACAATAAAAAATAGAAAAAATCAAAATTACTTTTTAGAAGAAGATTGTAAACTATAAATAAATCTTATAGGAATAATAATGAAAATACTAATATTGAAATTTGGCGCAGCTGGTGATGTAATTAGAGTTACCACTTTACTTCATCTATTTCCCAACGCATCAATTGATTGG
>JBAYVI010000212.1:0-4675 GCA_041674625.1 Melioribacteraceae bacterium | reverse complement strand
CCATAATTCATGGCAGAAGAGTGAAATAACTGAATTTGCCAAAGAAAAGGGAATTGCTCTATGCACAATTGACCAGCCGATTCTTGGAGCGGCTGTATCTTTTCAACCGATTGTAACTTCCGAAAATTATTATTTAAGATTGCATGGGAGAAACAAAAATGAATGGAAAAATTCTATTAGGAGTTTTGGATCAGAGAAAACATATTCCGAGCAAAGTGCTCGATACGATTATCTATATTCACCAGCAGAATTGATAGAACTTGAGATGAAGAGCAGGGAAATTTTTGATAGAGTAAAAAAAGTTTTTGTTATACTGAATAATCATCCTAATGGGGGAGCAACGGTAAATGCACTACAATTTTTACATCTTTTAAATAATCGTAAAAAAATAGAAATTCCACCAACAATATTAAAAGCATATCCCCGCTTAAAAAAGATTGCACTCGATCAAATGGACTAAATATGCTCCCGCTTCATATACATTCCAACTACACAATTTTAGAAAGCGTGCTCCCGATTGAGAAGATAATTGAGCATGCTCTTGCAAACGGGAGCAGTTATTCGGTATTGACCGATACAAACGGAATGTATGGTTTAATAAAGTTTTATAAAGAATCTCTCGCAGTGGGGCTTAAGCCGATTATGGGCACGTATATTACCGACTCCACTAATTTCGAAATTAATGCAATCCTAATTCCCAAAACCAATGTCGGCTATGCCGGGATGTGTAAAATAATTACTTCAAGAAAGCTCAATGAAGATTTTTCATTATTAAATCTCTCTCCTCAAAATCTAAAAGACATTTTCTGTATCACTTCTTCGATTGAAGTTCTTGAAATGTATTCACAGATTAATGAAGTCGCAGAAAATCTTTTTGTGGAATTAATATTTACACCGGCAACAATAAAAAAGTCCAATTCACTTTTGCAGTATGCGGGAAAAAACAAGCTAAAAGTCATAGCCTCGCATCCTGCCTATATGGAAAGCAAAGATGAACTTATGTTGCACAAGGTGGTTACGGCAATAAGGGAAAACAGTACCATAAAAAATATATCGTCAGAAAAATCGGTAGATGAAAACTATCATTTACTTAGTTCAGAAGAATTTATATCTAAGTTTAAGAGTATTCCTGAAGCACTTGAGAACATAAATTATATTGTGAAGCATGTAAGTATCGATTTAGGATTAGGTGAGAATAAATTTATAGACGAAGAAAGCGGTCTTCAATCAGTTTATCACGAAGAATTAACGAATATCGTGAAGACGAATCTAAAAAAGATTTATAAAGTCTATGAGGGTGCTGTAAGTGATAGAGTAAACAAAGAATTAGATGTAATCGATAAGCTATATCTCTCGAAATATTTCTTAGTTATTTGGGATGTAGTTCAGGAGGCGATGCGAAGGGGAATGATGATGATTGGTCGGGGTTCGGCGGCTAATAGTATTGTCTGTTATGGACTCGGTTTCTCTCAGGTGGATCCGCTAAAATATGATTTTTATTTCGAGCGATTTTTGAATTTTGCGCGTAAATCTCCTCCTGATGTGGATTTAGATTTCTCGTGGAAAGAGAGGGACGAGATAGTGAAATATGTTTATGAGAAGCATGGTTATGATAAAGTGGCGATGATTTCTACTACTGTTACATTCAGAGCGCGTTCTGCTTTTAGAGAAACGGCAAAGGTATTTGGTATCCCGGATGCAGAGATATCGAAATTTAGTAAGTTTATTCCTTGGACAAGTGCAGATAATCTTCCCGATATAGCGGAGAAATTTCCGGAGACACGCTCACTGAAATTTGATTCCGAGCCATGGAAAACGATTGTAAAATTGGCTGCTCGATTAGCCGGATATCCACGTCATATAAGTATTCATCCGAGTGGATTAGTGATAAGTCCGAAACAGCTTACTAATTATGTGGCACTTCAATACGCGAAGAATAAAGGGTTAGGTTTAATTATCACTCAACCCGATATGTACGGAGTGGAGGATATCGGGTTAATGAAGCTTGATCTTCTCAGCCAGCGTTCGCTCGGAGTTTTAAGGGATACGATTAATGATATTGCGTCAGAAAGTGGGGATAGAGATTTTGTGGGCGGCGAACTCATAATTAAGTCAATAAATGATATACCAAACGATCCCCACATTTTTGAGATTAATGGAAATCAGATTGCATAAGCGCGTCTGAGTTTTTCTCTATCGAGCTTGGCGGCGAGTGCAAATTCCTCTTCCGATACTTTTTCCACATCACCGAAATAATTATTCTCGGAGCTATCTTTACGTGTAACCGAACGAGCATCCATACTCGAAAGAAGTCGTAGTTTTTCCACGATAATATTATTCCCGTTTTCTAAATCGGCTTTCCCCTCTAAGAGATATGGTCCGGTAGAGATTGTCTGCTCGGCGTAGATATTATATGTTTTCGGAAAAAAAATTGCTTCAAAAGTGCCCGATAAATCTTCGAGTGAAAGAAATTTCATAATTTCTCCCTTCTTGGTTTTTATCCTTTTAGAAGCCATATACCAACCGATCATTTTAATTCTTTTCCCCTTATGATTTTTTAGATCGGTAGACCTTACTATATCGGGAGCGGATACGGCATTATGAAAAAAGTGAAGCGGATGGCGGCTAACCATATAACCAAAAATCTCATATTCGATTGCACAGATTTCGCTTATGGAATACTCTGTGTTCGTTTTTATCTCCTCTTCGAGCTTGAAGCTCTCGTTGATAAATAGGTCATTATAATTATTATCTAAAATTTTTCTTTTATTATAATAGATATCGATTAAGCGCATTAAAGTAGGTCGTGTCTCTTTGAATGAGTTCATACCTCCGCATGAGATAAGTTTTTTTGTATGTTCGTAACCGAGACCCGTTCGCACTATGAAATCGGCTAAGGAGACGAATTTACCGTTAGAATTTCTTTCTCGTACAATTTTGAGTGCGAAGCCACTATCAAAACCTTTGATAGCAAGGAAACCAAGTCTGATGCTATTACCCGAAGATTTATATTCCCATAGACTTTCATTGATAGAAGGGAGAAGAATTTTAATCCCCATTCTTTTTGATTCATTTATATAGACCTCGGCAGAATAGTATCCGCCGCCGTTATTAAGTACATTCGCCATAAATTGGGCGGGGTAGTGAGTTTTAAGGAATGCCACCTGAAACGAAAGGAGGGCAAAAGATGCACTATGAGCTTTACAAAAAGCATATCCGGCGAATGAATCGATCTGATTCCATAGTGCTTGAGCTATCTCCTTACTATATCCACGAGCATCACAGCATTGGAAGAATCGGTTAATAAGCTGTTGCATTGCTGAATGGGAGCGCATTTTACCGCTCATTGCTCGGCGAAGCAGATCGGCTTCTTCTAAGGACATACCTACTACATGATGCACTACTTTGATTACGTCTTCTTGATAGATCATCACACCATAAGTCTCGCCTAAAAATTCCTCCATTTCGGGGATTAGGTATTTCCGTTTTGTGGGTTGTTTATGCCGATCTATAAATTCCTGCATCATACCGCTTTCTGCTACTCCGGGTCGGATTACAGAGCTTGCGGCGGTGAGCATCTCGAATGTATCACAATTAAGTCGTTTTAATAATGAGCGCATTCCGGGGGACTCGATATAAAAACAACCGATAGTATCCCCGCGGCGCATTAATTGGCGGGTGGCTTCATCATTAAAGAGGAGTTCATAATCATAAATATCGAAACCTACTTTATCGAAGCTTCCCCTAAAATGTGTATGCAATTTTACTATATTAGCGGGATTACTGCCAGGCAGGCGGTAATTTTGCATATCAATTATTGCGTCTTTTTGTTTGATATTGTCTTTAGATTTAAGCATATTTAGATAGTAAACATTTGTACACTATATTAACTTTTTGGGAATGAAAATGCAAGTTAATTCTTGAGGAATTATGAAAACAATATTTCATCTTGATTTAGATGCTTTCTTTGTATCGGTCGAAAGGGTATTAGACCCATCTTTGGAGGGGAAGCCGGTAATTGTAGGTGGCGATCCCAATAGTAGAGGAGTAGTGGCTGCCTGCTCTTATGAGGCTCGTAAATATGGTCTTCATTCTGCAATGCCGATAAAAACAGCATATAAACTCTGTCCGCAAGGTATTTATTTGCACGGCAGTCATAAAGAATATGTGCGGTTCTCTAAAAATGTTAAGGCGATACTCGAAAACTATTCACCGATGATAGAACAGGCATCGATAGACGAATTTTTTATGGATTTTACAGGATGTGAATATATTTATGGTTCGCTTTTTATGTTCGCTTCCAGATTACAAAAGGAGATTTGGGATAAACTTTCGCTCCCGTGTTCGATAGGAATTGGTAGTAACAAAAATGTAGCAAAAATTGGTTCGGATTGTATGAAACCGAAAGGAATTACGTATATAATACATGGATATGAAAAAGAGTTTCTTGCTCCAATGCCAATCTCGGTTATTCCGGGTGTAGGAAAAGTAACTCAAAAGACGCTCAATTCAAAAGGGTTTTATGTCATTTCTGACATACAAAACAGTCCAGCGGATTATTTTGCGCTCCTTTTTGGTAAGCATGGCATCTCGCTTTGGAATAGAGCTAATGGAGAGGGGAGTGATTTACTTACTCTTTCACATCAAAGAAAAAGCATATCAAAAGAAACAACTT